>JADHSZ010000038.1 GCA_016776635.1 Alphaproteobacteria bacterium
CCCTGGATAAAGGAGCCGTCGATCTTGAGCACGTCCACCGGCAGGGATTTGAGGTGGTGGAACGAGGTGTAACCGGCGCCGAAATCATCCAGTGACACATGACAGCCGAGATCGCGCAGCGCCGTGATGAAGCGCGCCGATTCCTCGATATCCTGCATGGCGGCGGTTTCGGTGATTTCGATATTGAGCCGTTCGGCGAGTTCGGGCCGGCCCTTGAGCTGGGCCACCAGTGAACGCAGCCAAGGCTGGTCGGCCGCCGTTATGCCGGAAATGTTCATGGCCAGCCGGTGGGCGGGATGCCGGACAAGGTCGGAGATGGTCATTTCGAGAACATGGCGGTCGATGAGCCGGGCCAGCCCCATTTGCTCGATGACGGGGATAAAGCCGCCGGCGGAAACCAGACTGCCGTCGGATTCGCGCAGGCGTAACAGGCATTCGTGATAGGCCGTTTTTCCGGTGGCTGCCGCCACCACCGGCTGATAGGCGAAGACCAGGCGGTTTTCCTTCAGCGCCGCGCGCACGTCCTCGGTAATACGCAGATTGGTAAGCCGCTTGTCCCGCTGGTCATCGCTCAGGTCGTAAATCACAAGGCTGTCATGTTTCCGGCGCTTGGCTTCGTGGAGTGCGGTTTCGGCCTTGGTCATGATGTCATGGACGGTATCGGCGAGGCCGGGGAAGGCCACCATTCCCACCGCGACGGCGGCATTGACCGGACCGTTTTGGGTGTCTACGGGCTGCGTGTTGACGGCCTCGATGATCTTTCCGGCGATGGCCGTGGCGGCTTCTTCGGAACAGGTGGTCAGCACCACCCCGAAGCGGTCGCCGCCGATGCGGCCGATGACGTCGCTGTCGCGCAGGCTGCGTTCCAGGCGCTGTCCCACGGTGACGATAAGGGTGTCGGCGGCGGTATAGCCGTAGGTGTCGTTGATGACGCTGAGATTGTGGATACCCACCACCAGATAAGCGCCGGAGCCCCCCTTATAGCGCTTGGCGTAGCCAAGGGCGTGGTCGAGCGATTCACGCAGCCGGGTGCGGTTGAAATGGCCGGTGAGCTCGTCGAAATTGGCCAGGTATTCCAGCCGCGCCTCGTTCTGCTTGCGCACGGTGATGGCGCGCAGCACGCCTTGCATGCGCAGGGGCTGGCCGGAATCGCTGCGGGTCGCCTGTCCACGGTCATGGACCCAGCAGAAATCGCCCTTGCGGGTGCGCACCCGGTATTCGCAATCGTACTCCCCCTCGTCCGCGAAATGGTCCGACAGGGCTTTTTGCCTTTGCGGAAGGTCCTGGGGGTTGATGAACAGGCCGAATCCGTCGCCGGTGTCCATGTCCGCGGTCTGGCCGGGGCCGAACATGTCATCCACGGCGCCGTGCCAGGCGATGGTGTCGGTTACCAGATCCCAGTCATAGGACAGGTCTCCGGCGGCGGTCAGCGCGGCATACGGGTTTTCTTTCCGGGAGGGGTCGGGCATGGTTCCTTGTTCCTTATGGCCGGAAAGAATCCGGCCCCGTCAGGTGCATATGGCGGCGTCTCTCCCCGGCAGGGATGACTCCGTTTCCATACACCGTTCCCCACCGCCATATTAGGCGCAACCCGTTAATAATCGCTGAATGCGGCATAGGGCTCATGCCGCCTGTTTAAGGAGTGAGGTCAGGAGTTCCATCATACGGTCGATTTCTTGGCGTTCCACGATCAGCGGCGGAGACAAAGCGATGATATCACCGGTGGTGCGGATAAGAAGGCCTTCCTCGAAGGCGCGCAGATAAATCTCGAAAGCCCGTGCGGCGGGCCTGTCGGCCATGGGTTCGAGCTCGATTCCCGCCATCAGGCCCATATTGCGGATATCCATCACATGGGGCAGGCCCTTCAACGAATGCACCGCCTGTTCCCAGTAGGGGGCGATCTCGGCGGCGCGCGCGAACAGGCCTTCGTCGCGGTAGATGTCCTGGGCCGCCAGCGCCGCCGCGCAGGATAAGGGATGGCCGGAATAGGTATAACCGTGGGCGAGCTCGATGGCGGTGTCGGAGCCGGCGCTGTCCATGAAGGTCTGGTAGATGCCGCCGCGCACGGCCACCGCCCCCATGGGCGCGGCGCCGTTGGTCAAGCCCTTGGCCAGGGTCACCATATCGGGGACGACGCCGAAATGGTCACAGGCAAAGGCGGCGCCCAAGCGTCCGAAACCGGTGATGACCTCGTCGAAGATGAGCAGGATTCCATGGATATCGCAGATTTCGCGCAGGCGCTGTAAATAGCCCTGGGGTGGAACCAGAACGCCGGTGGACCCGGCCACCGGCTCGACGATGACCGCGGCGATGGTCTGGCTCCCGTGTTTTGTCACCATCTCTTCCAGGGCGTCCGCCAAGTGGCCGCCCCATTCCGGCTCGCCTTTGGAGAAGGCGTTATGGTCCGGGTCATGGGTATGGGGAAGCAGGTCCATTTCCGGCAAAAGGGGACCTAAATCCGCCTTGTGGCCGGGGATGCCGCCTACCGAAAGGCCGCCGAAATTGACGCCGTGATAGCCGCGCTCGCGCCCCACCAGGATGCGCCGTGATGCCTCGCCCCGGCGCTGGTGGTAGGCGAGCGCGATCTTGAGCGCCGTTTCCACGGATTCGGAACCGGAATTGGTGAAGAACAGATGGTCGAGATCACCGGGCAGCATGGCGGCCAGCCGTTCCGCCAGTTCGAAGGCCCGGGGATGGCCCGCCTGGAAAGCCGGGGAATAGTCGAGCGTTTTTGCCTGGGCGGCGATGGCCTCGGCGATGGCGGCGCGTCCGTGACCGGCATTGACACACCACAGGCCGGAGACGGCGTCGAGAATGCGTTCGCCGTCATCGCGGGTGTAGTACATGCCTTCGGCCGCCACCAGAACCCGGGGGTGGTCCTTGAAATAGCGGTTGGCCGTAAACGGCATCCAATAGGCCTCGAGGCCGTTTTTTGAAAGAGGTGGCATGGGGGGAGATGTCATCCGTTAAGAAACCGTGGCGGTGGGGGAGGGGCGCGAGACTATCACATTACCGGGCACATTACCGGGGCAAGAAACCGTCAAGATTCTGGCGAGAAACAGCCAAGAAACGGCCAAGAAACGGCCAGGAAACCGGACTCCGCCCCCATAGGGCTTCTGTCCATAACCCATTGAAAAAAAAGAATATAGGGGGGCTAGATTTGACAGAAAGCGAACTATAAGATAATTTATCTAAAATTTTAACTAATTACTAACCTTTTCTTCCTATGGTGGCACGGTGAGCACAGCCCCTTCCATACGCCTCACACTTCCCCATCTGGCGGATTCCGGTTTTCCCGGGATCCGCCTCCCTTCTGTGGGCACTTCCCAACTGCCGCGCCGGCCCTTCCATGTGGAGGATGAGCGCGCCACGGAACCGGTCAAGACGCCGGTTCATCATGGCGCGAGAAAGACTCCTTTTGCCCTGGTGGGGGGCCAGGATTTCGTGGAGCGGGGAGCCGACCGGCGCAGCCCTGCGGAGAGAAGGGACGCGGCTGGCGAGGCGGCGCTTTCCGGCGCTGATGTCCTGTTCCTGGCCCAGAGCCTGGCCCAGGAACTGACGGCGGATACGGCGCGGCTGGCCCATAAATCCCATGGTTACGGAGAAGCTGTGGAGGCCTATCGTCAGGTGGAGAAAAGCACCCTGCGCGGCCATCCGGAAGTTTTCACCTTCGGGCTGGAAATGCAGCTGGACAGGCTGGTTTAAGGCTACCCCCAAGGTCAGGGACAGTGGGCCTTTAGGCGCAGGAGTAGACGTCTTCGGTGGGCACCAGGGCCCGCACTTGGCGGCCCAGCAGGTTGAGCAGGATGATTACCCGGTCCTTGTCGGCCATGGCCTCGAACAGTCCCACCTGATCGCACAATGATTCCCTTTCGATGCGGACCTTATCGCCCTTGCGAAGATTGAGCTTTGGCGCCGCGCAGACGAAGCCCTCCTCGTTCTCACGTTCGATGAGTTCCTCGACAACGCCCGGCATCATGGGCAAGGGCTGCTCGCCCTGGCAGATGATGTTGCTGACGCCGATGGTGGAACGAATGGCCCACCAGCTCGCCGCGGCCACGTCGATGAGAACGAACATATAGCGGGGAAACAAGGGCGCCGTGACCCAGTCGGTACGCCGGGCGTGGCGGCGCTGTTTGCGGTGCTGCGGCAGATAGGCGGTGAAGCCCTGGCGCTCGAGATGCTGTAGAGCCAGGGATTCCGAACGCGGCCGGGTATAGATCAAATGCCAGCGTTTCATGCCGCGCCCTGTTTTTTCAGGTTCTGTGTTTCCACAGGAGATTTTTTGCGGAAAATCTTGAGCAAAGGCGGGGTCAGCACATGGGCCGGTGAAATATCACGGGTCAGGGCATCATAAGTAGCCTGGGGCTCGCTGAGGTCGGTGACGATCACGGCGTCGAAATTGCCCAGCGCGGTGGGCCTGGAGACCACGGCAAGCCCGGAAAACTGGTCGCTCTGAAACCGCTCGTCGAGAATCCCCACCAGCTCCACCGGGAAGTCGGCGGCGCACAGGGTCATGACCTCGCACAGATCTCCGGTCCCAGCCAGCGCCACATGACGCCATCCGGCGGCGGCGCAGGTTTCGAGCATTTCCGAACACTGGTTGCGGGCCTTGCGGAAAAAGCCGAAGGAGGAGGAGAGATATTCCGCCGTCAGCCGGGTTTTTTCGGAAAATCCCTTGGGGGTAAGGTAATAGGCGTAGCGGTTGGCCGGCACCTGGCTGACCTTGATGAAGCCTTTTTTGATACAGCGCTTGAGATAGGCGTTGGTGAGGCCGAGCGCGATTCCCAGCTCGTGGGAGGCGGAACGCTGGGTGATATCGCTGTTTTCATGTACCGCGTTGAGCAGGCCCAGGGTGATCTCGGCCTCGCTGTCCAGGGTCGCTTGTGTAGAGGCGGTATCGCCGCTGTTGTTGCCCACCTTTTAACCTCTCGGCTGTAGCCTTGAATCCACTGCGAAAACCGGGTAATTCGGCTCGCGTTCACGCCATGAACTCTAGTCGCTTGCAAGATCAACGTCAAGCACGTTCAAATCATGAACATTAGGCTTGACAGCGATGTTCATTTCATGAACTCTTTCATTATGTTAGGGCTCCAAAGGGGCTTTTTTGTCCGGGGGAGCCGATTCACCCGGACTGCGGTAGCGTGCCGAAATTCGAAGCAAGAATCCGGACAAGAATCCAATCCGGAATCCGATTCGGAATCTGACGTCTCTTCGCGATTCCCTGAAACTTCTTTCCCAGCATTTCCGGATGTCTTCAGTCCCGCGCTGACGACGGTAAGTTGCTCCCTTGTAGAGAAGGAGGCGTTCTAAAATTTCAAGAGCGGTAACCGCTGCATTTTTGATGTCTTCTAACGATTACCGCTTAATCTGGCACCGCAAGCCGGTCCTGCGAAAACTCTACAGTGAGTTTTATCGCCGCATGGCCGCGGCCTGTAGGCCTGGAACAACCCTGGAAATCGGCGGCGGGTCCGGGAACTTCAAGGCATTCGCGCCCCATGTGGTGTCCACGGATATTCTCTTTGCGCCCTGGCTCGATTCCACCTGTGACGCCCAGGTCCTGCCCTTCAAGGACGGGTCTTTCGACAATGTGGTGATGATGGACGTGTTCCATCACCTCGAACGGCCCACGGTTTTCCTGCGTGAAACCCTGCGTGTCCTCAAGCCCGGGGGGCGGCTGGTGATGCTGGAGCCCCTGATCACGCCGGTGAGCTATTACTGTTATCGTTACTTTCATCCCGAACCGGTGGTTATGGAGGCGGACCCTTTTCACGAACCCGACCCCGACCCGGAGCGCGACCCTTATGACGCCAACCAGGCCATCCCCACGCTCATGTTCCTGCGGCGGAAAAAACAATTCACGGAGACGTTTCCCGGATTCAATCTTCACGCGCTCTACCGTTGCGGCCTCCTCGCCGCGCCCCTCTCGGGCGGCTTCCGCAAGTGGAGCCTGATCCCGGCAGGGGCCATTTCCGCCATCAATCTCCTGGAAAAAATATTGACCCCGGTGCTGGGCCCGCTGATGGCATTCCGCATGCTGGTGATCCTCGAACGCAGGCCGGACTAAACCGTTTCCTTGTGGAGCGGGACATGTCTTTTGCCGCCCCGTCATCGTTACAGGGGCCGGAGCGTGACAATCAGGCTGGGCTTTGTTTCGGCGGGCGGGTGCTTTAAGTCTGTTTCCCTGTCGGGCGTATCTGTGCAACGAGACTGTCGCTCATGTCCATTGCCGCCAATGCGCGGGCGTATTCCCGCACCAGACCGGGCGTTTCCAGGAAACTCCATTCCAGGTGCCCACCGGGTTTTCCGTGGCGGAGCCAGTACATATGGTTGGCAAGGCCAAAACGATTATGGCCGGAGATTTCCGCCGCGCCCAGCCCGGCCTTTGTGATAGCCAGGCCAAGACTGTGGCGTGAAAAGTAATGAAGATGATCCTTGAAAAAATTGAAGCTGTGAAAGGCCTCGACATCAAACAAGGTGACGAGGGCATCATTCACGCTGGGTACTTCGGCATAAATCATTCCGCTGGGGGAAAGTTTTTCGCTCAGTTCGCATAGTACGGCTATGGGGTCCGGGATGTGTTCGAGCACATGAAATGCGGAAATAAAATCGTAGGGGCCGTTGGCGTCATCAATTGAGGCGTGACAGGTGAATCCCAGGGATTGAACGTGTTTGCGAAAAGGATCGGTTGGTTCCACACCCTCAACGGCCTTGGCGAGGGGTTTTATCTTTTCCATTAAGGAACCGACGCCACAGCCGAAATCGAGAACATTTTTGTTGATGATAAGCGGCCCGATTCTCTCAAACCGGTTCTGATTTTCGTATTCGTAATGCCGCCTCCTGTCTTCGACACCGTCTATGTAGTCCTTGTTGAGGAGGAATTGCCCTCTTTCGAAATAGGCGTCGTTAACGTGATCAAAGCTATCCAAAAAGCCGTGGCCGCATGAATGGCAACCCAAGACATTGATTGAGTCCGAATCCCGCAGTTTCTGGGGCCTTTTGTAAATTTCCGATGAACCGCATATGGGGCAGTTCCTGTTGTTTAAGTCCATGGTGATTCCCGTTCCCAGATTTGCAATGGCGGCATGCCTTGGCCTCATGATTGGCAAGCAGGAACCATAATCGCAACCATTTCTCCACAATCAATGTTTAATCGACTCACTGTTTTTTGCCGCCACTTTCAGCAGCCCCTGTTTTATTCCGTTGCCCAACGGAGGGGCCGTAAGGCGGCATATGAGGTTTCCTGACGATTATGGCCTGTGAACTTCAAAATTCGATTTCTGTGAAGGAGAATTCGAAACAGCGGTGCCTGTTGTTTTTTCTGGGACAGCGGTTCCTGGAGGTGGACACCTTTCTGCCTACTGCCATGGAGCTGGCCGTGGCCCATCCCGAATGGAGGATGCGGTTTATCGTTTTTAACGAACAGAACTATCGGGCAATTCTTGCCAACCGGATGATCATGAAGGGTCTTGAGAGTTGCGGCGGCCTTCATTTTCTGGGTGGCGGCGAGGGCGGCTGGGGGATGAAAATCCGCCGCCGTCTTAAGGGACTTGCCACCATCGCGGGGTGGATTTTTCGCTTTCCCCGGCCGGTTCTTTTTTCATCGCGGGCCTTTTCGCGGGGACCGTATCTGTTTTTTTCCGCCCTGGCCCGGCTGCGGGGAGGAAACAGCTATCTGTTGTGGAAAAACCGCAGCCCCGACGAAGTTCATCGCATCATTTTTCAGGTGCGGGAATTGCCGGAGAAAGAACCGGTTTCATTCCTGGCGCGCATATTGGGCAGGGACCAGGACGCCGTCATCTATTACCACGATCAGCAGAAAGAAACGCTGGGTGAGGCGGCTGCCTTTGGACGTATCTATGATGTTCCATGGGTGCGAATCGGCATGCCCCACCGTTTCCCGGCCTGGAGACGCTTCATTGACGGCCAGATCGAAGCGGAGAGAGCGCGGCTGGCGCAAGAGGGCGTCCCCCGGGACGCCGAGATCTATACCCTGTTCGCGGCCAAGCCGGGAAGCGGAAGTAATTATGGTCTGCCGGGTTCCATCGAGAGATCGTTCAAAACCATCACAACCTCTCTGTTCCGGATACGTCCCGACGCCGTAATTTTAATACGCGCCCATCCGTTGGCCATGGAGGAGCCCTATATCAAGGAATGTATCGAGGAATCGGGGCGTGCGCGTATGACCCTCGCCCATCCGGAAGTGCTGATTGCCTTGTCGCGCCGGAGTATCACCAACAATCAGACGAATATCCTGTTCGCCGGTTTTTCCGGCAGGTTAATCGATTGCGGTGAATATCCCGAGTTCCATTTCAAGGAACATGGCGAGGTGTCGCTGGCCCACGGATACGGTCCCCTCTACATCAATCCCCTGGCTAAGGATTTCGAATCTCGGCTGGCCCGGGCGCTTGAGGATGATTCTCTGTTCGAGGTGCCTGAACTGACAGAAAAACGTGACCGTCTTCACCGCGACAATCCGCCTCGCTTCGAGGCGCTGTTGAATCTGCTAGAAGGCGATGCTCCCCTTCCTGAGACCCCTGCCGCCGTCCAAAAAGCCTGAACAAAAAATGCATACAAATTTTTTCGGTTTCGACCGCCGTGAGATAGAGGCCGACAACAAGCTTTCTTATTCCACCAACCGTCGCGCCAACCGCTGAGGATAAAATTATGAAGGACATTCCAACAATTTACGTGGGCTATGACCCAAGAGAAGACGAGCCCTATGAGGTATTAAAATATACGGCGCTCAAGCATGCGTCGGGGCCGCTGAATGTGTATCCGATTAAACAGCACCTGATGCGGCGAATCGGTTTGTATCGCCGCGCATGGCAACTCGGCAGTTCGTCATTGCCGAGCCCGAATAATGATTCCGACATCCAGCACCGAGATATATTTGATGGCAAACCCTTTGCCACCGATTTTTCGTTTTCACGATTCCTGACCCCGTTTTTGAACAGACTCGAAGGTTGGGCGTTGTTCATGGATTGCGATATGTATTTCAGGTCTGATCCCTTGGAGTTGTTTGAGAAATACAATGACCCAAAATATGCGGTGTACTGCATAAAGCATAACCATACCCAGGCCTCGGAAGAGACGCATAAAATGTATGGAAATGAGCAGTATCAATACTCACGCAAGAACTGGTCGTCCGTTATCATGTACAACTGTGGTCATGAAGGGCACAACAACCTTACGGTCGATGACGTCAGTACAAAATCCGGGCATTGGCTGCATAACTTTAAATGGCTGGACGATGATGTCATCGGCGATCTGCCCGAAGAGTGGAACTGGCTGGATGGCCATTCCTCCGCCGATATAGATGCGAAGAATGTTCATTTCACCAGAGGAGGCCCTTGGTTTAGAGGCCAGATATGGGAGCCTCTCGATGATAAATCCGAGGAATATGCCCAGCAGTGGGAATCATTGAGAGACGAAATGAGGGCAGCTAACACTTAAGTGTCTGCCCACCGCCGGTTTATAGATTCACAACCTGAGAACACAGCCATGACCGACACCCAAACCTTTCTCAAACACGCCGCCGAGGTCTGTGGTCGCATCGACGCCGAGGCCGTGGAGCGGCTGGTGCAGGAACTCAAAGCCCTGCGCGAACGAGGCGGGCGGCTGTTCATTACCGGTGTCGGCGGCTCGGCGGCCAATGCCAGCCACGCGGTGAACGATTTCCGCAAGCTCTGTGGCATCGAGGCCTATGCCCCCACCGACAACGTGTCGGAATTGACCGCGCGCACCAACGATGAGGGCTGGGAAACGGTCTTCGCCGGTTTCCTAGAGGTGAGCCAGGCCAACGACAAGGATGCGGTGCTGGTGTTCTCGGTGGGCGGCGGCAATGCCGAGAAAAATGTCTCGGTCAACATCATCCGCGTGCTCGACGAAGCCAAGAAGCGAAACATGAAAATCTTCGGCATCGTCGGCCGCGACGGCGGCTATACCAAACAGGTGGGCGACGAGGTGGTGGTGGTGCCGACGGTGGAGCCGGGGCTGGTGACGCCGCTGACGGAGGCTTTCCAGGCCGTGGTCTGGCACGGCATCGTCAGCCATGACGATCTTCAGATCAGGGATACCAAGTGGTAGGGCATTCCCCGTTATGACGGACGCAAACATGCGCCGGGCGGTGTTTCTCGACCGCGACGGCGTCATCAACCGTTCCGACGTGCGCGAGGGCAAGCCCTTTGCGCCGCTGCGGGTGGAGGAATTCGACATCCTGCCCGGCGTCCCCGAAGCCGTCGCCGCGCTCCGCGAGGCAGGGTTCCTGGTTATCGTCACCACCAACCAGAAGGATATCGGCGAGGGCCTGGCCAGCATGGATGTGTTGGAAGCCATGCATGACAGGCTGCGCGCCGAAGTTGCCGTGGATGATATCTGCGTATGCACCTGTGGTGATCACTGCCGCCGCTATAAGCCCAACCCCGGCATGTTGCTGGATGCGGCGCGGCAATGGAATATCGATCTTGCCGCCAGTATCATGGTGGGCGACCGCTGGCGCGACGTGGACGCCGGAAAGGCCGCTAACTGCCTCACCTATTTCATCGACTGCGGCTACGACGAGTCGCTCAACCACGCCCCGGACCATACCGTCTCGGACCTGCCCGAGGCGGCCGGCCATATTCTCAAAGCCTTATCCGTTTGAATGGGGACCAGCATGACGAGAACCGATAGTCTGAATGTAAAGATTTTCGCCGACGGAGCCGATCTCGACGGCATCCGGAAACTGGCGCAGAACCCGCTTATCAAGGGCTTCACCACCAATCCCACGCTGATGCGCAAGGACGGGGTCAGCGATTACGCGGCCTTTGCCAAGGACATGCTCGGCGTGATCGGTGAGGCTCCGGTCAGTTTCGAGGTCTTCGCCGACGAGTTCGACGAGATGGAGGCGCAGGCGCTGGAGATCGCCTCCTGGGGCGACAACGTCTATGTGAAAATCCCCATCACCAACACCAAGGGAGAGTCTTCGGTGCCGCTGGTGGAACGGCTCTCGGCGCAGAAGGTGCAGGTCAACGTCACCGCCATGATGACGCTGGATCAGGTGCGCCACGTAGCCGAGGCGCTGCACGAGGAAACCCCTGCCGTGGTTTCGGTGTTTGCCGGGCGCGTCGCCGATACCGGCCTCGATCCGGTGCCCCTGATGCGCGAAGCGGTGGGCGTTCTGGAAAGCAGACCCAAGGCGGAATTGTTGTGGGCGAGTCCGCGCGAGTTGCTCAATATCTTTCATGCCGACGAGGTGGGCTGTCACATCATCACCGTGACCCATGACCTGTTGGGCAAGCTCTCCGGCGTGGGCAAGGATCTCGACCAGTTCAGCCTTGAGACGGTACAGATGTTCTTTGATGATGCCTCCGCCGCCGGCTATACCATCGCCACCGGGGAAAAAGCCGCCGCCTCCGGTTAGGTGAAAGCGGACAACCTAAAATTTCTATCTTTCCAGGGACCATTTTATGAAGATGCTTGTTGAAGGCGATTACCGGCGCAAGATCAAAACGCCGGAGGAGTTGCGCGATATCATCGGGCCGCATCCCCGCGAGCATAAGGTGGTTATGTGCCACGGCACATTCGACATCGTGCATCCCGGCCATATCCGCCATCTCATCTACGCCCGGGACAAGGGCGATATTCTGGTGGTCAGCCTGACCTGTGACGCCCATATTTCCAAGGCCAATATGCGGCCCTTCGTTCCCGAAGAACTACGCGCCATGAATTTGGCGGTGCTTGAGGTGGTGGATTACGTGGTCATTGATCCCCACCCGACGCCAATTGACAGCCTGGACAAGATTCAACCCGACTATTTCGTTAAGGGCTATGAATATGTGGAAGGCGAGGCCAACCCCAAAACCCAGGAGGAAAAGAAAACCATCGAATCCTACGGCGGGGAGTTCATCTTTACGCCGGGCGATATCGTCTATTCATCCTCGGCCATTATCGAGGTAGACCCCCCCGATCTGGCCACGGAAAAGCTGGCTATCCTTCTCGATGGGGAAGGCCTTACCTTTGGTGATCTTCATGGCGCTCTGGACAAGCTGGCGGGCCTGAGCGTGCATGTGGTGGGAGATACCATCGTCGATACCCTGACCCAGACCACGCTGATCGGCGCCAACGCCAAAACACCCACATTCTCCTGTCGTTATGAGGGGCGGACCGATTTTGTGGGCGGCGCCGGGATCGTCGCCAAGCATCTTTGCGCCGCCGGGGCGAGCGTTACCTTCTCCACCGTTCTCGGTGACGATGCCCTGAAAGATTTTGTGCTGGAAAATCTGGAGGATGCCGGGGTGGAGACCCAGGCCGTAATCGATTCCACGCGCCCCACCACCAACAAGAACTCCTTCATCGCCGGCGGCTATCGCTTGCTCAAGGTGGATACGCTGGATAACCGTTCGGTTTCCGAAAAAATCCTGGAAGAGTTGAAGGAAAAAATCTCTCTATCTGGTGGGGACGCCATTGTTTTCAGTGATTTCCGCCATGGTATTTTCAGCCGCGAGACCATTCCGTCCCTGATTGAGGCCATCCCCGATGGACTTTTCCGCGTCGGCGACAGCCAGGTGGCCAGCCGCTGGGGCAACATTCTCGATTTTCATGACTTCGATCTCATCACGCCCAATGAAAAGGAAGCCCGCTTTGCCCTGGGCGACCAGGATACGGTGGTCCGCCCTCTGGGTTCGGAACTCTATCGTCAGGCGCGGTGCAAAACCTTAATTCTGAAAATGGGGGAGCGCGGGCTCATTACCTTCCGTGCCCCGGTGACGGAATCACCGGATCTCAGACAATTTTTCGTCATGGACAGCTTCGCCCGCCATGTGGTGGATGCGGTGGGCTCCGGCGATGCGCTGTTGGCCTATGCCACGTTGGCTATGAAAGCCACCGGCAATGAGGTCATCGCCTCGGTCCTCGGCAGTCTCGCCGCCGGTGTGGAATGTGAGAAGGACGGCAATATTCCGGTTTTGCCCGAGGACGTGCGGCACAAACTCAAAGCTATCGAAAATCACGCGAACTACAGCTCTTGAACGCAGAGAAAATCAGTTGCGGGTAGTGGTGGCCGGCATGGGCGTGCAGGGGCATAAGCGCGTGGCCGCGGCGGGCGCAGATGTGGTGGCCACCGTGGACCCGGTGGACTCCGTGTCTGGTGGCGTGGATTTTAGGGCCGTCGAGGACGTGCCGCTGGAATCTTACGATGCGGTGCTGGCCTGTATCCCCGACCAGGCCAAGATGGAGGTGCTGGGATACCTGCTGGAACAGGGCAAGCATGTGCTGGTGGAAAAACCCATTCTTACCGAGAACGAGGCGGATATCCGCCATCTGCAAAAACTGGCGAAAGAAAACAGCGCCGTTTGCTACACCGCCTATAACCATCGTTTCGAACCCCATTTCATGCGCATGAAGGAGCTCATCGCCTCCGGGGCGCTGGGCCGCATTTACAGCCTGCGCATGTTTTACGGCAACGGCACGGCGCGTCTGGTGCGCGATTCCGCCTGGCGTGACGAGGGCGCGGGCGTGCTGCCCGATCTCGGCTCTCACCTGTTGGATACGCTGTTATTCTGGGTCGGTGCGCCGCAGACGCCCTTCGCCGTGCGCGCCGCCAACCGTTTTGAAAACCGCGCCTTCGACCATGTGGTGCTGGGCTGCGAAGGGGAGATGTCGATCCAGCTGGAAATGACCCTGCTCAGTTGGCGCAACCATTTCACCTGTGACGTGCTGGCGGAAAAGGGCAGCGCCCATATCGAATCCCTGTGCAAGTGGGGGCCCACCACCTTCCGTCACCGCATCCGGGTGCTGCCCAGCGGCCGTCCGCAAGAAGAAGAGGAGACTCTGGAACAGGATGATCCCACCTGGGCGCTGGAATATGCCCATTTCAAATCACTCTGCGCCGGGGGCGGGCCGTCCAACCTGGATAATGATCTCTGGATCAATGGCCAACTGAACCGGCTCTCGCGCCAGGCGTTGGAACAGGCGGCGGCATGAGTCTCCCGGTTATCGGCTATGCCGGGATGACCCATCTCGGCCTGTGTTCGGGTATCGCCGCCGCGTCCAAGGGTTTTCCCGTCGTCGGCTATCACGGGGATAAGGAGCTGATTGCCAATATTGATGGCGGGAAACTTCCGGTGGTAGAGCCGGAGCTGGACGACATGTTCGCCGCCAACCGCGAGCGCCTGACCTTCAGCGACAGCCCGGAAAGCCTGAAGGATTGTGACGTGGTGTATGTGGCCGTGGACGTGCCCACCGACGATGACGGGAAAAGCGACCTGTCCCCCATCGAGGCCATGATCGAAACGGTGACGCCGCATCTGAATGACGAGGCCGTTCTGGTGATCCTGTGCCAGGTGCCGCCGGGCTTCACGCGGGGAAAGTGTCTCAGCGACACGCGGCTGTTCTATCAGGTGGAGACGCTCATCTTCGGCCGCGCCGTGGAGCGCGCCACCCAGCCCGAACGTTTCATCATCGGCTGCGCCGATCCGAAAGCCCCATTGCCCGAAAATTACGGAACGTTTCTCGAAGCCTTTGGCTGTCCGTTGCTGCCCATGGGCTATGAGAGCGCGGAACTGGCGAAGATCGCCATCAACTGTTTCCTGGTGGCCAGCGTTTCTACCACCAATACCCTGGCCGGTTTGTGTGAGCGCCTCGGCGCCGACTGGTCGGAGATCGCACCGTCGCTACGGCTCGATGCCCGCATCGGACCCAAGGCCTATCTCAATCCCGGTCTCGGCATTTCCGGCGGCAATCTGGAGCGCGACCTGGCCACGGTGTGCCGCCTGGGCGAGGCCAAGGACAGCGATACCCGCGTCATCGAATCTTTCCGCGGCTTGAGCACTTACGCCAAGGACTGGATCTGGCGGGTTTTGGAGAATTGCGTGCCGGGCGGCGGTGAAAATTTCCGTATCGCCGTTCTCGGACTGGCCTATAAGGAAAACACCCACAGCACCAAGAATTCTCCGGCGTTGGTTCTGTTGGATCATCTAAAAGAATACGAGACGCGCGTCTTCGATCCGGTGGTGCCGGCGGATGCTGCCCCGCAAGCCACGGGAGCGGAGTCTGCGCTGGCCGCCTGCGAAGGAGCCGACGTGACGGTGATCGCCACGCCATGGCCGGAATTTGGCGAGATTGACCCCAAGGCGCTGGCCGCCGCCATGAACGGAACCACGGTGATCGACCCCTATGCCATGCTCGACGGCGCGGCAGTGACGGCGGCGGGACTCAGCCATCACACTTTGGGTCGCCCACCCACCCATCCGGCGGGCCACCCGGCACAAAACGCGGCGGCGGGATAAGGATCATGCTGGAACATCTCAATGCCACAGCCGCCGCGCCGACCCGCGTGGTCATCCTGGGCGCCGGCGGATTTGTCGGCGGCCAGGCGGCGGCGCGTCTCGAGGCCGACGGCATGTCCGTTTTGCGCCTGGGCCGGGGGGAGCTGGACCTGTTGGCGGATGGCGCGGCGGAAAAACTGGCGGGTCTGTTAAAGCCCGAGGATTGCCTGATTGTGGTCTCGGCCATGGCGCCTTGTAAGAACGCGGCCATGCTGGCCGATAATATGGCCATGATGAGCGCGGTGTGTGCGGCGCTGGAACACTCCCCCGTGGCCCATGTGATCTATATCAGCTCCGACGCCGTCTACAGCGACAGCGACGGGCCTTTGGGCGAAGACTCGGTGACGGCCCCGGACAACCTGCATGGCATCATGCATGTGGCGCGGGAATTAATGCTGAAATCGGTTATGGGCGAGACGCCGCTGGCGGTGCTGCGGCCGAGTTTGCTCTACGGTCTCGACGACCCCCATAACGGCTATGGTCCCAACAGCTTCCGGCGGCTGGCGGCAAAAGGCGAGGACATTACGCTTTTCGGCGAGGGTGAGGAGCGGCGCGATCATGTGCTGATTGACGACGTGGCCGAGATCATTCGTCTGGTGGTGACGCACAGAAGCAAAGGCGTTTTGACGGTGGCCAGCGGCGAGGTGGTCTCGTTTAAGGACATGGCGGAAATGGTGGTGGCCCAGTTCGATGAGGCCGTGGCCATTAAGGGCTCGCCGCGCAAGGGCCCCATGCCCCATAAGGGCTATCGTCCTTTCGATGTTTCCGCGACGGGCGCGGCCTTTCCCGAGTTCCGCTATACCCTGCCCGCCGAAGGCATCGCCCGGGTCCACGCCGAGATGACGGAGGCCGGTTGATGGCGGAAGTCAATCTGCTGCGTAACTACCCCAAGGCCAAGCGCAACATCACCCATCGCCACGAAGTACAGGACGAGAACCGCGCCATCGCCAGGGAATTCGGCGAGGCGTTTTTCGATGGCGAGCGCGACCAGGGCTATGGCGGCTATGGCTATGACGGGCGCTGGGTTCCCATCGCCAAAGATTTTGTCGAGCATTGGGAGCTTAAACCCGGCGACCGGGTGCTGGATATCGGTGCCGCCAAGGGGTTTCTGGTGAAAGACCTGATGGGGGTCTGTCCGGGGCTGGAAGCCTTCGGAATCGATATTTCCGATTATGCCGTGACTCATTGCGAGGCGGAAGTGGTGGGCCGTCTTCATGTGGGGTCATGCGACCGGCTGCCCTTCCCCGATGACAGTTTCGACGCCGCCATCTCCATCAACACCGTCCATAATCTGGACCATGAGGGATGTGTGCGGGCCTTGCGTGAAATGAAACGGGTCTCGCCGCGCAATAATTATGTGCAGATCGATTCCTACCGCACGCCCCAGGAAAAACAGAATATGGAAGACTGGGTCTTGACGGCGATCACCACCCATGACCCCGAGGGTTGGCGGGCGCTGTTCGCGGAAGCCGGCTATGACGGCGATTATTACTGGACCATCACCGAGTAACTTGAGGTAACAGGAGCCCATGAAAACCTATGCGATTATCGGCGGCAACGGCGTGTTCGGCATTCACACCGCCCTTTATCTGTTGGCCAATGCCGACCCCAAGAAGGTCATCTGTATCGGCCGCAATCCGGAGAAGCCGGAACCCTTCACCCTCAATCTGGGCAAGGGCGACGACCGCTACAGCTATCACCAGATTCATATGGTGTTCGAGCACGACCGCATGATGGAACTGTTGGACGCGGAAAAGCCCGACATCATCATCAACTATGCCGCCATCGCCGAGCCGGCTTTGTCGTTCAAACATTCGGCGCGTTATTACGACAGCAACGTGACGGCGGTGGCGCGGCTCTGTGAAGACCTGATGGCGCGCGATTATCTGGAGCGTTTCATCCAGATCGGCACCTCGGAGCTTTACGGTTCCACCGACCGCGCCTCGCGCGAGGACGATCCGCTGAAACCCACCACGCCCTATGCGGTGTCTAAGGCGGCCGCCGACATGCATCTGGATTCGCTGTTTAATGTTCTGAAATTTCCCATGAACATCGTTCGCCCGTCCAACGCCTATGCGCCGGGCCAGCTGCTCTATCGCATTATTCCCAAGACCGTGGTGTTCGGACTCACCGGGCGCAAGCTGCCGCTGCAGGGCGGCGGCAAGGCGCGCAAGTCCTATCTCCATGCCCGCGATCTTGCCCATGCCCTGCATCTGGTGATCGAAAAGGCGCCTTTCGGAACCACCTATAACGTGGGTCCGCCCGAACCCACCTCGATCCGCGATCTGGTGATCATGACGGCGCAGGCCATGGACAAGACCCTGGAGGATGTGGCCGAGGAAGCGCCCGATCGGCTCGGTCAGGATTCCCAGTACTGGCTCGACAGCAGCGCCATCGCCCGCGATACCGGATGGAAAATGGAAATCGGCCTCGAAGAGGGAATCGCCGAGATGGTGGAATGGGGCCGCACCTATCTCGATTTCCTGAAGGATTACACCGCCGATTACGATTGGCGGGCCTGAACGGGACATGGAAAAACACGTGACACAAATAAACGACGAAACGCGGCTCGGCCTCTATCGGGAGATGCTGCGCATCCGCCTGGTGGAGGAGGCCATCGCCGATCGCTATGGCGAACAGGAGATGCGCTGTCCGGTTCATCTCTCCGACGGTCAGGAGGGAATCGCGGTGGGGGCGTGCATGGCTTTGCGTAAGGAAGACAAGATCGTCAGTACCCATCGCAGTCACGGCCATTATCTCGCCAAGCAGGGAAGCCTCAAGGCCATGCTCTGCGAAATCTACGGCCGTGCGCCGGGATGCGTGGGCGGGCGCGGCGGCTCCATGCATCTTCTCGATGACGAGGTGGGTGTGCTCGCCTGTCTGCCCATCGTCGGCACCTCGGTGCCGCTGGGCGTGGGCGTGGCCTACGCCGCCAAGAGGAAAGGCGAGGATACGGTGGTCACGGTTTTCCTCGGCGACGCCGTGATGGAAGAGGGCGTATTCCACGAAAGCGCCAATTTCGCCGCGCTTCATTCCCTGCCGGTGGTCTTCGTCTGTGAGAACAATGACCTGTCTTTTTATACCTCCCTGGAGGTGCGCCAGCCCGACCGCCCCATGACCGACATCGCCAAGGCCCATACTCTGGCCGTGTGCGAGCTCGACGGCAACGACGCGGTGACGGTTTACGAGGCCATGAACGGGGCGGTGAAGAAAGCGCGGGGCGGCGGCGGACCCAGCTTCCTCATGTGCAATACCCGGCGCTGGCGCGAACATTGCGGCCCCCGATACGATTATGAACTGGGTCAGATGACGGAACAGGAGTTCGAGGCTTTGCGCGCCGATTGCCCCATGGCGAAGCTGGGAGCGCAGTTGCGCGAGGCGGGGCTGCTTGACGACGCGGGCGAGGATGCCCTGCGTGCGGAACTGGGTAAAGAGATCGAAGAGGCTTTCGAGTTCGCCCGCAACGCTCCTTTCCCGGAATTAGAGACGGCGGGGGACCATGTCTATGCCTGAGGCGCGTTCCCTCAACGGCGCGGAGGCCGCGCGCGAAGCCCTGTTCGAGAGCATGGAAAGGGACCCCGACGTGTTCATGATGGGCGAGGGTATCGCCGATCACGGTAACTTCTTCGGCACCACCAACGGCCTGATGGAGAAATTCGGCAGCGAGCGCATGCTGGAAATGCCGGTGGCCGAAAACGCCATGACGGGGATCGCCATCGGCGCCGCCATGATGGGCCAGCGCCCGGTGATGAGCCTGCAGCGGGTGGAGTTCGTGCTGTTGGCTCTGGAACAGATTTTCGACAACGCCGCCAAGATTCACTATGCCACCAACGGCCGCCACAAGGCGCCCATCGTCATCCGGCTGGTAGTGGGCCGGGGCTGGGGTCAGGGGCCGCATCATGCCCAGAGCCTGGAATCGGTATTCGCCCATTTCCCCGGACTCAAGGTGATCATGCCGGCCCTGGCCCGTGATTCCAAAGGCATGCTGATCGCCGCCATCGAGGATGACAGCCCGGTGATCTGTATTGAGCACCGCTGGATTCATTTCGCCAAGGGGCCGGTGCCCGAAGGCCATTACGTGGAGCCGCTGGACGGGCCACGGGTGCGCCGCGAGGGCAGCGACGTCACCATTGTCGCCACCAGCTATGCCGTTCTCGAGGCGCTGGCCACGGCCGAGGCCTTGGACAAGGTGGGCATCTCGGCGGAGGTCATCGACCTGCGCGTGTTGCGTCCGCTCAATCTCGATTTGGTGAAAAAATCAGTGGCCAAGACCGGACGGCTGGTGACCATAGACACCGGCTGGATCACTTGTGGCATGGGCAGCGAGATCGTCGCCACGGTGGCCCAGGAATGCTTCAGCGAATTGAAGGCGCCGCCGCAGCGTCTGGGGCTGGCCGATTATCCCACGCCGAGCAGCCGCAGCCTCGTCACCGATTATTACCCCACGCCCGAAGCCCTGATCGACTGTGTGGGCGAGATGGTGGGTGCTAAATCCGAACAGATGGAGGCGGCGCGCGCCGACATGGCCGAACATCGCGGCGGTCTTCCCCACGATGTGCCCAACCCCACTTTTCAGGGGCCGTTCTAGCCCTCTCTCAGGTTTCTCACATGGACGTTCGATATTCCCCCCTGCCGCAGCAGTTCGCCGACTGCGACGAGATTTTCAACGAGCTGCGCCAACTGGTGGCCAGCGGCGATTACACCATGGGCAAGGCCCTGGACGAGTTCGAAGCCCTGTTCGCCGAATTGACCGGCATGAAACACGCCATCGGCGTGGGCTCGGGCACCGACGCCCTGAAGCTGCCCTTGAAGGCGCTGGGGATCGGACCCGGAGACGAGGTCATCACCTGCGCCAACACCTTTTACGCCACGGTGGGGGCCATCAACGAGGTGGGGGCAAAACCGGTCTTCGTGGATTGCACCGACAGTTTCCAGATCGACGTGGACGGCATCGAGGCCGCCATCACCGCCGACACCAAGGCCATCATGCCGGTGCATCTGACGGGCGATGTGGCCGACATGCCGCGCATCATGGAGATTGCCGAGGCCCACGGCCTGGCGGTGGTGGAGGATGCCTGCCAGAGTCTGATGGCGACCCGCGACGGACGCCAGGCGGGAAGCTGGGGGGTTGCCTCGGGCTTTTCCCTGCATCCTTTGAAGATCATCCATGTGTGGGGCGACGGCGGCGTGGTGGTGACCAATGACGACGACATGAATCACCAGTTACGGCTGTTGCGGAATCACGGCTTGCGTAACCGCGACGAGATGGAAATCTTCGGCTACAACACGCGGCTCGATACCCTGCAGGCCATCGTCGGCAAATGGATCGTCAAGCGCGCCCGCGACATCGCCGGGGGCAAGAACGCAAATGCTGCCTATTACGATGCCGCCTTTCGCGACATCCCCGGTGTCCGCGTGCCGCCGCGCAACGACAAGATCAACGGTGTCTATCTGCTCTATATCCTGTTCGCCGAGGATCGCGACGCCCTGATGGAACATTGTATTGCGCGCGGCGTCAGCGCCAAGATTCATTACCCCATCGCTCTTTATCTTCAGGATGCCCTGAAATTTCTCGGTCACAAACAAGGCGACTTCCCGGTTACCGACCGTCATGTGGAGACCATGATCTCCTTTCCCGTGGACCAGCATCTGGAGCGTGCCGAAATGGATTATGTGATCGAGACCGTGCGCGATTTTTACACCGGGAAAAATTAATGAGTGAGCCGAAAGTCCCCTTTATCGACCTCCAACAGCGTTACGAGGAGGAAAAGGAGGAACTGCTTTCCTGTGTGGAGCGGGTGCTGGAAAGCGGCCAGCTGGTGATGACGCCGCAGCTCGGGGCCTTCGAGGAAAAAGTGGCGGGCTTCGTGGGTATCAAGCATTGCGTGGGCCTCAATTCGGGAACCGACGCGCTGATGATGGCGCTGATGGCGCTGGGCATCGGCCGCGGCGACGAGGTCATCACCACGCCCATCTCCTTCGTCGCCACCATCGGCTCTATCGTCCATGTGGGGGCGACCCCGGTTTTCGCCGACGTGCGCGAGGATCAGAATATCGATCCGGCGGCCATCGAGGCGGCCATAACCCCCAACACCAAGGCCATCATGCCGGTGCACTGGACCGGACGCATCGCCGACATGGACGCCATCCTCGACATCGCAAAGCGCCATAACCTGTTGGTGGTGGAGGATTCGGCCCAGACCATGGGCGCTTATTACCACGGCCGTCATGGCGGCACCTTTGGTAATGCCAACGCCATCTCCACCCATCCCTTAAAGAACCTCAACGCCATCGGCGATGGCGGGTTTCTTCTCACCGATGATGATGCGGTGGCGAAAAAGGTAAGGCTCTATCGCAATCACGGGCTGGAAGACCGCGACACCTGTGTTCTGTTCGGGGTCAATTCCCGCCTCGATGTGCTCAACGCCGAGGTTCTGTCGTTCCGCCTCGATCGGCTGAAATCGGTAATCGAGCGGCGCAGACGCAATGCCGATCTCTATCGCGAGATGATTACCGCCGAGCAGATGTATATCCCGCCCTGTAAGGACCATGAGGAAAACGCTTTCGTCATGTTCATCACCCAATGTGACGACCGCGACAAGCTCCAGGCTCATTTGAGCGAGAAAGGCATCCAGTCGCTGATTTATTACGGGAGGTGCCTGCACCTGCATCCGGCGGCGGAAAAATTCGGCTACAAGCACGGCGACTTTCCGGTGGCCGAAAACCAGGCGGACCGGGTGCTGGCCCTGCCCCATCACCAATATCTGAGCGAGGATCAGATCGCCTACGTGGCGGAAACGGTGAACGCCTTTTACGGAGCCGCGTAATTTCTTGACGGTTGCTACGCCATCATTCGTTGCCGAAAAAGATGTGGGCATCCGCACCACCTCGGCCATCCTGGTTACGCCGGACGGCCGTTATCTGATGCAGCTTCGTGACCATAATCCTGAGATCACGTTCCCCGGTTTTTTCTGCCTTTTTGGTGGTGCGTTGGAGCCAGGGGAAGAACTGGAAGCGGGATTGCGGCGTGAGCTGAACGAAGAACTGGAGATGGAGGTGGAGGCCGGCGACATCAGCTATTTTTCCCAGTTCGTCTTCGATGCCGTCTATACCGATGGCGGTATCCGCCAGTGCTATTATTTCGAAATCCCCATCGACCCCGGCGTAGTCGATACCCTTGTCCTTCATGAGGGGGCGGACATGAAGCTGATGACGGCGGATGACATCAAGAAAGAGTCCTTTCGCCTTGTCCCCTATGACCTTGGTGTCCTGCACCTGCATATGATTTTGCGGCAAAAAGAAAAAGACGGAAGAACGCCGGGGACCGAAAACGGCTTGTGGGCGAACGGGTCATGACATCCTTGCCGGGAGATACTCTTTCTTCGCCAGCGCCATCGAAAGAAACCGGAGAGAAAATTCCGGCGCTGCTTCCAGATCCATTAATTCCGTTCCATGCGGACACCAGATACGCCGCTGCCGCGATCCTGCTCAGCGAGGAGGGGAAGTATCTGTTTCAGCAGCGCGACGCCACTCCGGGAATCTGGTATCCGAATATGCTGGGACTGTTTGGGGGAAAAATAGAAGAAGGAGAGGAGGCCGGTGCGGCCCTGCGGCGCGAATTGGCGGAAGAATTGAAATTTTCTCCACGAGATCTGACCTATTTTTCGTTTTCTTTCTTCAGCTCCTCGAAAATTTCTTCCGGCAGCAGTTGCCGCATCATCTATGAAGCCCATTTTGCCCGGGAAGAGTGGGAGCAGATGGTTCTGAGCGAAGGCGCCGGTATGAAAATTATTTCCTCTTCAGATATTGTGAGCCGGAAATATCCCATCGTGCCCGTGGATTTACACATGCTGTATCTCCACATGATGTGCCATGACATTGTCGCGCCGCCGGATTGATAAATAAGAGGCAGAAGACGGGTGCGCTGCCGGAAAACGAGGAATGTATTTCCTTGTATGTAATCTTCGGGAAAACTACTTAGTAGAAGATTTGTGGTGTCCTGAAGTCCCCGGAAATCTGGGGAATCTTGTGAGGTTACGGTGCAAACAATAGATGTCGGGATAAATGATGAGCGAAGTTAACGAAATTACGGAACCAAAGACTGCTGTCGATATCACTGCTGTGGAATTTCCCAAGCATATCGATATCGATCTCAGCAATAAGTGCAATCTGAGGTGCCGATTCTGCCATCTTAGTTTCCTTGAGCCTGAAAAATGGCAGCAGCTTTCCTATGACCAGTTTCTCGAGATCGCTCCTGTTCTTGAGAAGGTGGAAAGCATTTCGCTGTTCAGTAAATACGAGCCGCTGACCTGTCGTGATTTCATTCCGATCTTCGACAAAGTGTGTGAGTACGATGTTGAAACGTATTTTTCCACGAACGGTATTCTTCTCAACGACGACATTATTAATGCCCTGGTCGGGCGTCTGACCTATCTGACGGTTTCGGTTACCGGCTTTACCCGTGAAAGCTATGCCAAGAACATGAGCCAGGACCGGCTTGAGACGGTGCGTGAAAATCTTGCCAAGCTGAATGCAGCGAAAAAGGCGGCGAACACGATTTATCCCAAGCTCCGGATTACTTTTGTGGGCATGCTGGATACGCTGGATGAGCTCTGCCGGTCCCTGGATTTTGCCGCCGAGTTCGAAGCCTCGGAAGGGGTCCGCATGACCTATTTCAGATCTTACGGCGAAGGTATGAGCGAATATATGCCGCTCAACGAACCGGAGACCGTCGCTGCGGCCATTGACGAGGCAACGGCCTATGCACAGCGCCTTGGCATCAGTTTTGAATCCATTGGTGGCACCATTGACGAGATCGAATCCGACGTGGATAAAGCGCTGGGCCATCGCCGATGTAATCTGCCCTGGAAGACTCTTTCCCTGCAGCCCAATGGCGATGTTTATCCCTGCGCCGTGGCGTATACGACAGTGGGGAACTTCTTCGAGAATACGTTTGATGAAATCTGGGGCGGCGAGAAGCTTGCCGCATTTCGTGACGGCGTCAACGACCCCGACAAACTGAACGAAGACTGCCGTCAATGTTCCCATTGCCGCTACGGTTCCGTTCTTGACCCGGTGGCCAACGATTTCTCCACGGCCGGGAGATATTTTGGCGGCATGAAGCGTAAACAGTCTAATTGATCAACCTATCTTCGTTGATGAGGCCTGTGCCTCTGTTTCCGGCTGTTTCTTTAAGTCACCGTAAGCGGGGTCAAAAGGTCGTGACGAACCGGCAGAATCTGGAGAACACACGCATGTCTGGATGTCTCGGAGTCAGGTGATGAAGACCGCCATCAGCTTTTGCGATCTGGCCCATGAGGATCATTCCTGTAATGGGATTCCCATAGGGGTTTCCATGGTGGCATCCTATTCGCTGGAGAAATTCAAGGACGGGATCGAGGCCGAGATATTCAAATATCCCCTCGATTACATCACCTATCTGGAAAAAGGCGTCCCTGATATCGTCTGTTTTTCCAACTACATCTGGAACCTGAACCTGTCCTACGAGATTGCCCTGTCGATCAAGAGCCGGTCTCCCGGCGCCGTGGTGGTATTCGGAGGCCCCAACTATCCTCTTGAGCCGCAGGGACAGGCGGCCTTTCTGCAGGCCCATCCGGCCATAGATTTTTATGTTTTCCGCAATGGGGAAGTTCCGTTCTCCATGCTGTTCGAAACCCTCCGCCAATACGATTTTGATGCTGAAAAGATGAAGGCGGACAAGGTCGTCATCCCCGGTTGTCATTATCTGAGTGATGGTGATTTTATCGCCGGCGAGGAAGTGTCGGCCATGAGGGATCTCGATGAGATTCCCTCTCCCTATCTGACGGGCCTGTGTGACAAATTTCTGGCCAACGAAAAGCTGGTGCCTCTGATGCTGACGGCGCGGGGCTGTCCCTTCAAATGCACCTTCTGCCAGGAGGGCAAAGATTATTTCAATGTGGTGAGGAAGTTTTCTTTTGACCGTGTCCGCGACGAACTTGATTACGTGGCGAGCCGCACCAAGAACCCAGACCTGATTTTTGCGGATTCAAACTTCGGCATGTACAAACACGACGCCGATATCTGCCGCGAAATCGTCCGCGTCCAGGAAAGCTTCGGCTGGCCTAAATATTTCGTCGGCATCATGGGCAAGAACAAAAAGGCCCGCGTGCTGGAGGCTGCCGAGATTATCCGCAGCGGTGTTTTCGGGGGTGGGTCCGTGTGGCTGAGTTCCGCCATCCAGTCCACTGACGACAAGGTGCTGGAGAAGGTCAAACGTTCGAATATCGACGCCGATACCATGATTAAGGTGGCCAATGAAAGTGATGCCTACGCTTCGAACCAATTCTCGGAACTGATCCTGGCCCTGCCCGGTGATTCGCTGAAGGCTCATTTCAAGTCGGTGTGCGACCTGATCGAGACCGGCGTCAACGTTGTCCGTTCACATCAGTACATCATGCTTAACGGTTCCGAGGCGGCAACCGTGGAAGGACGGACAGCCTATAATCCTCTGACCAGATTCCGCGTCACGCCTCATACGATGAATTCCTACAGTCTTTTCGGGCAGGACATTTTTGCCCCCGAAGTGGATGAAATCTGTGTCGGCAACGACACCATGACCTTCGCCGATTACGAGGAATGCCGGATGTTCGACCTCACGGTGGAAGTGTTTTACAACAACGCGCTGTTGCTGGAGATGTTCAGGTTGCTGAAAATGAACGGCATTCGGATTTCCTCCCTGATCACCCGGATTCATGAAAAGGTGACTTCCGGCGCCAGCCCCCTGGCAGAACTCTATGAGGGGTTCCGGCGCGAGACCAACGAGCTGTTCGACAGCCCCGAACAGCTGTACGATTTCCTTCACCAGGATGGTGTCGCGGAACAGTACAAAACCGGAAAGCTCGGCAATAACGAACAGCTGATGTACAGCGCCCTGATGGTGTTCCGGCACATGGAGGACGTGCATGGCATCGCCTATGGCGTGGCCGGGGAATTACTGCGGGAAAATGGAACTTATGACGATTGGATCGAGGGCTATATTGCGGAGCTGATTCAATTCAGCCTTCTTCGCAAACAGGACATGCTTAACACCGAGCGGGTCGAAAGCAGGGTCTTTCACTATGATTTTATCGCTCTGGAAAAAAATGGTTTCAATGACGATCCCAGGCAATATGTCCGGCCCGACGGCATGGACATTCACTTTACCCATGACGGCTTCCAAAGGGAGCTGATTGCCGGATACCGTAATGTCTATGGCACGTCCAACGGCGGCCTGGGAAATATCTTCGGCATGGGCAAGAACATCAGAAATTTCTACCGTAAAATCGAGACGGGTCACCATGTGGAAAAGCCGGAGGAGGCGTCATCCTCTCTCTCGGAATTTGCCTGACCCCCGAAAATATGAGAATTCCCCACGCTTAAATTTTCACCCCGCCGCTACTCCCGCCGGGGGGAGACGGCGGCTCTGCTTCCCATCCACGGTGTGATTCCCCATGAGACCCTTGTTTCGGTGCATGAGGGACGTTGGCGCATCCTTGTCAGAAATTAACCAAAAAACAGGTCTGCTTTGCGGTTCTCAGTTCTAATAAAAAGAATCATCCTTCGGACGGCGTCCCTTGCCGCCCTTCCTTTTTCGATTCTGTGGTGGCTGGGCCAACTTACGTATCATCTTCCCCGTTTTTGGCGCGCCGATGTGGTGATTCTTGACCCCCACATGGTCCACTTTGGAAATGATCTGATCGACATAGATATCACCCGCCGGATTTTTTCGGGCCGTAAAATATTTTACGTGATTATTTGGGAGCCAGGCAGCACGCACAACCCCAGACTTGGTTCCATATATCCTGATATTGATCTCGCTCTTTTTCGAAAATCGGTGGTTTCCTTTTCCGCCTTCGGAAGATTTTTCAGCTTTCCAGAAACTGAAGTTTACACCCCGGTATCACGCTGGGTTACGGACATCTTTCTTTCAATTTTGGTTCCGGGAGCCCTGCGGCTCGGAAGAAGGATCAGGCACGGCATCCCGATTCCTCCCAGTCTGGGGGATACTATTAAAGAGAATTACGGGTATACCCCGTGGGCGGGCCCGTATTCACTTATTGTATGGGCTTCCGCGCAGAAATCCGGACAACAGATTGCGAAGCCCGCCCTGCCACAACAGGAAAGGGAGGCAATTTACGCGCGCCTCAAGGATGTTTGCGGCGACCCCAACCCGCGCCTGTGCATGATGTTCAATCGGTACGTGACGGGCATGGAAGAGAACCATGATCGTTCCGCGACTCCTTTGAAGGATTATGGCCCTGCCATGAGGCTGCTTGTGGAGCGGGGCTATGTGATTTTGCTGATTACCGATGAGCCCCCCAGTGACGATCTGATGGAGTCCTTCGGCAACAAGGTGGTCGATGCCGACCGGCTTGGCGTCGACCTTGATTTGTTCCGTCTTTTTGTCCCGACCGAAGCGGAGATATGTATTGGCGAGACCGGCGCCGGCATGCTGTTGCCCATAATTATGGACAGGCCATCCCTGGTCCTGAACTTTCATTCCATAGGATGTGCGATCCCCGGCACCTGGGTTTATCCGAAAAGGGTAGTTGATAGCTCGGGAGCCCCCGTTCCCTATCAGCAGGTGATCACGAAAGAGCCCTATGGCTATTGTGATCCGGAAAGGAAGAAGCGGGAAGACTGGGTTCCCCTGACCAACACCAGTGACGAGATTTTTGAAGCGGTTCAGTGTTTTCTTGAGGATCTGTCCGGCGACAAAGCCAAGGCGCCAGGAGAAGACTTTAACGGCTCAATCCCGCGGCTCTCTATGTTTTATCAATATGGTGCCCGCATTTCGCCTGCCTTTGTGCGCCGTGATGCATTGAATGATGACAGGCAGGAATTCGAAAGCCATGGCTGAAATGAACTTCGATATGACGGATTATCCATCCACTGATTCCGAGCATGGTCAGTTTGTTTAATGGCGGCTTGCGGTGCAAAATCGCCGACCAGACCATTGATATCATACCGCAAGAATATAAAGACGACGTGGAGCCCGTAGGTCACTGCCGATGACAATCGAAATTAGTTTTGCCGATCTCAGCCACACCGGAAAAACGGTGGACGCCAACTGCTTCCCGCTTGGAAGTGGTTACGTTGCCGCCTATGCCCAGGAATATCTTGGCGATGAGATCAACACGCAATTGTTCAAATACCCAACGGATTTTGCCGACTATCTGGACAAGACCATTCCAAGGATAGCGTGTTTCACTAATTATTCCTGGAACCTGAATCTGAACTATGAATTTGCGCGCCGTCTCAAACAGCGGCACCCCGGCGTGGTTATCGTGTTCG
>JADHSZ010000039.1 GCA_016776635.1 Alphaproteobacteria bacterium
CCGCTCTCCCGCGCCGACACAGGGGAAGCGCGCCAAGGGCGCACGCCAGACGCGGCTTAACCTCGACCCGCGCGACCATTACGCCATACCGCCCTTCGACCTTCTCACGCTTTCCGGCGAGGGGGACAAGGGCGCGGCGGTAGATGACGAGGCCCTGTCCAAGAACGCGCGCCTGTTGGAATCCGTCCTCGAGGAATTCGGTGTCCGCGGCAATATCGTCAAGGTGCGGCCGGGCCCCATTGTCACCTTGTATGAGCTGGAGCCGGCGCCGGGAACCAAGACCAGCCGCGTCATCGGCCTGGCCGACGACATCGCCCGCTCTATGAGTGCCATTTCCGCCCGCATCGCCGCCATTCCAGGGCGCAACGCCATCGGTATCGAGCTCCCCAATACCACCCGTGAGACGGTACTTCTGCGCGAGCTTCTCGAATCCAAGTCCTATGAAAAGACCACAACTTTATTGCCGCTGGTTCTGGGGAAGGACATAAGCGGCGCCCCGGTGATCGCCGATCTCGCCCGCATGCCCCATCTTCTGGTGGCGGGAACCACCGGATCCGGCAAGTCGGTAGCCATCAACGCCATGATCCTGTCCCTGCTCTATCGCCTGCCGCCGGACGACTGCAAGCTCATCCTCATCGACCCCAAAATGCTCGAGCTCTCGGTCTACGACGATATTCCCCACCTTCTCGCCCCCGTGGTGACGGAGCCGAGGAAGGCGGTGGTGGCGTTGAAATGGACCGTTCGCGAGATGGAAAACCGCTATCGCCTGATGTCCCATATGGGGGTGCGCAATCTCGCCGGATATAACGAGCGCGCGGCCAAGGCGCGGGCCAAGGGCGAAATTCCCGTGCGCAAGGTACAGACCGGATTCGACCCCGAGACCGGAAGCCCGCTGTTCGAGGACCAGCCCATCGACCTCTCTCCCATGCCGCTTATCGTGGTGGTGGTGGATGAAATGGCCGACCTCATGCTGGTGGCGGGAAAGGATATCGAGGCGGTCATCCAGCGGCTGTCACAGATGGCGCGGGCGGCGGGCATCCACATTATTATGGCCACCCAGCGTCCTTCGGTGGATGTGATCACCGGCACCATAAAAGCCAATTTCCCCACCCGCATCAGCTTTCAGGTGACGTCAAAGGTGGACAGCCGCACCATTCTCGGCGAACAGGGGGCGGAGCAGCTTTTGGGCCAGGGCGACATGCTGTATATGGCGTCGGGCGGGCGCGTGACCCGGGTTCACGGCCCCTTCGTGGGCGACGGGGAAGTGGAGGCCGTGGTCACTTATCTCAAATCCCAGGGCGAACCCGCTTATGTGGACAGCGTCACCGATGAGGAAATTCTCGAAGCCGGGACCGGCGGCGGCAACGGTGGCGGCGAGGGCGGCGATGCCCTGTACGACCAGGCGGTGGCTTTGGTGTGCCGGGAGCGCAAGGCCTCCACAAGTTTTGTCCAGCGCCACCTCAAAATCGGTTATAACCGGGCGGCGCGGCTGGTGGAAGAGATGGAGTCCCAAGGCGTCATCGGCCCCGCTAACCATGTGGGAAAACGGGAAGTTCTGGCCGGCGATCACGGTTCCTGATTACGGCCTCTGATTATGGGGCGGGTGATACGTCTTTCCACCGGCCAGCGGTCATAGCGCCATGTTCCTGCCGCAAACGACTCTTACAAGAATGACCGAAAGGAGGGCCGTTTGACCCGGCATCAGTTCATAGTTGTTCCGTTTGTCTGTTTCTGTCTCGCGCTGGCCCCGGCGGCGGCGGCCGAGACCATAACGCCTGCGCCTCTTTCTATTGGGGGGGCCGGAAAGGAAGACGTGGCGCTGGCCGCGCTGAGCCCCCTGGACAAGGGAGACATCGCCCGTATCGAGAGCTATTTCGACGCCGTCACCACCATGACCGCCCGCTTTTACCAGGTCACCTCCCAGGGCGGCGTGGCCGAAGGCCGGATCTATCTTTCGCGGCCGGGCAAGATGCGGGTGGAGTATAATCCACCGACCCCCCTGCAGATCATCGCCGACGGGGAAAACCTGATTTATTATGACAGTGAGCTCAATTCGGCCAACGCTATCGGTCTCAGCGAGACCCCGGCGGGGGTTATGTTGCGGCGCAAGCTCAATCTTGGCAGTGATGTAAAGATTTCCGGCTTTTCCAGGGGCAGAGGCGTTCTCAAGCTGACTCTTGTCGATGGCGCAAACCCGGACGCCGGAACCCTGGCCCTCACTTTCTCCGACAAGCCATTGATTTTACGTAAATGGGCGGTGACCGATCCCCAGGGAATCGTCACCACGGTGGCCTTGCTCGACGCCCGCTTTGGAATGGAGCTGGATCCCGAGCTCTTCGTCTTCGAAGACCCGAAAAAACTCTACGTTCCCTTTGAGAACTAACCCTGGGAAAACGAACGCCGGGCCACTTTCGTCCGGATTATTTTTTCCGCTCAAAGGGTTTCTTATCAGCCCCGTCCGCAAATATCATAGTTGCTGTTGCGAAACGTCTTTGATCCGGAATCATGGCGACTCACGGAAAATTACACCGCCGCCATAAAAGGCCGTAAAAAACGAGGCCGGATTCAGGCATAAAATTTTCAAACCGACTTCGAAACAGCCCCGAAACACCCGGAAAATCGAAAGTAAGACCAATAAATTTTTCTATTTATATCAGTCAGTTAAATGAACTACTACGGAATACACAAATTTGTTTCGTTGAATAGGGGCTTTTCCTCAGGGCGGCTCGAAAGAAACGGCCGGAAATTATATAATAATTCCACAATATAGATTATAATTCTGTATAGTTATTATAGCATTTGTTTCCTATCTTGGTATTACGCCGATGCCCTGGATTCCTCAACGGGAACCATGTAATCCCCATATCAAGATAACCCATTGAAATATAATGGCATACTTTATTTTTCCTCGCGTATGACCCTCGGAGGTGCACATCTTCTATCGGAACAGGACTGATGTCCTCTATTTGCGATTTTATCTGCCGTGGATTCAGGCTCTAAATTAGCATTAACCACCTGTTAATTTATAGACTCGTTCTTATTTAATTCCCGCGGCATTCCGCCAAGGCCCGGGTTTCCTGGGCGTATTACTTTTTAATCGGCGGATTTACTGATATTTTTCCGCATAATTTTAAATTGTCCTACCTGAGAATATCGCTGATTCACGCCCACCTGTCGGTGAGTGTGAACGGAAGGCCTTTCCGGGGCTTTTTCCGGCGGCGGGAGAGCCTCGCAGCGGCGGCCTCCGGCAGCCGGTTTTTTCGTTTCGCAGCCCGTATGGTCGCCTTTTAAGCCTTTTGGAGGACCTCATGACGAGGCATCGCCCCCAGGCCCTCTCACGAGCCTCTCTCGCCCTCTGTGCATCTTCTCTCATGCCGGGGGCTTTCCGGGACAGGCCCGGAAGGGGCCGATTTGGATCAAAAGGGGGGTTTCCCGCTCTCGCCCTCTTTTTTCCCATTTTTTTCTCCAAGCCACATATTGATGCGCCCCGATTTGCACCCCATCTATGCACCAAGAGCATTCAAGACCGTATAGACGGCCTTTGAAGTGCCGGGGCGGGTTCCCCTGCTTTCCCCGGCATCCGCGAGGAGCTCGGGCGTCCGGTCGCCCCCCGGCCGGACGCCCATCTCCGCCTGTGATTTCGTCGATGATTTCGTCGATGATTTCGTCGATGATTCTGCGGCGGCTTTTGGTTCCGCGGGAGCTTTGTCCTGGTTTTTCCCCACTCCTGATTTTTCCAGCCCAGCCTTAAAATTGTCATTGCGGCCTGTTGCGGGATTGGCCACTCTGCGCCCCGTCATGTCGCCTTGCGAAACCATCTATGTCTTTGAGCCGGGAGCCCGCCCCGCGCTGCCGGTGCGCCAGGATGAAGCCGGGAGCGAGGAACTGTTGTTCCCCGTCAACACCATCTATTGCGTGGGACAGAATTACGCCGCCCATGCCCGCGAGATGGGGACCGATCCCGAACGCAGCCCCCCGGTTTTTTTCCGCAAACCCACGGGCTCTCTCTTGCCCGCCTGTGACGGCCGCGGCGAGCCGCGCCTGGTCAATCTTCCCTATCCTCCACAGACCACCGAGCTGCATCACGAAATCGAGCTGGTGGCGGCATTAAAGGGTGGCGGCCGCAACATTCCCCGCGACGAGGCCGCGGGCTGTGTCTTCGGCTATGGGGTGGGGCTGGACATGACCCGGCGCGATCTCCAGACCGTGGCCCGCAAGGCGGGCATGCCCTGGGACATGGCGAAAGGATTCGACGACGCTGCACCCTGTTCCGCCCTCACCCCCGTTTCCCGCTGTGGCCATCCCGAGCGGGGCGCTATCGAGCTTACCGTGAACGGCGAGCCGCGCCAGAAGTCCGACCTCGAAGACCTGATCTGGAGCGTACCCGAAACTATCACATTTCTTTCGCGCCTTGTGACCCTGCGTCCCGGCGACCTTATCTTCACCGGCACGCCGGAAGGCGTGGGGGCGGTGTGCCGGGGAGACAGGCTGGAGGGATCTATCGACGGCGTCGGTGAGATCACCGCCGTCATCACCTGAAATTTTCACCTCCTTGGGGTTTAAAAGAAAGTCTCTGATTTATGACGCTGCGCCTCGTTACCTGGAACGTTAATTCCATCCGTATCCGTCTCGATCATCTGGCCCGGATCGTGTCGGAAGCCGACCCCCATGTGGTCTGTCTTCAGGAGACCAAGGTGGTGGATGATCTGTTTCCCCGGGCTGAAATAGAGGCCATGGGATTTCCCCACCAGCATATCTACGGCATCAAGGGCTATAACGGCGTCGCCATCCTGTCGCGCCTGCCGCTGGTGGAACCCGCGCGCCATGACTGGTGCGGGCGTCAGGACGGTCGCCATGTCTCGGCATGTGTGAAGAATGGCGGCAAGAGGCTGGAAATCCATTCCCTTTACGTGCCCGCCGGCGGCGACGTGCCGGACCCCGAAACCAATCCCAAATTCGCCCACAAGCTGGAGTTCCTGAGCCAGACCACGGCCTGGTTCAAAAAACACCGGAGCAATGGCGGTCCCATGATTCTGGCCGGAGATTTAAATGTGGCGCCCCTGGAAACCGATGTCTGGTCCCACAAACAGCTCCTCAAGGTCGTCACCCATACGCCGGTGGAGGTGGCGCATCTGGCTAAACTTCAGGACTCGGCGTCCTGGACCGATGCGGTGCGCCACTTCATCCCCCCCGAGGAGCCTCTGTATAGCTGGTGGAGCTATCGCGCCCAGGACTGGAAAAAGAACAACCGCGGGCGGCGGCTCGATCATATCTGGACCAATGAACCCCTGCGCGAATCTCTCGCCGGCGCGACCGTTATGACATCGGTGCGGGACTGGACGCGGCCTTCCGATCACGTGCCGGTGGTGGTGGATCTCAATTTTTAGATTGGGGTTTTTTAAAGAACGCGGGCGGGGTTTTTTTTGGTGCCAATTCTTGAGGAATTATTCTCCGGGACGCAGCACCATGCCCTCGCGCGCCACGATGCTGGTGGGATAGCGTTCGGCGGCTTTCTTGGCCAGCTCGTCCATGAACAGGTCGTCATGGTTGGGGTCGTGATGAAAAATCACCAGGGATTTGACCCCGGCGGCCTCGCAGAGCTTCCCCCCCTGTTCCCAGGTGGAATGACCCCATCCCGCGTATTGGGGGTATTCCTCCTCGGTGTAGGTGCAATCATAGATCAAATAGTCGGCGTCCTTGGCCAGCTCGACGATATTTTCATCCAGCTTTCCGTCCTCGTGCTCGGTGTCGGTGACATAACACACCGCGTGTCCGGCAAATTCGAGCCGGTATCCGGTGGCGCCGTTGGGATGGTTGAGGGGAGCGGTACGCAGGGTTACGCCAGGACGTGGGGTCAGGGTCTCGCGCGCTCTAAAATCGTGATAGCTCACCTTCTTGCTGAAAACATCCGGCGGCACCGGGAACAGAGGCGAGGTCATCATGGTGCGCATGACATGTTCCAGGGTGTGATCGGGCAACAGATGGCCCGCCCATAGACGGAAGGTGTTCTTGGGGTCGAAAATGGCCTTGAAGAAGGGAATGCCGATGATGTGGTCGAGATGGGCGTGGCTGAAAAAGATATCCGCATCGATGGCGCCCTTATCGGAAAGGCTTTTGCTCATTTCCCGCAGGCCGGTGCCACCATCAAAAATAAAGAGATGGTCGTCGCAGCGTATTTCCACACAGGACGTATTGCCGCCATAGCGCAGAGTATCGTGACCGGGACAGGCAATGCTGCCCCGCACGCCCCAGAACCGGACAAAGAAATCTCCCGACTGGGATTCTCTTTCAGACACCATCACACCCTTCCTTCTATCACCCTATGTGGACACTGCCACCCCTGGTATTCCAGTGAAAGTGATAAAGATCACAATTTAATTAAATTATTTCAAGCGAACACGGGAGGGCTTTTTGCCGCAGGCCGTTTTAGGAGTGAAGTTTTTATTCCGGCGGCAAAACCTTTAAAGGGTAAGCCGGTATCCGCCCTGTTCGGTGACGAGAATCCGGGCCTCGGAAGGATTTTCCTCAATCTTCTGGCGCAGGCGGTAAATATGGGTTTCCAGAGTGTGGGTGGTGACGCCGCTGTTATAGCCCCAGACCTCGTCGAGCAGAACATCACGGCCGGTGGGCTTGTTGCCGGCGCGGTAGAGAAATTTAAGAATCGCCGTTTCCTTCTCGGTGAGGCGGACCTTGCGGTCTTCCTCTTCGTTCTGGAGAATCTTGGCACTGGGGTGAAACGTGTAGGGGCCGATGGTGAAAACGGCGTCTTCGCTCTGTTCGTGCTGGCGCAGTTGAGCCCGAAGCCGGGCCAGCAGAACACCGATACGGAACGGTTTCGAGATATAGTCATTGGCCCCGGCGTCAAGGCCGAGGATGGTATCGGCATCGGTATCGGCCACCGTCAGCATGATGATGGGCACCTTGACCCCGGACTGGCGCATGAGGCGGCAGACTTCGCGCCCGTCCATATCCGGCAGGCCCACATCGAGAAGAACAATATCGAACTGGCCGGAACGGGCCTGTTCCAGGCCGTCGCCTCCGCTCTCGGCCTCGGTGGTGGAAAATTCCTCGTAAAGCTCCAGCTGTTCGCACAGCGACTGCCGCAGGGCCGCGTCGTCTTCCACCAGAAGTATTTTCTTCGTCGCCGTCATGGCCAGGAGCGCCCGTTTTCTCTGCCTTTTAGAAGTATAATATATCAAGATGCCACAAACATGGCGAGAACATGACGAGTTCAGAGTCTTTCTGACCTAGATTGACCCGCTCCGATGGCATGTGGCTTGGCGGTCCGTCAGGCGCGCCGCGCCGCGCGATGTGGGGCATCGGGCAAGCGGCGCAACACAGCGGACGCCCGCCGCGTACCACCCCAGCGGGGCCGGAGCATTTGGACTTGGCGTGCGTCGCGCTTATTGACCGTAGCGCCGCTACGCTCCGCAAAGCGCTCCTGCTCCAAGCCCAAATGCTCTCGGTCAGAGTGAGTCAATCTAGGTCAGAAAGACTCTAGGGCCGCTTGACGCGGGACCGTGCCCATGCATAGTCCTGCCAATCGCGACGGGTTACCTTTGCCGACGCATCCTGCGATGATACGGGGCCGATGCGGAGCCGGTGTCTCCACCGGGGGCCACAAGACAACCGGCCGTGAGACCACCGCCCCGCTGGAGCGCCAGCCCTTGCCGCCGGGAAATTTTTTATCGGAAAGCGATGCCATGACGCAGCCGCCGAAAGACCCCACAGAAAGCGCCGAGGCCGCGACCACGGGCGTGGCGAATCATGCCGCCATCGCTGTGGACCGCGCCGTGGCCGATCTGCGCCGCGGCCTTCCCGTTCTGCTTCTGCCCGGAGCCGAAGAGAAAGGCGCCGACGCGCTGTTGGTTCAGGCCGCCGAGACCGTCACCGACCAGGGTCTCGAGAGATTGCTGTCGCTGGCCGGGGGCGCTTCTTCATCGGCCGGGTCACAAGGCTCTTCCCCGGCGTCATCTCCAGTGCGGGCCTCCCTTGTGGTCACCGCGCGGCGCGGCGAGGTTTTGATTCTCTCCTCCGCCACAAATCCCAGCGGGGTAACCCCCAACGAGACGGAGGAAAACAAGGAGCCGCAGGCCGATTCCATTCTCGTGCTGCCCCTGCCCACGGATTTCGATACCGGGTTGCTGGCCGGACTCGCCGATCCCACCAGCAAAGAGGCCGCCGGTCCCTTCGCCCATCTTCCCGCCACCCCGGCCAAACCCGGCGGGGTGCACGATGCGGCCCTTTCCCTGGCCCGCATGGCCCATCTGTTGCCGGCCTGTGTGACGGTGCCGCTGGATGCCTCTCATTTTGATTCCTCTTCTATGGATTCCGGACCGGAAAATTTTGTTACGACTGCGCAACAATGGGCGCTGGGCGCGGGACTACTGGCGGTTTGTACAGAAGACCTGTTGGCCAGCCGCGATTCTTCGGACGTCACCCTGGTTCCCGTGGTTACCGCCCGGGTGCCGTTGGCGCTGGCCGAAAAGGCCGAAATCCACGTCTATCGCCCCGAAGACGGCGGCCAGGAGCATTTTGCCATTGTCATCGGTGAACCGGCGCCGGATCAGCCGGTTTTGACGCGGATTCATTCCTCCTGTTTCACCGGAGACCTTCTCGAGAGTCTGCGTTGCGACTGTGGCGAACAGCTTCACGGGGCGCTTGCCACCATCGCCGAAAACGGCGCCGGCGTGTTGCTTTACCTGACCCAGGAAGGCCGGGGCATCGGGCTCGTCAACAAGCTCCGCGCCTATCATCTCCAGGATCGGGGTTTCGATACCTTCGAGGCCAACGAACAGCTTGGCTTTGAAGCCGATGAGCGGGTTTTTTCGGCCGCCGCCCAAATGCTTGGCGACCTGGGATTTTCCCGTGTGCGATTGCTCACCAATAACCCGCGCAAGGTGGCGGCGCTGGAACATTGTGGCATTACGGTGGAAGAGCGGGTGGCCCACGCCTTCCCCGCCAACGACCACAACGAAGCCTACCTGAAGACCAAGGCCCGGCGCGGCGGCCACATTCTGTAACCCCCGTTCGGGGGCTGTTTTGGGGCTCCTCCCTCAAAGCGCAGCGCCCAAAATTTGTGGGAAAAAGAGCGGTAAAAACGCCGCCTAAAGGGCAGTTTTTGCCCAGTTCCAGCCGGATGGGGTGTTCCTGGAATATCCTGGGTTTTCTATTCCTTTGATTCAAAAACATTTTTTCGGCTTGTTCATGGCACTGATCTTGCGAGCTTTTCCGCCAGATAGCTTTGAAATTCACCCCGGATTATCTTCTCCATGGATTTAGCGTCCTCTCCTTTTGCCCCCGCGGGCATTCGTTCGGCCTCCTCCAGCGGGGCCGGGTCTGCCGCCGACGCCGATACCGCCACAACCGGTTCCGCGGCCACGCAGGGCCCTCAGCTTTTCGGCGAGGACGGGCTGGATTTCTTCGATTTTCTCGATGTGGTCAATCCGCTTCAGCATATTCCCGTGATTTCCACCCTCTATCGCATGGCCACCGGGGACGAAATTGGCTCCCTTCCGCGCCTCATGGGAGGTGTCCTGTTCGGAGGTCTCCCCGGCCTCGGCGCGGCCTCGGTGAATGTGGCGCTCGATCACGCCACCGGAAAGGATCTCGGCGAACATGTGGTGACGGCGTTTCTTGGAGACGAGAACGGCAACATCACCCCGCCGGTTATGGTGGCCGAACTGCCGGCGGCAGACGCTCCCTGGTATGCCTCCGGCGTGGTCACCTATTCCCGTAACGGCGAGCAAGCCGACACCATCATCACCGCCGATGCCGGAACCATCGCTTCGGACGCAAAAGATTCAGCCCCTGTTACCGTTGCCTCCCGCCCCGGGGGCCCGGTTCCCTGGTATATGACCGGGAAGAACGGACTTAATACAGGGGCAGGCGACGAAACCGCACCCGTGGTGGTGGCCAAGGCAGAGCCCGCCGCCGCCGCCATTTCTCCCACAGACCAGACGCCTTCGCCCGCGGCGACGGCGCAACCCCAGGCCGGTTTGGGCCGTGCGCCGGTGGATGCGGTGGAAGTCATGGACCTGCCGCCCGCCTCCGCTGCCACTACTCCGGCATCCGCAACTCCGGCGCCCGTTACCCCGGCCCCCGTTATCCCAGCAAAGACCAGCGCCGCTCCGGTCCAGAATCCCGCCAGAACTTCCGCCACAGCCCAGACCGCGCCGCTCTCCGGCGGGCCGGGCCAGACCGTGACCATCAACAACAATCTCGATGCCTTTCTCAAGGCCTTCGCCAATAACGGCGGCAACACCTCCGCCGCCGTAGCCACGACCCGGGAGCAAGCCGCAGGCGCGCCCCAAGTCATGCCCATGCCGACCCAGAATGCCGCCGTCACACCGCAAGGCGTCAATCCGGCAGTGGTGGCCGCCCAGGCCAATGGCGGCGGCGTTGTCTCCGCACCGCCCCCCGGAGGCGTTTCCAACACCCTGTTCCGCCCCCCCTCCCCCGACCAGCTGCCGCCATCTCTCAATCCCATGGGTGCTCATAGGGGCCTGATTCACACGCCGCAGGCGGATTACGCCAAGGCCATGATGACCGGCCTCGATAAATACCAGGCCGCCGTGGACCGTGGCGACGTGGGACCCTCGCGAATTTATATTTCCCGATAAATTTTCTCGTTTTCATGAACGACTCCGCTGACGCCGCCATATAGAGCGGGTCAGGGTTGATATGAACCTTTTGACCGGGATGATTTTGTCCTGTGGCGAGGCGCGCTTCGAAATGCGATACCGTCGTATCGGATGAGGAGCGTAACGATGCCACGGGGCCAAAGCACCCGGCCGAAGGCGGGGCGGATCGGCCCCTCGGAAGCGTTGCGGCGCTTGCCCGATGTCCCCACATCGCGCTACTCGCCGCGCCTGCCCGAATGAACCGATTCGCCACCATCAAATTGATCCCTGTCAGCCCTGACCCGCTCTAGTGACGGCGACACCGCGACGGCTATACTCCGCTCATGGATATTGTGGTCACCCCCGACGGGTTGGAAGGAAAGACGGGCACTCTGGTTTTCGGCGAGTTTCGTTGCCGCTGTGCTTTAGGACGGGGCGGAACCGTCTCCGGCAAACGCGAGGGGGACGGCGCCACGCCTCTGGGGCGTTTTCCGCTGCGCCGGATTTTATACCGTCCCGACCGCCTTGACCCACCGCGCTCGGTTCTTTCCGTCACGTCCTTAAGTCCGGAGTACGGGTGGTGCGATGACCCCGGCGATTCCTTCTATAACCAGCCCGTTACCCTTCCCCATGAAGGGCATTGCGAATCCTTGTGGCGCGAGGATGCGGTCTATGACGTGATCGTGGTCCTGGGCCATAACGACGCGCCCGTACATCCCGGCATGGGCAGTGCCATTTTTCTCCATCTGGCGACGTCCGACTACGCCCCAACGGAGGGCTGTGTGGCCGTGACCCGTGATGATCTTCTGGGACTACTCGCCGCCGTGGAGCCCGAGACGGCTATGGAAATCCGGGTCGCCGAAAAGAACACCGAAAAGAATTAGGCGGTGCCCGGGTCAAGACGGGGGCCAAAGACCCCGGTACCCACACGCACATGAGTGGCCCCGAAGCGTACCGCGATGGCGTAGTCACCGCTCATTCCCATACTTAAGTCAGCCAGCCCGTTGCGGCGGGCGATCTCGTCGAGCAAAGCGAAATGCAACGAGGGTTCTTCATCCTGGGGCGGGATGCACATGAGCCCCACCACCGGCAGCCCCAGATCATCGCGGCAGGCGGCGATAAGGGAATCGGCCTCGGCGGGAAGAACGCCCGTCTTTTGCGGTTCCTCGCCGGTATTGACCTGGATCAGACAATCGGGCCGGCGGCCGCTTTTTTCCATGGCATCGGCCAGGGCGCGTCCCAGCTTCAACCGGTCCAGGCTTTCGATAACGTCGAACAGCTCCACGGCATCACGCGCCTTGTTGGTCTGCAGAGGCCCAATCAGATGCAGCACAATGTCGGGGGTGCTGTCTCTGAATTGCGGCCATTTGGCCTTGGCTTCCTGGACCCGGTTTTCGCCGAAGACCCGATGGCCCGCCTCAAGGGCCTGGCGGATTTTTTCTTCATCCTGGAGTTTCGATACCGCCACCAGTGTTATCGCGCCGGGTTCGCGGGCAGCAGCCTTCGCCGCGGCGGCGATTTCTTCTTTCACCGCCCGAAGGTTTTCAGGAATGGTGGCGGAAGGTTCCGTTTGGGGTTTGCGTTCTGTCATAACGTACGCACCATTAAGGGGAGCCGTGCCCAACTTCAAGAAGAGAATGCCGGAGCACCGCCTTAATGCTTTCACGGGGAAAAGGCCCATGGCGTTATTATCCGGGACTGGGGGCCAAAGCCTCGCCTCTCTCTCCGCTGCCCTCTCGCGGCGGGGCCAGAAACAGCGTGGCCTGCGGGGGTTGCCTGAAACCATTCTCCCCGGGGCTGTTCTCATAGTCGACGAAAAATGCCGCGCCGAGAGCCTTGCCGCCATCCCCGCCCTGTCCCGGGGCAGCGCCGTTCTTCTGCGCGACTACCACAACCCCCGACGCCGCCCCCTCGCCCGCGAGCTGCTGACATTATGCCGGCAGCGGGGGCTTCGTCTGATCATGGCCGCCGCAACCCGGGAAGATGTGGGCTTTGCCCTGCATCTGGGTGTCCCGGGTATTTGCGGCCTCCATCTGCCGCAAGCCGCGCTCTCTGCGCCGGCGCGGATGATCGGGAGCCTGCGCCGATTCCCTCCCCAGTGGATTCTCACCGCCAGCGTTCATTCCCGCGCGGCGCTGGAGACGGCGTCACGCCTGGGGGTTCATGCGGCGCTGTTGTCACCGGTTTTCCCCACCACCAGCCATCCCGGCCGGGACGCGTTGGGGCCGTTGCGGTTTTCCCTGTTGGCGCGGAGCGCGCCACTCCCGGTCTATGCCCTGGGCGGCATCCATGCCGGCAACGCCCGCCGCCTTGCCCACAGCGGCGCGGTGGGGATTGCTGCCATCGAAGGATTCGCCCTTGAGAGGGCCCCCCTCGAGAGGGTTGCAATCCCGCCGTCTTCGTCTTAATCGAAGGGTGCGGAGATGGTTCCGCGAGTGGGGGGTGACGTTATGGCGTTCAGGATGCTTCCCCTCTATGATCCGGCTTCCGTTTCGGAACTTTTTTATTCATGGCGAGAGCGGTTCACAAGATGACGCGCGATAATTCCAAGGAACGCTATAATTTCCGAGAAACGGAGACAAAATGGCAGCGTGCCTGGGAAGAGGGCGCCTGTTTCGCCGTGGATGACGTGGCCACGGGTCCTAAATTTTATGTGCTGGAGATGTTTCCCTATCCTTCGGGCCGCATCCATATGGGCCATGTGCGTAATTATACGCTGGGCGATGTGGTGGCCCGGTTCAAACGGGCGCAGGGGTTCAGCGTGCTGCACCCCATGGGGTGGGACGCCTTCGGCATGCCCGCCGAAAACGCGGCCATCGAAAACAAGGTGCCGCCGGGCCAGTGGACCAGGCAAAACATTGAGAGCATGCGCGAACAGCTCAAGGCCATGGGGCTGTCCTATGACTGGTCGCGGGAGATCGCCACCTGTGACCCCGGTTATTACCGCTTTGAACAGAAAATGTTCCTCGATTTTCTCGAGGGCGGTATCGCCTATCGCAAGGAATCCACTGTCAACTGGGACCCCGTGGACCAGACGGTTCTCGCCAACGAACAGGTGGTGGATGGCTGTGGCTGGCGTTCGGGCGCACCGGTGGAACGGCGCAAACTGGCGCAGTGGTTCCTGCGCATTACCGATTTTGCCGACGATCTTCTGGAGTCTCTGGAATCGCTGAAGGCCTGGCCCGATCAGGTGCGGCTGATGCAGGAGAAATGGATCGGCCGATCGGAGGGCGCTCATGTGCTGTTCGCCATCGAAGGGCGCGACGACCGCCTCAAGGTCTTCACCACCCGTCCCGACACCCTGTTCGGAGCCTCGTTCTGCGCCATGGCGCCGGACCATCCCCTGGCCGCGGAGCTGGCCGCAAATGACAAGCAACTATCTGAATTCATTGAGAAATGTCAGGCCATGGGGACCAGCGAGGCGGTTATCGAAACGGCTGAGAAGGAAGGTTACGATACCGGAATAAAAATTGTGCACCCCTTCGTCGAGGGCAAGACCCTGCCCCTTTATGTGGCTAATTTCGTGTTGATGGAATATGGCAGCGGCGCCATTTTCGGCTGTCCCGCCCATGACCAGCGCGATCTGGAATTCGCCCGCAAATATAATCTGCCGGTAATTCCCGTGGTGTCGCCCGACGGCAAGCCCTTCGAGGTCGAGGACACGGCCGCTGCCGGCGATGGCGTTCTGATGGAATCCGATTTTCTCAACGGGCTGAAGAAAGACGACGCCATCGCCGCAGCCACCAAGCGTCTCTCCGAAGCCGGCCAGGGTGAAGCCATTACCCTCTATCGTCTTCGCGACTGGGGGGTTTCCCGCCAGCGCTATTGGGGTTGCCCCATCCCCGTGATTCACTGCGAGACATGTGGAATCGTGCCGGTGCCCGAATCCGACCTTCCGGTGACCCTGCCCGAGGACGTTTCCTTCGACCAGCCCGGCAACCCGCTGGAGCATCACCCCAACTGGAAAGACGTGGACTGCCCCACATGCGGGAAACCGGCGCGGCGGGAAACCGATACCTTCGACACCTTTTTCGAATCTTCCTGGTATTTTGCCCGCTTTTGCTCGCCCCATGCCCAGACTGCTTTCGACGCCAAGGCCGCGCAGTACTGGATGCCGGTGGACCAGTATATCGGCGGTATCGAACACGCCGTCCTGCATCTCCTCTATTCCCGTTTCTTTACCCGCGCGCTTCTTAAATGCGGCTATGGGGGGGTCAAGGAACCCTTCACGGGTCTCTTGACCCAGGGCATGGTCTGTCACGAAACCTATCGCGACGAGGCGGGGGACTGGCTTTTTCCCGATGAGGTCCGCCATCAGGACGGCGGGGCCCTGGTAAAGACTTCTGACGGCTCCCCCGTCACCGCCGGCCGCGTGGAGAAAATGAGCAAATCACGCAAGAATGTTGTGGACCCCGCCGCCATCATCGAGGAGTACGGCGCCGATACGGCGCGGCTGTTCATGTTGTCGGACAGCCCGCCCGAGCGCGACCTTGAATGGTCGGATACCGGCGTGGAAGGGGTCTGGCGCTATCTCAACAAGCTGTGGCGCATGATGACCGAGCCGCCGCTCCCCCTGGCCGCCGGAGATGCTGAGTCACCTGGTGATTTTTCCGGCACGGCGCTGGAGACCCGGCGCCTGACCCACAAGACCATCGCCGCCGTTACCGCCGATCTCGAGGGATTTCGTTTCAACCGCGCGGTGGCGAGAATTCGTGAGCTGACCAATCATCTTTTCGCCCTGGAGACTGGTGGCGAGGCCGGAAGCGATGCGGCATCACTGGGCTGGGTGCTGCGCGAGGGCTACGAGGCGGTGGCCCGGCTGCTTGCTCCCATGACGCCCCATCTGGCGGAAGAACTCTGGGCCCTTCTCGGTCACGGCGAAAGCCTCGTAGCCGGCCCCTGGCCCGAGGCTGATTCCGGTTTGATTGTGGATGAAGAAGTGACGGTGGCGGTACAGGTCAACGGCAAACTCCGCGCCACCATCCAGCTGCCCCGTGACACCGACCAGGAGGCGGCCGAATCGGCGGCGCTGGAATTACCGGAAGTTTCGCGCGTGTTGGGTGACAAGCCGGTGCGCCGTGTTATCGTGGTCGCCAACAGGATTATCAATGTGGTGGCTTAAACATTTTCCCCGGACCTTGTCTTTGCTGGTCCTTGTGGCGCTGCTTTCGGGCTGCGGTTTCCGCCCCCTTTACCTCAAAGGCAAGCAAAACCCCCAGCCCGAACTGGCGGCCATAGATATCCGCCCCATTATCGACCGCAAGGGACAGATGTTAAGAAACATGCTGCTCGACCAGTTGACGCCGAAAGGCCCCTCCGCGCATCCTGCCTATGTGCTGAACGTTTCCGTCAATTTTGGAATCAGGAACCTGGGTATCCGCCGCAACGACCGGGCCACGCGAGCGCTGCTGAGGGTTTCCGCCACGTACTCACTGCGCAGAAAACAGGACAGCGCCCAGCTTTTTAACGGCGCCAGCCACGCCGACAGCGGCTACGACATTCTTGATTCCGATTTCGCTACTCTGGTGGCGGAAAAGGATGCCTTGCAGCATTCGCTGGAAGCCGTTGCCCAGGACATCAAGCTGCGTCTTTCCTTTCTCTTTTCCAGCGACCCCGGCGGCAATAAAGCCGCGAGAAAATTCTGGATCCAACAGGAAAAACAGAAGAAACACGAAGAAGAACAAAAGCGCCTGGAACGGGAAGGAGAAAGGACGCGGTGACGCCACCGGGGGCCATGTGGGGACCACGCTATGAAAATTAAACCGGCCCAGATTGCCGCTTTTCTGCGCCAGCCCGACGGCGCCGTTCGGGCGATCCTGGTCTATGGGCCCGATGGCGGGCTGGTCCGCGAACGCGCCAAAACCCTCGCCCGCAACGTGTTGGGCGAAGACCTGGAGGATCCCTTCCGCTGTGTCACGCTTTACGGTGAAACCATCGCCGGTGATCCGGCGCGTCTGGCCGACGAAGCCGCGGCGCTGTCCCTGACCGGGGGGCGGCGCGTAGTCCTTATCCGCGAGGCGGGCGATAGTGTGGCTTCTGTTTTTAAATCCTTTCTGTCGGAGCCCGTGGGCGATTCCCTGGTCATTGCCGAAGGCGGAGAGCTTGCCAAGCGATCCACTCTGCGCAAGGCCTTCGAGGAGTCCCCTGCCGCCGCCGCCCTTCCCTGTTACAGCGACGAAGGGGCCGGGCTGGTGGGAATTATCGAGGAGACCCTGCGCGGCCAGGGCGTTTCCGTTTCAAGGGAGGCGTGCGCTTATCTTTCCCGTTCCCTGGGGTCGGACCGGAGTATTACCCGTACCGAGCTCATCAAGCTCGCCTTGTATGTGGGCGACAAGGGCACGGTAGAGCTGGACGACGCCATGGCCTGTACCGCCGACAGCTCCGCCCTGTCGCTGGATGACGTGGCCAACGCCGTGGGCAGTGGCGATGTGGCGATGTTGGAGAAAAGCCTGGAACGTGTTTTTCTCGAAGGCGTTTCTCCCATCCAATTATTCCGCTGGACCGCCGGTCATTTTCGCCGCCTGCATTTCGTGGGTGGTCAGATGGCCCAGGGGATGACCGCCGACGGCGCCATGGCCAAGCTCAAGCCGCCTTTGTTTTTCAAGGTAAAGGACAGGTTCCGCTCCCAACTTCGCATGTGGCCGCCGGAACGGGCTTCGGGCGCCCTGGAGCGGCTGACCGATGCCGAGCGCGACTGTAAGACCACGGGTTTTCCCGCGGAGACTATCTGTCATCGCACATTGTTGGCGCTGGCGGCTTCGGTTCGCCCGGCGTCAAGACCCACGCAGAGGGCGAGGTAGAAACTTTTTCGGATCAGCTTTCTTCGGAAGGCGCCGCATCGGACTCTTCCCCGCCAGCCGATTCTTCACCCGCCTCTTCTTCCTCCATAACATCCAGGTCCGCGCTGGAATAGGTGGCCTCGCCGGAGTCCTCTTCGGGCGGGGCGGGTTCTTCAGGCACGGCTTCGGCGGGCGCCTCTTCGGCAGAGGGTTCTTCCGCCGGTTCTACGGGCATCTCTTCGGCAGGCTCCTGGTCCGCCGCGCCTTCGGCGGGCGCCTCTTCGGCAGAGGGTTCTTCGGTCTCTTCAACTCCGGTGTCGAGGGACTCGGGCGTTAGTTCTGGTTCTGGTTCTGGTTCTGGTTCTGCGGCTTCCGCTTCTTCCGTCATGGCCGGAGTTTCTTCGGCGGCGGCGGCCCCCTCTTCTTCCGCAAATGCCCCCAGATCAATTTCCTGTTCTTCTTCCTGGCCCTCGGCGGAAACATCTTCGGCCATTGCTTCGCTTTCGGCGCCCGTATCGGGAGGCTCCAGCGTGCCTTCTTCGTCTTCGCCCCTATGGCTGAGACGCTCGAGAATATCTTCCAGCTGTTCCAAGCTTTGGTAATGGACCACGAGGCGGCCACCCTTGCCTTCGCGATAGCTGATGGAAACGGCCAGCCCCAGAAGCGCCGTCATTTCCCGCTCCAGAGCCAGTGTGTCGGAATCCTTGTCGGCTGGGGCCTTGTCTTTCTTGGGCCGCGTTCTTTTGCTTCCGGCTTGGACCAGGGCTTCGGTCTGGCGCACATTGAGGCCCTTCTTCACCACCTGTTTGGCCAGGGCCTCGCTTTTTTCCGCCCCTGCCAGGGCGCGGGCATGGCCGGCGCTGAGATCGCCTTTGTCCACCAGCGCCTTGACGCTGTCGGGAAGGCCCAGCAGGCGGAGCATGTTGGCCACATGGCTGCGACTTTTGCCCACGGTCTTGGCGAGGTCTTCCTGGGTGTTGGAAAATTCGTCGATCAGACGCTGGTAGCCCTCGGCTTCCTCCAGGGGATTGAGGTCCTGGCGTTGGAGATTTTCCACCAGGGCGATTTCCAGGGCCTCGCCATCGCTGAGGTCCTTGATGATGATGGAAATTTCGTGGAGTTCCGCCTTTTGCGCCGCCCGCCAGCGCCGCTCCCCGGCGATGATTTCATAGGCCATGGGCTTGTCGGGGTGGCGGCGCACCAGGATGGGCTGGAGAATCCCCTGTTTTTTGATGGAGTCCACCAGGCCTTCGATTTCCACCTCGTCAAACACCCGCCGCGGCTGGAATTTTCCGGGATGGACGAATTCTATGGGAACGGTCTTGGTCAGGCGCACCCGGTCCAGTTCGGCGTAATCTTCTTCGTCGTCACCGAGAAGCGCCGAGAGACCCTTGCCCAGCTTACGCTTTTTGCCTTCGCCGTTTTCCGCGCTCATCTACTGGACTCCGAGAGCGGATTCCCGCCGCAACATTTCGCCGGCGAGATGAATATAGGCTTCACTGCCGGCACATTGATGATCATAAAGCAGCACCGGCTTGCCATGGGAGGGCGCTTCCGAGACCCGGACATTCCTGGGTATGACCGTTTCATAGACTTTGTCGCCAAGATGCTCCCGAACGTCCTCCGCCACCTGACCACACAGGTTGTTGCGTCTGTCATACATGGTCAACACAACACCTTGTAATTCGAGGGAAGGATTGAGGCCTTTCTTCACCCGCTCCACAGTCCGCATTAAATGACTCAAGCCCTCAAGGGCATAGAATTCGCACTGCAAAGGTACCAAAACCGTATGGGCGGCGGTCAAAGCATTCAATGTGAGGAAGCCCAGAGCCGGAGGACAGTCGATCAGCACGTAATCGTAGTCGCTGATGGCGTGGGCGATGGCGTTGCGCAGGCGAAATTCGCGCTCAGGCAAATCCACCATTTCAATTTCCGCGCCCGAGAGGTCGATATTGGAGGGAATAATGTCAAGGCCCGGCACGAAAGACGCCGCGGTGACCCGCTCCAGCGTCTCTTCGCGGATCAGAAGGTCATAGCTGCTGAGCTGTCTGTCCTTATGTCCGAGGCCGAGCCCGGTGCTGGCGTTGCCTTGGGGATCGAGATCGATAACCAGAACCCGCTTGCCGGCGGCGGCCATAGCCGTGGCCAGGTTGATGGTGGTGGTGGTTTTGCCTACCCCGCCCTTTTGGTTGACGATTGCCATGATCTGCGTCGGCTGGTACGCCATGTTCCCACCTCTTTTCATTGCTTATTTCCCGAAGACCTTCGAACCAGATGATCGAGTCTCAGAACGGTTCCGGACGGAGAGCTGAGACTGGTGATGTTTTGCACCTGCATAGTCCACTTTTTTTCCGCTTTGGTCAATTCTTCCCTTACCCGGCGGCCCTTGAGAAATAAACAGACGGTTTCGGCCCCCAGGAAAGGTTCGGCATAGTCAAGAATCCTGTCCAGGGGCGCCAGGGCGCGGGCCGTGATGATATCCGCGGGCCCAGGAATCATGGCGGGGTCAAGGTCTTCCGCCCGTGATCCGTGGATGGTGAGGGCGGCTTCCGTCTCCCGCGCCACCTCGCTCAAGAAGGCGCATTTGCGCTGGTCGCTTTCCACCAGATGCACCTCGCCCGCACCCATGATGGCGAGAACCATCCCCGGGAACCCTGCCCCGCTCCCGAGATCGAGGATCATGGGTTTTTCCTTTTTCAGGGCACGGATGGGAGCCATGAGCTGGGCAGAATCCAGCATATGCCGCCGCCACAGGTCGCGAAGGGTTCCCGCCCCCACCAAATTGATCTTTTTCTGCCATTTTTCCAGAAGCGCCCCATAGCGGCACAAGCGGTCCAATGTTTCACGTGAAACAGGAATCACTTCACAAAAACTTTCCGGGGACATCGTGGGGTGTCGTTCCATAAAAAAGAGCCGCCTGTTCTTGATAATCTTCCAAAGCCATCGGGCCACGAAGAGAACCCGCCTATTGGGTACACTCTTTATATATAGACAGTATCTGGTAGAGCAGAAAAGAGGAAGCGCGTCGCATGCAAAAGCGGCTTTTTGGGGATGTTGGCTCAGCTATGCCTCTGCGTCTTGAGAGGGTGGCCGCGGCACATCATTGTCCCGGCGCTGCACATGGCGCAGCAGGGCCATGACCGCCGCCGGGGTGAGGCCGGGGATGCGCGCCGCCGCGCCCAGGGTTTCGGGCCGCACGGCGCTGAGTTTTTCCCGCGCCTCGGTGGTCAGGCTGCCGATTGCATCGAAGTCGAGATCGGGATCGAGGCGCAGCGCCTCGTCGCGCTGAAAGGCCTGGATGTCGGCGTCCTGTCTTTTGAGGTAGGAGTCATAGGCGGCATCGATTTCGATCTGTTCCGCCACCTCTTGCGGGATTCCTTCGAGCTCGGGCCAGAGAGCCGCCAGCCGGTCCAGGGTGATGCCGGGCGTGGCCAGCCATTGGAAAACGCTGCGCTTCTTTCCGTCTCTGCCGGCCTCTGTTCCCAGAGGGGCCAGTTCGCCGGGGCTGGCCTGAAGACCGTCGAGCATCTCGCGCGCCGCCTCGAGGGCCGAGGTTTTTTCCTCACAGAGACGGGCACGCCCCCCTCCCACGCAACCTATCTCCGTTCCCAGGGGGGTGAGACGCAAATCGGCATTGTCGGCGCGCAGACGGATGCGGTATTCGGCCCGCGAGGTAAACATGCGATAGGGTTCCCCCGCGCCCCGGGTGACCAGGTCATCGATCATGACGCCGGTATAGGCCTGGGAACGGTCGAGCACAAACGGCGCCGCGGCGGAAAGGGAAAGCGCCGCGTTGACCCCCGCCATCAACCCTTGCGCGGCGGCCTCTTCATAGCCGGTGGAGCCGTTGATCTGTCCGGCCAGAAAAAGACCGGGCAGGCGTCTGGTTTCGAGAGAGGGGCGCAGCTCCCTGGGGTCCACGAAATCGTATTCGATGGCGTATCCGGGCTGGACCATGCGCACCGCCTCGAGGCCGGGAATGGTTTGCAGCAAGCGTATTTGTGCTTCTTCGGGAAGGGAAGTGGAAATGCCGTTGGGATACACCGTGTCGTCATCAAGCCCTTCGGGTTCGAGAAAAATCCTGTGCCCGGTCCTGTCGGTAAACCGCGTCACCTTGTCTTCGATGGAGGGACAATAGCGTGGCCCGCTGCTTGCGATCTGGCCCGAATAGAGGGGCGAGGCATGGAGATTGTCACGAATTACCTCATGGGTCCGCTCCGTGGTGGCGGTGATATGGCAGGGAAGCTGCGGCGTGGTGATGGCACGGGTGAGAACGGAAAAGGGGCGCGGTGGATCATCGCCTTCCTGAACCTGAAGCTCCCGCCAGCGGATGGTGCGGCCATCGAGCCGCGGCGGTGTGCCGGTCTTGAGCCGGCCGAGCTCAAATCCGGCCTGTTCGAGCCGCCGGGAGAGACCCAGCGCCGGCGCGTCGCCATGGCGCCCGGCCGGGATCTGTTTGTCACCGAGATGAATCATGCCGCGCAGGAAGGTGCCGGTGGTGAGAACCACGGCCGCCGCGGAGAGAACCGATCCATCCTCCAGAACCACGCCGGTGATGCGGGGAGACGCGGCGCCGCCATCTTTCACCCGCAGGTCTTCCACCGCGCCCTGGCAAATCTCGAGGCCGGGTTGATGGGAAAGCAGATCAACCATGGCCCGGCGATAGAGTTTTCTGTCGGCCTGAGCCCTGGGCCCCTGTACCGCGGGCCCCTTGCTGCGGTTCAATATGCGGAACTGAATCCCGGCGCGGTCGATGGCGCGGGCCATGAGTCCGTCCAGGGCATCCACCTCCTTCACCAAATGTCCCTTGCCGAGTCCACCGATGGAGGGGTTGCAGGACATTTCGCCGATAGTGTCCAGGCGCTGGGTCACCAAAGCCGTGCGCGCGCCCATGCGCGCCGCCGCTGCCGCCGCCTCGCAGCCGGCATGGCCACCGCCCACCACGATCACGTCAAAATCGGTTTTCGCGGTGGTCATGATATGGATTCCATGTTCGGGGCTTTTCTTCCGCCTTCGTTTTCCGCGGTTTCGGCACGAAGGGTGTTTTCAGAAGAGCCGGAAGCCAGGATCGTTGTTTCACGTGGAACAGAGGAGTCTCCAGGGGGGTAGGGGGCAGGGGTCGTTGTTTCACGTGAAACAGCCGAATCGGGCTCTATGGATGAGTACAAGGAGGGGGAGGGGGGGCTCAGGATCATGGCGGGGTTACTTGCCGATACAGAAATCGCTGAAAATCAAGTCCAGGAGATCTTCCACATCCACGGAGCCGGTAATCCGTCCCAGATATCTGACGGCCAGACGCAGGTCTTCCGCCACCAACTCCACCGCAATGGTATTTTTCCCCATGGCGGATGCCCCCGCTCGGTTATAACTATCCCCAGCCGCCAGAATGTTATTTTCTTCCACAGCCTCCGCACCCAGGGCAGCAAGAACACGGGTCAGGGCGGCGTGGCATTCCCGCAATGCATCGCGGTGCCGCTGCCGGGTGAGGCTGGGTGTTTCCGCCGAAATCTGGGAAAACCACGAAGTGAGCCTGTTTTCCAGACAGCCAAGCAGCTGGGAAAGACCGGCGCCCGTTTTCACGGAAATGGCAAGCTGTTCCCGGATCGACTCCTGTTCCCCAAAGAAGGAGGCGTATTTTGTGTCCCATTGTGATTCGAATTCGGGAAACTGGGGCAGCAGATCGGCCTTGTTCATGAGGAGAAGCGTTTCCCCCTCGCAGAAACGCAGGGCCTCCTTGCAGTGCTCCAGCGCCACGTCCGGGGACACCACCACCAGTTTGAGATCGGCTTGGCTGGCTTTTTCGGCGGCCCGGCGCACGCCTTCGCTTTCCACCTCGTCGCTGGTGGCGCGCAGACCCGCCGTATCCACCAGGGTCACCGGATAGCCGCCGAGGTCGAGATGAACTTCGATCACGTCCCGGGTGGTGCCGGCGCTAGCTGCCACGATGGCCGCGTCTTTTTGCGCCAGCGCGTTGAGCAGGCTGGATTTCCCCACATTGGGAGGGCCCAGGATGGCGACACAAATGCCATCGCGCAGGCGCTCTCCGCGACGACTATCATCTAGATGTTGTGTTATCTCACCGTAGACCCCCAAAATATCGTGGAGTTTCCCGGTTGCCGGGTCGGAGGGCACGTCTTCATCGGAAAAGTCTATCCCGGCTTCCATATGGGCCAGAGCAGAAACCAGCCGCTGACGCCAGGACTCGTACTGTTTCCCCAGCGCCCCTTTCACCTGGCCCAGGGCCTGGGCGCGCTGGGCTTCGGTCTCAGCGGCCACGAGATCGGCGATTCCTTCCGCCGCGGTAAGGTCGAGCTTGCCGTTTTCGAAGGCGCGGCGGGTAAATTCCCCGGGCTCGGCGAGACGTGTGCGGGGCTGGCCGGAAAGCACGTCCAGAACCCGCGCGAGAACGGCGCGGCCGCCATGAAGATGTAGTTCCGCCATGTCCTCGCCGGTGAAACTTCCCGGCGCGGGAAACCAGATCACCAGCCCGCGGTCGATTTCCTCACTCGTGGCAGGATCACACAGACGCCGCAGGCAAGCCTGGCGGGAAGGCGGCAGAGCGCCCTGGAGGAGGGCGGACAGCACCCGCCCGGTCTCACCCCCGGAAAGGCGGATCACGGCGACGGCGGACTGTCCCAGGCCGCTGCACGGTGCGTATATGGTTTCTGCTGTCATCTCGGAATGGTCTTTCTACAGCGCCGGGCCCGATTTAGCCAATATCCCCAATATTCGAAGACGAACCTCTTGCCTGGCAAACATATACGGGCGGTGCCTGAAATTAAAAGGTTGAGACATCCCGTTCCGTATCCAAGATTAGTGGGGGGTCTGAATGGAGAAGAAAGCCGGAACGGAATCTCTCCTCTCACATCTAAGGAGCACGCCGCACACCCATGACGGAAAACCGACTCAAGGACGAGACCAGCCCCTATCTGCGGCAGCATGCCGATAATCCTGTTCACTGGCAGCCCTGGGACGACCAGGCCCTGGACCTGGCCGCACAGCGTAACAAGCCGATCCTGCTTTCCATCGGATACGCCGCCTGTCACTGGTGCCATGTGATGGCCCATGAGAGTTTCGAGAACCAGGAAACGGCGGCCCTGATGAACGAGCTTTTCATCAATATCAAGGTCGACCGTGAGGAAAGACCAGACCTCGACGCCATCTACCAGTCCGCCCTCAGCCTCACGGGGCGACAGGGGGGGTGGCCCCTGACCATGTTTCTCACGCCGCAACGGCAGCCCTTTTGGGGCGGAACCTATTTCCCGCCGGAGCCGCGCTATGACATGCCGCACTTTCGTCAGGTGCTTCGCGCCATCGCCGATCTTTTTGAAACCCGCGCGGATGAAGTGGAAACCAACGCCGCCTCTCTTCAGGCGGGGCTGCACGCTCTTTCGGCGCCAGCCAGGGGTGACGATTTTGCCGCGGAATCTTTCGATCCTTTTTCCCGCAAGGTGCTGTCCTTTATGGACTCCGTCCAGGGCGGCACCCGGGGGGCGCCCAAGTTTCCCCAGGTTCCGGTGCTGGAAGTGCTGTGGCGGGCGTGGAAAAAAACCGCCGACAAGGACTTCCATGACGCCGTGATTCTGACCCTGCGCGTCATGTGCCAGGGCGGCATTTATGACCATCTGGGGGGTGGGTTCGCCCGTTATTCCACGGACGAGGAATGGCTGGTCCCCCACTTCGAAAAGATGCTCTACGACAATGCCCAGATGGCGGAGATCATGACGCTGGTGTGGCGCGAAACCAGGGATCCGCTGTTGTCGGTTCGCGTGGCCGAGACCCTGGACTGGGTGCTGCGGGACATGGCCGTGGAGGGTGGCGCCTTCGCCGCCACCATAGATGCCGACAGTCCGGGCGGGGAAGGGGCCTTCTCGGTCTGGGACGAGAAGGAAATAGACGGCCTGCTGGGGGATGACAGCACCTTTTTCAAGAGCGTCTACGACGTCTCGGCGGCTGGCAACTGGGAGGGGCGGAACATCCTTCGCCGCCCGGCGGGAGAGCTCCTGCGTGACGACGAAGACGAGGCACGGCTGGCGCGCTGCCGCGAGGTTCTTTTCCAGGCCCGCGCGCAGCGGGAAGCGCCGGGCCGCGACGACAAGGTGCTGGCCGACTGGAACGGGCTGGCCATTGTTGCCCTGGCCGCAGCCGGAGCCGTTTTCGAAAACAAACAATGGGTGGAGGCCGCCCGCAACGCCTTTGCCTTCATCCGCGACAACATGGTGACTGGAGACCGGCTGATGCATTGCTGGCACGGGGGACGGGCCAGGTTTGCCGCCACTTTGGACGATTATGCCTCCATGGGCCGCGCCGCCGTGGCCCTGTTCGAAATTTCAGGCGACGAGTCCTATGTGGAACAGGCCGAAGAATGGGTGGGAATTCTCGACCGCCATTACGGAGACCGGGAGAACGGCGGGTATTTCTTTACTCCCGACGACGCCACCGATCTTATTCTCCGCACCAGGACCGCCCATGATCACGCCACGCCGTCGGGCAACGGGATGATGGCCCAGCTTTTGGCCAAGCTTTTCCTTATTACCGGAAAGGATGCTTATCGCGAAAAAGCGCAGGCTATTCTCGACGCCTTCGCCGGCGAGGCGGTCAAGGGATTCCCCTCGCTAGCCACCCTGGTGAGCGCAAGCGATATACTGGCCCGGCCCCTGCATGTGGTTATTGTCGGCGACCGGAAAGATGAGAAAACCCAGGCCTTGATCGGGGAGGCTTATGGTTTGGCCCTGCCCAATGTGGTGTTGAGCGTTTATGAGAAAGCGGGCGAACGGCCGCAGCTCCATCCCCTGTACGGAAAGCAAATGGAGGGTGGAAAGCCCACGGCGTATGTGTGTAGCATCTCGGGCTGTACGCCCCCGGTGACCGATGCCAAGGAATTGAAAATCTGTCTTGAGGAGATGGTGCAATGAACAATGTGATTCTTCACCAAGCCGTGGGCGCAATCGCCATCCGGGAAGAAAACGGCTTCATCACGGCCCTCGGCTGGCGCTGCGAGGAAGAACGGCCTGAAGAAAACCGGCCTGAGGAAAATCGGTCTGGGGAAGACCGTAAGGACGGAGACTCTCCGTCACATCCTCTGTTGGAGAGGGCCGCCGGGCAGCTGGACGAATATTTCCACGGCAAACGGCAGGTGTTCGATCTGCCCCTGGAGCCCCAGGGAACTGAATTCCAGAAATCCGTATGGCGGGCCATTGCCCGAATACCTTATGGGGAAACCCGGAGCTATGGAGCCCTCGCCCGGGAGTTGGGAACGGCGCCGCGCGCGGTGGGAACGGCGGCGGGGAAAAACCCTCTGCCCATTCTTATTCCCTGTCACCGGGTGGTGGGGAAAGAAGGCGCGCTGGGCGGCTATTCAGGCGGAGACGGTGTTTCCACCAAGCGCAATCTGCTGCGCCTGGAGGGCCATTCGGCGTTTTAGATCGCGGGTCCGGGAACAGCCTGTTCCCGGTTGCGGATCAGTTGTTCATGGATTTGAAGAAATCGCCGTTGGTCTTGGTTTCCTTGAGTTTGCTGACAAGGAAATCCATGGCGTCGGCGGTGCCCATGGGCATGAGAATCCGGCGCAATACCCACATTTTCGATAGTATGTCCTTATCCACAAGCAGCTCCTCCTTACGGGTACCCGACTTGGTGATATCAATGGCGGGGAAGCTGCGCTTGTCGGCGAGTTTGCGGTCGAGGATGATTTCCGAATTACCGGTTCCCTTGAATTCCTCGAAGATCACCTCGTCCATCCGTGATCCCGTATCGATCAGCGCGGTGCCGATAATGGTCAGCGAGCCGCCCTCCTCGATGTTGCGCGCCGCGCCGAAGAAACGCTTCGGCCGCTGCAGGGCATTGGAATCGACGCCGCCGGTGAGTACCTTGCCCGAGCTCGGCACTACGGTGTTATAGGCGCGCGCCAGACGGGTAATGGAATCGAGAAGAATCACCACATCCCGCTTGTGTTCCACCAGCCGCTTGGCCCTCGAGATCACCATATCGGCCACCTGTACGTGGCGCGTCGCCGGTTCGTCGAAGGTGGAGCTGATGACCTCCCCCTTCACCGAGCGCTTCATATCGGTGACTTCCTCGGGCCGCTCATCAATGAGAAGCACCATCAGGTAGGCCTCGGGATGGTTGGCGGTGATGGCATGGGCGATGTTCTGCAGCATCATGGTCTTGCCCACGCGCGGCGGCGACACGATGAGGGCGCGCTGGCCCTTGCCCATGGGGGTAATCAGATCGAGGATGCGCGCGGTGTGGTCCTTTACCGTGGGATCATCCATCTCCATTTTCAGGTGTTCTTCGGGATAGAGCGGGGTCAGGTTGTCGAAGTTGATGCGGTGTTTGACCTTCTCCGGATCCTCGAAGTTGATCTTGTTGACCTTCACGAGAGCGAAATAACGTTCGCTGTCCTTGGGCGCGCGGATTTCCCCCTCCACCGTATCGCCGGTGCGCAACCCGAAACGCCGGACCTGGTTGGGGGAAATGTATATATCCCCGGGACCGGGAAGATAATTGGCTTCCGGAGAACGCAGGAAACCGAAACCGTCCTGGAGCGTTTCAACAACGCCGTCGCCGTAAATGGCGGTATCGCTGTCCGCGAGTTTTTTGAGAATTGCGAACATCATGTCCTGTTTGCGCAGGTTGCTCGCGTTTTCTATTTCAAGCTCCTCGGCGAAAGCGAGAAGCTCCCCCGGGGGTTTGGTCTTAAGTTCCTGAAGATGCATGATTCAATTCTGAGGCTGGAGTCAGGGAGAAAGCCTGGAAAGAGGCGGGAAACCGCCGAAAGATGGAAGGTTTCCAGACTGTTGGCCGGAAGCGGCCAGAGATGGGAAGGCTTGCGAAGGAAGCCTGAAGAAGAGGAGTGGTGGAGATGTTGGGCGGAGATGCCCGGATAGAAGTCCATGTGATTTACCCGACCGGGGAAATCAAGTCAAATAAAGATTCCCCCACCAGCCCCGGGCGCCCCAAGGGCGGGTCAGGATTGATAGGGATCACTTTGATGGCAGCGAATCGATTCATTCGGGTAGGCGCGGCGCGCGGCGCGATGTGGGGGCATCGGGCAAGCGCCGCAACAACTCCGAGGGGCCGATCCGCCCCACCTTCGGCCGGGTGCTTTTTCCCCGTGGCATCGTTACGCTTCTCATCCGATGCACAGGCAT
>JADHSZ010000040.1 GCA_016776635.1 Alphaproteobacteria bacterium
GCCGGTGTTGTAGTCAACGGCGGAGATGTTGCCCCACTGCTGTTCACCGGGAACGATCTTGAAAGCGCCGCCAAGCCAGAGCTTGCCGCCCGGATAGGGGGTGCTTTCCACGTGATAGGTCATGGGCTGATGCAGGTTCATGGCATAGGCAAGGCCCAGGCCCTCGTCAACCGCCAGCGGCGACCATTCGACACCACCATTGGCGCCCGGAAGCATGCGCTCGCCGGACTTGGTGGGCAGAACCCACATGTTCTCCTGCGGCACCATGGCCTCGGAGAAGCGAATCAGGCCACAGGTGTCACGGTCATGCACATAGATATGACCGGTCTTGCCGCCATGCAGCACACCGTCGATGGACTGTCCGCTCTTATCGGCCACCTTGACCAGAACCGCGGGGCTCACCGCGTCCAGATCCCAGACATCATGAGCGATATACTGGAAGTGGCACACATATTTACCCGTATCCAGGTCCACCGAAATCAGTGAATTGGTGTACAGGTTGTCACCCGGACGGATGGAACCGTCGAGATCGGGAGACGGATTGCCGGCCATGAAATAGATGCGGCGGCGTTCCAGATCCACGGCGGGATTCTGCCATACACCACCACCAAGGGTCTTGTACGGGTCGCCCATCTTCTTCAGCGCCTTCTTTTCAGCGCTGATGTCGCGAAGCATGTCGCGGCCGGTGGCGTCATGGGTGGCCCACACGCCAACCGAATTCTCGGGGGTGGTGTGGAAGGTCCACAACAGCTTGCCACTGTTGGCGTCATAGGCTTTCACGAAGCCACGGATGCCGTATTCGCCACCATTGGTGCCGATAAGGATTTTGCCTTCAACGGCGGTGGGAGCCATGGTTTCACTGTAACCAAGCTCGGGATCGGCGATCTGGGTTTCCCAGACCACTGCGCCTGTCTTGGCATTAAGCGCCACCAGCTTGGCGTCCAGGGTGCCCATGAAGACCTTGTCGCCATAGACGGCAACGCCGCGGTTATTGGGACCGCAGCAATAGGTGGTGATGGGACCCATTTTATGGGCGTAGTGCCACAGTTCCGCACCCGTCGCCGCGTTCAACGCATAAACGTGGTTAAAGGAAGTTGTGGCGTACATGACGCCGTCCACCACGATCGGGCTGGTCTCCTGGGATTCCTTTACTTCGGTCTGGAAAATCCAGGCCGGGCGCAGGTCTCCCACGGTTTCCTTATTGATCTGAGTGGCCGGGTGGTAACGGGTCTGACTATAGTTCCCGTTGGTGTGCAGAAAGTTGTTGGCGTCACCCCCTGCCCGGTTGAGCAGGTCCTGGGTCACCAACTGCATGTCACCGTAAACCGGATCGTCCGCCATGGTTGGCGCAACGAAAAGCCCGGTTACGGCCATGCTGACAGCAAAAGCCGTAACGTATCTTTTTAACATCTCCTCCAATCCTCCCTAGAGAATGTATTTCTGGTTAGGTAGCAACGCGAGATTAATTCTAATCCACGCCGCAGGAGGTTCGATTCTTTCATGAAATCCCCCCCATGCCTCACCATAGGCGCGTTCATCATGGGAAAGTAATCAAAATTGCACACCATTTTTAGACAAATTCAGGAAAACCGGAACATGGTCGGAAACCACATGAAAAATAACCGACTGAGAGTTGATAAGGGCCACAGTTACGCCACCCGAGAGGGATTTTAAGGAACCCCCTTGCGCACATAAATTGAGGGCAGGATGGCTAGGCTGAATGCCCGCCGGGGGGCGTGCCTGCAAAGAAACGCAGCAGAACCAGATGCGCGGGCAGGAACAGGGCCACCGGCACCACCAGCATCCACAGCACCAGATACAAGAGCTCCGGCATAAGCGTCTGGGGCTGGCTTCCCCAGCCGAACACCCAGTTGATATTCCATGAGGGGTCGCTCAGCAGATAGGTGAGCGGAAGCCATATCCAGGCGAAGACCGTCTGCGCTATGAAGGCCCGGCGGTCGTAACCGAGGCGGACCAGCATCCAGATCAGGATCACCGGCACCCCTATGTGGAACAGGGAAAGAGCGCGTAACAAAGCGGGCGTTTCGGCCTCGAAAAGATATTCCATGCCGCCGAAAAGAACGCCTCCGGTAAGAAAATTGGCCGTCCACACGAGTTCAGGAATCATGACCCCCAGCGCCATCATGCTGGCCATGAGCCGGCTCTCCAGCCACAAGGCGAGCGCCGTGACAAAAAGAGCGACATCGGAAAACCAGAGAAAATTAACGGCGCCGTAGCTTCGCCAATATAGGGGAACCAACAGACAGACGAATGCGGTGACGGAGACCTTAATCCATAACGGCATGCGGGCTCCGGCACAGCGTGATGCGAACCACCTCGCTACGGGAATTGACGCGGAAGGGTAAAACACAGGTGCCGATGCCCCGGCTGGTATAGCCAAGCATCTCCCCATGTTGCCAAAGCCCCTGGGAAAAGCGGCGATGGCGGCGCTTCAAGCCAACGGCCACGGGCCGCCCTCCGGGCAGGCAAATCTGTCCGCCGTGGGTATGGCCACATAGGTAAAGACGGTGTTTCGCCGCCGCATGCTCGACGATTTCCGGCGAATGGACCAGGGCGATGCCGAATCCGTCCGGCGCATCGCGCAGGGCATGGGTGGCTTGGTGGTGGTGGAAACGATGCACGTCATCAAGGCCGGTAATATGGATGCGATCATCGCCGCGCCTGAGACTCACCGTTTCGTTCAATAACATTCTCACCCCGAGGGATTCCAGCGGTTCGACCATGGACTCGCTGTCGTGGTTGCCAAGGATACCCAGCACGCCTTCTTTCACGCGAACACCCTGCAGAAGTTCCTCGAAATGCGCCGCTACCGTGGCGGCGGGTGTATGGATGTTGTCGCGGAAATCGCCGGTGACGACACACAGATCGGCCCCCACATGGGCGATCCTGCGCGCCGTGGCGGCGGCCGTTCCGTCGATATTATCGAGATGGAGGTCGGTCAGGTGAAGGATGGTATAGCCGTCAAAGGCAAGCGGAAGGTCCGGGAAGGACAGCCTCAGCTCGGTTATGTCGAGATCAAGGGCACGGGCCGAAGCACGGCGGACAATGCGGGTGGGGCCCAGAACCCTGGCCGCCCGCGCCGCCATTCCATAAAGGCCGCGGCGCACCCGACCGCGCCAGCGCCGGCCTTTCGGGGCATGCTCCATTACCTGGCGGTTAGCGCGCCAGGTTTCCCGTCTGGATGGGATATCCTCAGTGATATCGTGTAAGGCCTCGTTCATTTTTCGTGTCCCTATCCTCCATATTCATGAAAACCCCGCCCCCCTTATTCCAGCGAATTCCGGGAGGGCCGGGGTTCCCCCACCTGTGGCTATCGGCACGTTTTAAGAGATATTTCCCGCAACCGCGAATACGCCCGCAGCGAAAAAACCTCCTGCCGCTTTTTTAGATAATCGAAGGCGACGCTGATTTCCAGCCCCCCGCGGGTTTCCAGCTTGAGACTCTATAAATCCCGACCCTCGTGCGCGGCGGCAACGGCCTGCACAAAGAATTCCTCCAGCTCCCGCACCGCCTCGTGATTCTCGAACAACAGGGAGCTGTTGCGGGAAATCCCGGTCTTCATGGCCTCCCTGAAAGAGCCATCGGTGGCCAGACGGTGCGCCAGATCCACGTAGGATTGCGGGGAATCGGCGACAAGACCCTCCACCCCCATGGCGTGGTACATGGCGCCGGTGACCCGCCCCCGCATGAACTCGCCGGGCCAGGTGACGATGGGAAGGCCTGCGGAAAAGGCCTCCAAGGCGGTGTTGCCGCCGCCGAAATAGGGTGGATCGAGAAGCGCGTCGGCCCTCATGTTGAGGGCCATGAACTCCTGCTCGCTCATGCGTGGCAGGAAAATCACCCTCCCCGCCTGGTCCGGGAAGGTCGCTGTGAAACGCGCCCTCAGCAGTTCTTCCCAATAATCGGTGGGGCCGGAGATCAGTACCAGAACCCCCTCCGGGTCTTTGCGCAGGATGTCGCCGAGAACGGAATCAAAATCGGGATGAAACTTGAACAGGCTCTGCGGGCTCACATAAAGGCGGCCCGTTTCGGGAAGGCCGAGATCGGCACGGGAGGGAATTTCCTCCGGCGCCGGTGGCGGATGGTAAAAGGTGGGCAGATGGCGGTGGCGCACCAGGCGTTCACTGTAATGATCCTGGGCTTGCGCCAGGTCCAGCGCTTCCGAGGACAGGAAATAATCCATATTGGGAATGCCCGTGGTCACGGGATGGCCCCAGGTCATGCATTGCACCGGGGCAAGCCGCGCAAAGGCCAGAAAATAGGTAAAGGGGTCCATACCGATCTCGGGATAGAACAGAACATCCAACCCTTGCGCGGCGATGACGTCGCGCGCCGATTCCAGATTCCTCGTCAGCTCCACCACATGGTCGGCGGCCTTATCAAACGCTGCCGCCATGTCATCCCGCTTGCCCGGCGCGCGGATCAGAATCACCTCGAATTTCTCCCGGTCCAGCTCTTCCACCAGACCCAGGGCCAGCTTACCGATGGTATGGCGACAGAAAAACCGCGACAGGAAGCCCACGCGAATCCGCTGGGAATCCCGGCCTTGCAGCTGTTCCCGTCCAGTTTCCCCGGCCAGGGAGGGGCAAACCCGCAGATACATCCCGGCGATGGCCCGTTGCAGATCGCGGTCATTAAGCCCGTGATAGGCGAGATAGAAATTGGTGGCGCCGATGGTGTGGGGAGGATCGTCCAGGACTCCCCCCTCCTCCGTTATGGCCGCCATGGCCCCGGCCATGGCCTCGCGCCGGGATGCCATGTGATCCTGGGAAGGGGCAATGGGCGGAAGCATCAGGGCCTTCCTGATGCGGAACCGCAGCTCGTCGCCATCGAGCGCTAGCAGCCTTTTGAAAGTATCCTCCGCCGCGTCGAGATACCCGTTATCGCGGAGCAGATTGCCCAGATTGTTGAGTGCGCCGGCAAGGCCGGGGTCAATCTCCAGGGCGCGGGTATAACTGGCCTGCGCTTTCTCCAGCCGCCCCGTTTCCTTCAGCAAATTACCCAGATTGTAATGGGCTTCGGCGTAGTCTGGATTGATCTCCAGGGCACGACCATAGCTCGCCGCCGCCTCTTCTACCCGTCCCGTGTCTTTGAGTACATTGCCCAGATTGTTGTAGACCTCGGTGTAATCGGGCTTCAATTCCAGGGCGCGAACAAAACTTGCTTCCGCTTCCTTCAGCTTCCCGGCATCCAGAAACAAATTGCCCAGATTGTAATGGGCTTCGGCACTGTTAGGGGCGATCTCCAAGGCGCGGGTATAACTGGCTTGCGCTTCCTCCCTGCGCCCCGCTCCCATCAGAACCAGGCCCAGATTGTTATGGGCCTCGGCGTAATCGGGTTTCAGCTCCAGGGCGCGGGCGAAGCTGGATTGCGCCTCCTCCAGCCGTTCCAGGGCTTTAAGCACCAGACCGAAATTGTTATGAGCCTCGGGAAAGGCGGGGTTCCCCGCAAGTGCCTTGCCGATCAGCTCTGCGGCCTCCTCAAACTTCCCGTTCTGGTAGGAAATCACGCCCAACAGATGATTGGCGTCCGTGTTATCGGGTGCGACATCGAGGACCCGGCGGTAAACGGCCTCCGCCTCCGCCAACCGCCCCGCCTGGTGGTGACCGACGGCCTCGACAAAGTCCTTCTGGATAATGGATGCCTCCCTGGCCAGCTTCAAAGATGTTCCAAGGGGGCTTTCTGGGTCGAATCGCAATCCTTATTTTCCGAACAGCCCTCACAGCCAACCGACATGGCGCCACCGGTCATGACCCGTTTGACAAAACGCACAACAAGAAAAGCGCAGGCGGCGACAATGAGGCCGACAATCAGATAACCCATCAGGGAATCCCCGTTCATGCCATCAATCCTCCCACGGTAACGACTCCGAGCGCCAGAATCCATGCCAGACACATGGAAAAGACAACGGAAAATCCGGCCCATCTCCAACTGTTGGTTTCATGCCTGATGGCGGCGATGGTGGAAAGACAGGGGCAATACAACAGCACGAACACCATGAAGGCAAAAGCCACCAGGGGCGTCATGGTTCCGGAAAGGGAGGCTTGCAAGCCTTTCGAATACTCCGTCGAGCCCTCGTCCTGAGCATAGATAACGGCATAGCTGGCGATGACGACTTCCTTGGCCAGAAGCCCAGTGAGGATGGCGATGGTGTCTTTCCAGCCGAACCCTAAAGGCTCGAAAACCGGTGTCACCGCGAGACCGATCCTCCCCAGATAACTTTTTTCGAGACTCTCCTGGGCGCGCGCCCTTTGCATCAGGGATATCCGCTCGTCCCGTTCCGGGCTTTCGATCTGGGTCTCCAGTTGGGCGATCCCGGCGTCGTAGTCCATGCTCATATCCACGTCGCGGGGGAACGCCTGCAGGGTCCAGAGAACGATCGATCCCACCAGGATGATACCGGCCACCTTTTGCAGGAATTTCAGGGCCTTTTCCCACATATGGAGGATCACGGCCCTGAGGGTGGGGATACGATAGGGTGGAAGCTCCATGACAAACGGCTCATAACCGCCACGAACCACGCATTTACTCAGGAATACTGCGACCCCCATGGCGACGATGATACTCAGCATATACATGGCGAAGACAACGGTGCCGGCCATATGTGAGAAGAACGCCCCGGCGAAAAGGATGAAAACGGGAAGCCGCGCGGTACAGCTCATAAACGGATTGATCAGAATGGCCACCAGCCGGGCGCGGGGGCTTTCGATGGTGCGGCAGGCCATCACCGCCGGCACGTTGCAGCCAAACCCCATAACCAGCGGAATGAACGCCTTGCCGTGGAGGCCGAATTTATGCATCACGCGGTCAAGAAGAAAGGCGGAACGCGCCAGGTATCCGGTCTCGCTGAACAGGGCCATGAAGAAAAACAGGATCACGATATTGGGCAGGAAAACGATGGTTCCACCGACTCCGGCAATGATGCCGTCAACCATGACGTCGCGGAACATCCCCGGGGACAGAACGCCACTCACCTGTCCCGACACCCATGCAACCCCTGCGTCGATCCAGTCCATGGGGTATTGTCCCAGCGTGAAGGTGGCTTCGAACATCAGCCACATGAGACCCAGGAATACCGGCATCCCCATATACTGGTGCAACATGACATCGTCGATCTTGTGGGTCAGGTCCTGGGTAGGCGCCGGATTAATCGTCCTGGATTCCATCAACAGACCGTGGATGAATCCGTAACGGGCGTTTGCGAACATGGCTTCGCTGTCCTCGCCATGGGTGTTGGCCAGATTCTGGCGCTCACGTCCCAGCAATTCTATGAGGCGTTCGTGGTCGTCCTCATGGCGGATGATCTCCTCGTCGCCTTCAAGCAATTTGATGCTCAGCCAGCGAGTCTGTATTTCGTTCATGGTTTTGGGATGGAGTTCGGTAACCAGTTGCTGGACGCGGCCGATGGCGTCTTCCAGATGGCTGTCATAGGGAAGGGTCAGAGAGGTCGATTCCCCGTTCATGGCCTCGGCGGTTTCAACCACCGCGTCGAGCAGCTCCATGCACCCCTCGCCGGTGATTCCCGCTGTTTCCACCACCTTGCCGCCCAACATGGAGGTGAGGTCATTGACATTAATATTGATCCCCTTGGCCCGTGCCTCGTCCATCATGTTGAATGCATAGACCCGGGGACAGCCCATCTCGATCAACTGGGTGGTGAGGAAAAGGCTGCGGTCGAGATTACCGGCGTCGAGTACGTTGACGACGATGTCGGGCTGTTCGTGGTGGATGAAGTCGCGGCCGATGCGCTCTTCGGGAGACTGGGAGGTAAGGGCGTAAATTCCCGGCAGGTCCACCACGCGGATGGTCCAGCCGCGATGATTAACGACACGTTCCTTCTTCTCCACGGTGACGCGGGGATAGTTACCGACGCTGTCATTAGAGCCTGTCAGCGTGTTTGAAAGCGTGGTTTTGCCGCAATTGGGATTACCGGTAAGGGCAACGGTAATGGTTCGTTCGTCGGGGGCGGGTTGGGCTGTCATAGGGGCATCATTTCTGAGGCTTCAAATTCTGGGAATTATGGAAACATGGCCTGACCGCGAACAGAGCGGGCCGGAAAAACTCGATCCACCCTTACCTGCCTTGTCATGACCTTGCTTCGTCATGACTGGGGACGGCGCAACTGGAACAGCCGGAATCCAAAACATCCTGTGCGTGCCATAAACAACCGCCACTGGACGAACAGGAGCGTTACCTCCCGTCCTCGACCTTGAGAACAATTTTCCGTGCATCCTCGTTGCGTAACGAGAGCTGATAGCCGAGAAGCCTATAGACCCTGGGGTCCCCCATGGGGGCCACATGTCCGACCGCAATTTCCGTACCCTTGACAACGCCCAGGGCATTGAGGCGCCGCCTCAGCGAGACATCCACATCAATGGCCTCGATGATCCCGGTTTCACCCGGACCTAGATCCGCCAGGGTGACGCAACCGTGAGACACCGGGTTCACCCCTTTGTTTATTTCCAAGTCGTTGCTTTCCGAAAGGCTCATTTATACCAGCCCAATATGTGAGCATCTCTTATAATGCGAATGTTTCTCATGTGCAACTACGTTAAGGCCGAATCTTACCATGAGTCAAACCACTTTCATGATGACTCTTCCCATAAAGCTTCACTTTGTCGCACCCCCCCCGCCGGCACAGGAGTTTTCAAAGGAAATTCAAACCTCTCCGGCCTTGCGGACAAGGCGTTAAGGCGTTATTCGTGATTTTGTATAAGCTATCGTTGGCATTGCCTGGGGCGAGCCGGAAACACCGGATGTCTCATCTCCATCCCTAAAGAAAACGGGCCAGAGCTGGGAATATGCACGTTCACACCCTTCATAAATGGCAGCATGACCACCACTTCCTGGACGAGGCGGCTATAGCCTCGGGCCAGCGCCGCGTCCTCTGCGTGGTGGCGCTCACCGCCGTGACCATGGTGGTGGAGATCATTGCCGGCTGGATATTCAATTCCATGGCCCTGATCGCCGACGGCTGGCACATGGCGAGCCATACCGCGGCGCTGAGCATCACTCTCTATGCCTATTGGTACGCCCGCGGCCATGCCCGTGACCCCCGCTACACCTTCGGCACCGGCAAGGTCGGCGTGCTGGGCGGCTTCTCCAGCGCCTTGATTCTGGGGGTGGTGGCCCTGCTGCTGGCCTGGGAATCCGTGGACCGTCTCGCTAGCCCCCTCGCCATCGCCTTCGATCAGGCGATAGTGGTCGCGGTGGTGGGGCTGGTGGTGAACCTGGCCAGCGCCTGGATTCTCCGTGGCGGCGGACACGGCCATTCCCACGTCCATGATCACGGCCACGCCCACGAAGAAGATCACAATCTTCGCTCCGCCTATTTTCATGTGCTGGCGGACGCCCTGACCTCGGTGCTGGCGATCGTGGCGCTGCTTTCGGGCAAGTATATGGGCTGGGCCTGGATGGACCCCATGATGGGCATCGTCGGCGCGCTCGTGATCGCCAGGTGGTCCTATGGCCTGCTCCGGGACACCAGCCCGATTCTGTTGGATGGCGGCGTCGATGAAGAAACCGTGGGCCGGATCAAGGAAACTATCGAATCCGACGCCGACAATCTGGTAGCCGACATCCATATCTGGCGGGTGGGATCGGGGCGCATGGCGGTGATCCTGTCGGTGGTGACGCACCAGCCCCGCCCCCCGGAACACTACAAGGCCCTTCTCAAGGACCATTCCGAACTCGCCCACATCACGGTCGAGGTCAACGGCTGCGCGGGGAAAAGCTGCCTCCCCCGGAAACAGACCACGTAAAACCGGCGAACGCGGCCCTTAAGAGCTATCGCCGGAAAGCCGCAACGATTGGTCCGACAGAGCCTCCAGTATTCTGCACTGGGAAATCTTTCCCCCGGCGCACTGCCTGACAATCCGCTCAAGCTCGTCTTTCAGGGCGGACAGAGCACTGATGCGCTTCTCCATGCCCTCGATATGGGTCCGTGCGATCCCGTCAACCGCCTCGCAAGGGCGATCCGGATCGTCGGCGAGACTCAGCAATTCACGAATCTCCCCCAGGGGAAAGCCCAGCTCGCGGCAATGTCTGATAAAACTCAGCCGGTTCACATGGGCCGGGCCGTACAGCCGTTGGTTGCCGGGGGACCGCGCCGGTTGCGGCATCAGGCCGATTCCCTCGTAATAACGTATGGTCTGCACCTTGCAACCACTTGCCTTGGCCAGGCGGCCGATGGTGAAACTGGCTTCCACGGTCATTTTTTCCTTGAACCTCTAGTCACTGTAGCTATTAAGTTAGTCCCTGCGATACGCCGATGCAACCGTGGAAGGATTTGTCATGGCGCAGATGGCCTCCTTAACCGAGAACATCCTGGATCTCTACCTCGACGCCGCCCCCTGGCTGGTGTTGGGGTTGCTGATGGCCGGGCTGATCAAGGCCTGGGGGCCGGAAAAAGGCATGCGCCGCTGGCTCGGGGGAAGCGGGGTCCGGCCTGTCTTCACCGCGGCGGTGGTGGGCGCCCCGTTGCCCATCTGCTCCTGCGGAGTGCTTCCGGTGGCTATCGGCCTGCGCCGCGCCGGGGCTTCGCGGGGGGCGACCACATCGTTCATGATCTCCACGCCCGAGACGGGTGTGGATTCGGTGGCGGTCTCCTATGCCCTGCTGGGGCCTTTCATGGCCGTGGCCCGGCCCGTGGCGGCCGTGGCCAGCGCGGTGGCCACCGGCCTTCTGGTGGGTTTCTTCACCAAAGAAAAAACAGAAACCTTCCCCGCGGAGGAAAGCACCTCCTGCTGTTCCTCGTCATGCGACGGCGAGGAAGAAAAGACCAATCCCTCTCCCCAATCCCTGCCCGGCCCCTGGCAACGCGTCCGCTCAGGCGTTGGCTACGCCTTTACGGATATCCTCGATGACATCATGACATGGCTGGTTTTCGGAATTGTCCTGGCTGGGATCGTCGCCACCTTCGTCCCGCAAGGGGTTCTCGGTGCCTGGGGTTCCGGCCCCGGCGCCATGGTCCTCATGCTGGTGGTGGGGATTCCCATGTATATCTGTGCCACCGCCTCCACCCCCCTCGCCGCGGCCCTGCTCCTGACGGGCGTGTCCCCCGGCGCGGTGATGGTCTTTCTGCTGGCCGGGCCGGCCACCAATGTGGCAACGCTGGCCGTGGTCCGCAAGGAAATGGGATTCCAGGTCTCGGCTCTCTATCTCATAGGCATCTGCCTCAGCAGCCTGGCGGTGGGTGTGGCCACCAACGCCATGGTTTCCTCCCTGGCCATTGACATCAACGCCGAGCTTGCCGCCGCTGCTGAATTTATCCCCTACTGGCTGGCGGCGGCTTCGGGGACGGTGCTCGCCCTGCTCGCCCTCAAGACCGGCGGGAAACGTCTGGTCTCTGTTTTCCCGGGGAAGACGGCAACCGGGCAATAAGCCGATCTGCTCCCATCACTTGATTGTCCCCAATCCTGATTCATTCTAGGCCAGGAATCCCGGGACATATTTTGAGATTGCAAACCATTCGCAATTGTGGATATTAGGGGCTGCTATGCGATTGCAAGTCATTCGCAATATATAAGCGTTCTAAACCGCACCCTGTCACTCAAAGCTAGGGCATTAAGGAAAACACCTGCCCCCCGGAAGGAAAGAACAAATGGTCGAAAAAATATCGTGTTGCGGCAAGGCGCTTGCTCTGATTGTGGCGGGGGCTTTCGCCCTGGCGGCGTCGCCGTTGACCGCTCAGAACAGGATGCCCACCGTGGAGGAGCTCTGGTCCATCATTCAACAACAGCAACAGCAAATTAACGAACTCCAGAGGCAGGCTGGCGCGACTCAAGCCCCCGCGCCCCCCACCGCAGAGGTACAGACCCTGAAGAAACAGGTGGAGAGCCTGGAGCAACGGGCCGACGAGGCCGAGAAGAATCTCGAGGCGGCGGCCACCGTGATCGAGGAAAACGCCCAGGAACTGGCTCAGGGCGGCGCTCTGGATTCAACCACCATCGGCGGTTATGGCGAACTGCATTACAATGGCGGCGATACCGACGAGATCGACTTCCACCGTTTCGTCCTCTTCTTTGGCCACCGCTTCAACGACTGGATCACTTTTGCTTCCGAGTTTGAATTGGAACACGCCCTTACCTCCGGAGACGGCACCTCCAGTGGCGAGGTGGAGCTTGAACAGGCCTATATCGATTTCGCGTTGAGCGAAGACACCAACGCCAAGGCCGGCGTCATCCTGATGCCCGTGGGCATTCTCAACGATACTCACGAGCCCAACACTTTCTTCGGCACCGAGCGCAACAATGTGGAAAAGAACATCATTCCCACCACTTGGTGGGAAGCCGGTGGCATGCTGAGCAACCGCTGGGATCACGGGATCAGCACCGATCTCTTCCTGTCCTCGGGGCTGGAAGTCCCCACCACCGGCAGCAGCGCCTATAAGCCGCGCAGCGGCCGCGGCAAGATCAGCAACCAAACCGCCCGCGATCCCGCTTTCACCGGCCGTGTCAAATGGTCGGGCATGCCCGGCATGACATTGAGCGCCGCGGTTCAGTACCAGGCCGACGTCACCCAAAGCGCCAACGATAATTCCGCCTGGCTCACCAATGTGAACATGGACATCCTCAAGAACGGCTGGGGACTGCGTGGTCTTTACGCGCGCTGGGATATCGGCGGCGGCGGGGCGGCGGCGGCTGGCCGCGACGTCCAGTATGGCTGGTATATCGAGCCCTCTTACCGTTTCGATGTGGGGAAATACGGCGAACTGGGAATCTTCGGCCGCTACAGCGATTACGACAACGAGGCCGGCAACAGCACCAACACCAACATCACCCAGTTCGACTTCGGCCTCAATTACTGGCCCCATCCCCAGGTGGTCATCAAGGCCGACTATCAGATCGAGGACCAGGCGCTGGAAACCAGCGGCAAGACCGGCGAGGAACGCCTCAACCTGGGCCTGGGCTACCAGTTCTAGGAGGGATAATGGTGTCCGTCATAACCATAGTCGGCATGGACATCCCGGAAACGGGACCGGGAGCAGGAAGAGCATTACGATTCTTCCTGTTCCTGTTCCTGATCCTGCTTATGGGTATGGGGGTCTCTGGAACGGCCGGGACTGCGGCGGCCGGAGAAAAAAAGGCCGGCGTCTATCAGGAACCGGAGGCTTTCCTGGCGGAAGTCTTTTCCGGAGATGTTCCCGCCCCCTCCCTGATATGGGTGAAAAAAGACCTCAAGAAACAGATAACCAGGATTCTGGGTCATCCTCCGCCCATGATCCGCATCCGCTATTGGCGCAAGGGCGCGCGCAGCGCCTGGATCCTTGATGAAATCGGCAAAGAAGAACCCATCACCACGGGGTTCGCCGTCAATGACGGTCGCATCGAAAAAGTGAAAGTCCTGATCTTCCGTGAAAGCCGGGGGTGGGAGGTGCGCTACCCGTTTTTCACGGCCCAGTTCGAGAACGCGACCCTGACCCCGGAAAACAAGCTCGACAGGAATATCGACGGAATCTCCGGCGCCACCCTCTCGGTCAGCGCCGTGACCCGCCTTGCCCGGCTCGCTTTGTATCTCGACAAACTGACGAGCGACGGCAATGACTAGAAAGCACGGAAAAAGGCCCCAGTTCTGGCGCAAAAAGTGGCGCTCCCTCTATCTGTGGCACCGCTATATTGGTCTCGCGGCGGCCGCCTTCGTTGTCATCCTCTCCATCACCGGCCTCATGCTCAACCATACCGGCCGCCTCGGGCTTTCCAGCCAACACGCATCGTCGGACTGGATTCTCGATTGGTACGGGATCGCGCCGGAGGGGCCTTTCGTCACCTACCCCCTGGGCCGCGACCGGTGGCTCGCCTCCGTGGATAACCGTCTCTTTCTCGGCGGCAAACCCTTGGGTGAAAGCCCGGAGAGCCTTGTCGGGGCCGTCGCCACCGATGATCTGGTGGCCGTGGCGGCCCCTTCCGCCATCACGCTCTACACCATCGAGGGGGAGCTGGTGGAACAGCTCAACGGCGCCGCCCTGCCCGGACGAATAAACGCCATTGGCGTCAATGCCGACGGCGGCCTCGCCCTGAAGACTCCCAAGGGCATCTTTCATTCCGACCCCTTCGTCACCGCCTGGACTCCCGGCCCGTCGGCGCCAAAATGGGCCGGGCAGGAAACGCCCCCCGACCACATCAGGCAGGAAATCCTCGGCGCCTACCGCGGAACGGGCCTCTCCTGGGAACGGATCATTCTCGACCTCCACAGTGGCCGCATCATGGGCGACTGGGGCCTCTATGTGATGGACGCCTCGGCCCTGATTCTTCTGCTGCTGAGCGCCACGGGATTCTATAACTGGATAAAGAGCAAACGCCGTAAACGGTAGGGCATGATGCGAAACAGAACTTTCCCGTCACGCCGCAGATTTCTCGGCATTACGGCTCTTGGCGGAGTTGCCGCCGGAGTTGGGGGCGCCCTCTTGCCGTGGGCGGCTCTTGCCACCTCCCCGCCTCCCCTTCACCGCTGGCGGGGCATCACCATGGGGGCCGACGCCGCCATCACCCTGGCCCATCCCGATGCGGCCTGGGCGCGGGCCTGCCTCGATTCCGTCCAGGCGGAAATCTCCCGTCTCGAAGACATCTTCAGCCTGTTCCGGGAAGATAGCTGCCTCAGCCGCCTCAACCGCGAGGGACGTCTTGCCGCCCCGCCTCCGGAAATGATCCGCCTCATGGTGAAAGCCAAAACCTTTGGCGACGCCACGGGCGGCGCCTTCGACGTCACGGTACAGCCTCTGTGGTCCCTTTACCGGAACCATTTCGGCCGTGGCGATCGCGATCCCGCCGGTCCCGGTCAGGCCGATGCCGACAGCGCGCGCCATCTGGTTGATTACCGCAAGCTCCATGTCGGCCCGGAACTCATATCATTCCGCACGCCGGGGATGGCGGCCACCTTGAACGGCATCGCCCAGGGCTTCATCACCGATCACATCGCCGCCCTGCTCAAGGCCAAAGGTTTCGAAACCGTCCTGCTCAATCTCGGGGAGACCATGGGGCTTGGCGGCCATCCCGGCGGCCGTCCCTGGCGCATGGGAATTCTCGACCCCCACCGCGCCACCGCCATTCACCGCAAAGTGGAACTGCGCGACCGCGCCATGGCCACATCGGGGGGCTACGGCACCCCTTTTGGCCCCACCGGCCGCCATCATCATCTCTTCGACCCGCGCACCGGCGCCTCCCCCAACCACTTCGCCAGCGTCACGGTTCTCGCCCCCGACGCCACCACCGCCGATGCGCTGTCCACCGCCATCGCGGTACTACCTGAAGACCGGGCCGGAAAATGCCTCGAAACCATGGAAAACTGCCAAGCTTACGTCATCCGCGAGGACGGCGCCGGCGCCTTCCTCTAGCCTTCCTCTGGCCTTCCTCTGGGGCAGCATTCATGGACTTATTTGACAGAAATAAAATTACCGACTGGACCGTAGACAACATAATTTAAAACGCAAAAACCCATCACACGTTCACGGTGGAAAACCTGGTTTTGGGACCTGTTGCATGGTGGCGGGAGAATCACGAGATTATTCAACGTAAGTAATTCCAAAAGAGTGATTCTATTAGAGATAACTTATGTTACTCTTACCGCTGGTAACTGGACTAAGCGTTTGGGAAAATCTCATGACGCAGCGAAAAACAATCAGGAACCGCCCACATTCAAGACGAATATGGATGATATTTGCCGCCGCCGTACTGTGCGCGCTGGCGCCTGTCGGCGTGTCTCGGGCCGATGAGGTGAATGATGCGGGCGTGGTGCGTCTGATCGCCGGCAGTATTCTCTATCATGATGTCAGTGACCTTTGGAGCGGCTTCCGGCGTGAATCGGGTGTGGACGCTAACTTTGAGGTTGTCTTCAACCGTCCCAGCTTCGAGATATTCAACGGAACCTTGATGCCCAACGCCGGCGGCACCATAAATTCCGGCGGCGACACCAGTAAAGTCTACGCTGGCGTCGTCTGGGAGATCGAATCCGACCTTGGCCCCTTTTTCAATGTGGGTCTTGGCGCCGCGGTGCATGATGGCGAACTGACAACCACCCAGCGTGACAAAAAACAGCTCGGGTCACGGGTTCTGTTCCGTATTCCCATCGAGATCGGCTACCAGTTTCTCGACCATCATCGCGTCTCCACCTATTTCGCCCATGTTTCTAACGCCGGGCTGGCGGACAAAAACAACGGACTCGACGTGTTGGGCCTGCGCTATGGTTATCGGTTTTAGGGCCAGTTTCAGGAAAGATTTTTCCAAGAGGCTATCTTCAGGAGGCTGCAAGAGTTGCGGGAGGCGCGGCGATGGCGTCATGATTGCCTTGCGCCTGTGGGGAAAAGTGGCGATTGGGCGTTCTTCCCTTGATGGAGGCCCGTCATGAGAATTTCGGGAGTCACCGGTTTCGTTCTGGCGCTGCTGCTGCTGACCTGGGCCGTGTCCATGGTCGGCGAAGCAGGAGTGTTCATCCATGGCCCCGCCATCCTGTTCGTCGTCGGCTGGGCCCTGGCGGCGGGAATCATGACCTTCGGCGGCGCGCCGTTCCGCGACGGGATGCGGGCCATAGGCATCCTCTTCAGCGCTGCCGCCATGCCGCGGCACCCCGCCACGGCGGTGGCGGTTCTCTGCTCCTTCAGGCGCAACCTTTACGCGGGCGGAGCGCTGGCGGCCCTGATCGGAATCGTGCATATCCTCGACAACATGGCCGATCCGTCGGCGATGGGGCCGGGCCTGGCGATCGCCCTGCTCGGCGTTTTTTCCGCCGTCTTGCTGGCGGAGCTGGTGTGCCGCCCGGCGGCGGAGAGAGTGTCCGCGCTCATGAGCGGGCAAGCGGAGCCGGAGGCGGCGACCGAACCGGAGGCGGAGGCGATGGCGCAAGGTCCGGCTGCGGAGAACGCGGCAAGCCCCTCAGGAAACCTTGATCCTCAGGGCCATTCCGGTGATTCCAAGGACCCCTAATCCAACCCTTAATTGAGTAAGGCGTCCCCATAACAGGGCGCTTCTCCATCGCAATCAGCCGCAAGATCGCCTATGCTGGATGGAGTCCGGTTGGGGGGGGCGGTGAGGATTACGCCCCTCGTTGCTCTGCGCTCGCGCTTTGGGTCGCTGACCTAGTTATTCTGCAAGCGGTCTCCACTCACGTAGGGCTGTCTCGTAGTCGCCGCGTTCGTATACAGCATTCCCGGTGGCAAAGTCTGCTCAGGCGGGAGATGCCCAGACGGCCAAAGACATCATGACAAAAATAACTTGTTTAATAATCTGCCCCCTCATCCCTCCACCACCCGTATGACTACGTCCCGCTCGTTGGGATTCCCTTCCAAGTCTTTAATCGACATGCGAAGCCAATGGCTGCCGACGGGCAGTTTCGCCTGTTCGATAACCAGAGTGGCGGCTCTGATATGCTCCAGAAGCCGGTCGGTGATGTCGATGTCGAAAAACCCGATCAGGGTGACGTTAAGAGTGCCCATATCTGGAGGTCGCCCGCTCTTACCGGGCTCGAAGGTCACCAGGATATCTACGGGGGAGCGGACGTTTTGGAGCATCTTTGGGTTTCTGACGATGATCAAAGGTCCCGGCCCTTCCTTGGCCGCCACCGGCGACGTGAACTCATCCATCACATTGTAGGCCCCGGCGGCTTCCTCGGGAGTGACCAGCCATTTGGGGACCGCCGAGATGGCAGAACTGGCGATAAGAAGAGCCAGGACTGCCGATAACGACCATAAGAGGTTCCGTTCAAGCATCTTCATTCATCCTAAATCTAGTTTTGCTCCCGAGTTCGCTTGATCTCGTCTTCGAGTTCCTTGAACGCCTTGGAGGCCCGCAGTTTACCTTCGAGAATCCGGTTGTTTTTTACCTGATCCACCAGGATGTCATTGGCCTTTCCAACCGGATATTTAAGAAGGACATACGCCCGGTATCTGTTGCCTTGCGCCAGAACCTTGGCGTTTTCCTGGTAATAACCGGAAACGTTGACCTCGGTGATCAGGTTGGACGTCACCCGCTCGGCTTCGGACACAACCTCGGAATTCTCTCCCTGTCCGACTTCCGTCACGAACTCCTTTAACTTGCTGCTGATCAGGCCGTTGATCCGGTCGGCCAGGCTACGCTTCGCGTTCAACGTTCCCTTGTCCATGGCGAGTTGAAGATCGGGAGAGGTCGCCGTGCCGACGGCATAGACGCTGTATGCGTCCGTCGGGAACTCCGTATACCAGTCGGGAAGCTCCTCCACGGTTTCCTCTATCGCATCAAGGCGGACCTCTTCCATTTTCTGCTGTTCGAGATACACCGCTTCCGGCGATCCCGGCTCCGGCGTGGCGCATCCGGCCACGACAATTCCGGTTAAAAAGAGCGCGGTAATCATGCCGCCTCTTTTCATCAATGTACGGAATCTAAACATTTTTCTCTCCTCCTTCCGTAAGTGCCTTCAAGGCCTCTTCCAGAGTTTGGATTTCTTCCCTCGAATCGAGACCTTGCGAGGCGAGTTCTTTGAGATCGGCCACGGCTTTTTTTGCCTGTCCGTAACTTCCGGATTTGAGATAGGCGAGACCTGCCCCATAAAAAGCATCGGAGGCCTCTTCCAGCTCGCCGCGGCTGTAAAGGATGACGCCGGTGTTGTAGTAGGCGTAGCCATTGGCCGGGTCACGCTCCAGCGCCATTCCATAAGCGACCAGTGCGCGTTCGGGGTTCCCCCGGACTGAATTTACATATCCAAGGCCGTTGAAATAGACGGCGTTGCCATCATCCAAAGCAATTGCCTGAACGATTGCAGCGTCAGCCCCATCCAGATGATCGGTCTTGATCAGGATGGTCGCCTTCAGGAAGTGGGTTGTATGATCCCTTTCATTCAGAGCGAGTGACGTCTCCACCTCCCTTAGTGACCCGTCAAAATCTCCCTGCTCAGCCATGTAGCGGGCAAAACGCGAATGGTTTCCGGCATCCCCGGGCGCAAGCGCAATCAACGCCTCATGGAGTTTTTTCGTTCCCTCATCATCAAACCGGCCTGCCTCTATGGCATGAACAAGGGCAAATTTCCTTTGCGACCGGGGACCGCTCTCCAATGCCTCGAGGAAATCGTCGGCTGTCCTGGCCTTTTCGGGCAACCTGCGGGAAACCACCTGAACAGGGGACAGCGGTTCTTCAAGAACGGCGATGCGATTGTCTGGAATGGTTTTCACAAGACGGCGGGTAAGGTCGTCGATTACCCGGAAAATCTGTTCCTCGTTCATGTTCCTGGCCGCATCCAGAAGACCCATGGCCAATCCCACCGGCGACAGCGGGATCTCGCCGCCGTGGCTCACCGCCACGTGCTGGCCTTCCCATAAAAGGCTGCCGTCGCTGGAGCGGATCATTCTCAGCTCCGCCCCGACGGCCACCCTGGAATAGAGAGCGAAATAGCTGGACCCGTATTCGGTCACCTCACCCGATACCAGAGCGTCGCAATTAAGCCTGTCTCCCACCAGGGTGAGGTCATCCCTCTCGGCTTCCGACATCTGCGCCAGTACAAAATCGACGCGGGGGATTTCAACGTCGCGTTTTCCCTGGGGCGAGAGATGCGCATACAATGCTCGGCGAACGGTTTCCGTTTGATCAAGGGAAATGTCGCCGTCCGTGGAGGCCCCCTCTTCCGGACCCTTGAACGGCAGCACGGCGATACATCCCGGCGGTTCCGAGTCGTACGCGTCGTGGACCTGGTACACCACCTGGGAGAAGGGATTATCGGCAACCGCGCCTTCATCCGCCTTATTCACATAGGAAGGCGTGGCGCAACCCGCGGTCAATCCCAACAGGACCAGAGGCAAAACCATCCTGTGACGCATGCGGGTCATTCCGGCCTCACCACGTTATAGGCCTTTCTGATGGTGCGCCGGTCCCGCCGGGATATCTCCAGAAGCCGAGAGTTAAATTCCTCAAGCGAGTACGTCTTCCGGAACGTTACCGGCTCCCGGGTGCCGATCACCATCAGATATTCATCCACCAACTCCTTCTCACCCTTAAGGTCATCGGGGAAACTGACTTTCAGATCGTATCGTGACCCTCCCTCTCTGGTGGGGATCGAGTTCGGCTCCTGGAAATGGCCCTGTTCATCGAATTCATTGGGAAAAATATGCTGAACCTGCAGATCCGTTTTTTTATAGGGGAGCCACTGAAAAACGTTGATGTACATGGGCTGGGTAGGGTCGATGTCGATTTTCAGCGACTCCCCGTTGCGATATATTCCGTGGTTGAGCCGCACGGTCATGTCGAATCCCGGATCGGGCTGGCCGGAACCGACCCTGACGTCCACCTCCAGGGAAACACGGCATTTTCGATAACCGCTTATTCCCGGAATCGTTTCCGCTTTCTTGTTGCGGATTCCCTTGATGACGCCGTTTATGGTGCTCCACGTAAACCGGTTCAGGGAACATTCGGCCGTATCCTGCATTTCGGTGCAGACCTGAAGGTCCTCGGAAGAAAGCCTTTCCCCGCTCACCACCCTCATGGCGGCTTCCTTGGCCCTGCGGTCAGCTCTTTTACAGGCCTCGTTCTCCGAAAGAGCGGGGCTGAAATTGTATTCCCCCTCGCCCTGCATCCATTCGCCGCGGGCCTCCATCGGGAACAGTGTCAAAATAAAAACGAATGTCAGGGCATATGGGTTCATTTTAATTCCGCCGCTACGAGAACCACCTTGACCAGCATTTCCTGATACAGATCCTCAAGCTCAATCTCGGGATTGCAGGAAGGTCCGTCTTCATTGCTGGCTTGGTCAAGAAACTTGAGAAGGCGGCTGGCCTTGATGGCGATGTTCACATCCTCGGGAAGGTGGCCCTTTTTCTCATAGACGCCCGTGATGTCCAGTTTCGCCACCGCCACGCCTATAAGACAGCCACGCCGGTCGAAAACAGGGCCGCCGCTGTTTCCCTTGTTCATTTTAGAGGTAATCAGAAAGGTTCCCGGATCATCGCTCAGCCCGGTGGCCTTGCTAACCACGCCCTCGGTCAGGGACGGTTGCCGCCACCCGAAAACGCCCGCCATGGGGAACCCCATGACCACTGCCGGGCTTCCGGTATTGGCATCCGCCATTTTTGCAAACGGTATGGCGTAATGTTCCGGGAACGATTCGGAAAGCTCCAGAACTGCCAGGTCATTGTCCTGGTCGAGCGTGACGATGCGGGCGTTTCTGACTTCTCCCGTGCCGCTCCGCACCGCGATCTTGCCGCTGTTCTGAATCACATGCCGGTTGGTGATCACATAGCGGCCGCCGTCAACGATAAAACCGCTGCCTGAACTCACGTTCACGCCCGCCGGCAGGGGCAGGGGATCTGGATATTCAAGCACCCGTGGCGTTTCCGGCACAGAAGGCTGGGCATCTGGAAGCGCCGCCTGTTCAACCGGTGGCACCGGCGCGGGAACAGGCTCTGACTCCCCTGAGTCTTGCAGCTGGGGAGATGTTTCCGGCCGCGGAAGAGCGGCTATCTTTACGTGCTCGCCGTACTTACCGCCGGGATCGTTTTCCGCGATCCATGAGAAAACGGCCTTGGCGCGGAAATTGTTGCCCCGGGCCCGAAATGCCCTGGCGGCGTTGGCGCGGGCCAACAGCGAATCGGCTTTCCGGCCCTCCTGCCAGTAGAGAAGGCCCAAAAGGTCACCCGCCTCGGCGGCGAAGGGGTGGTGATCGAGAAACTGCGACAACATCGCGGTAGCCGTATTGACGTCATCCCTGTAGGCGAGAAAACGGGCATAGGCCACGGTCACACGTTCGCTTTCGGGCTGGTCTTCCTTCAGCTTTTTGAACCGCTGCCGCGACCCGGCCACATGCCCGCTTCGGTCATCCACCCTGGCAAGAAGCAGATGCGCCTCGATCAAATCGGGATCGGAAAGAATGGCGGTGCGCGCATGGCGCCGCGCTCGGGTCAGCTTACCAAGCGCCAGTTGGGCCTCGGCCAGCCCAAGATAGGCTTCGGCGTCCTCCATGGTGGAAAGAACGGCGTGTTCGAAAAGGTCGGCGGCCTTCGCCGGTTTGTCGAGGCGAAGATAAATCTTGCCGAGAAGGGTGTTTACCCTGGCCGTGGCCGCGGGCGTCGTGGTCTCGAGGGACTTGAGAAGAACCAGCGCCTCGTTGAGTTTTTCAACCGTGATCAGTTGATCAGCACGATCAAGTGTCAAAGCAAGTTCATCCGGGGAAGCATCAACAGAAAGGGTTTCAGCCCTTGCGCCAACCAGCAAGCCGCATAACACAATCGCCACGAATATGGGTCCCAGCATCCTCTGCATTATTACCCCCTTGCAACCTCACCGAATCGCAGCCCTTCTACATCTTGATCTGATCGTCTGTGGCGTCATCGCCAAACGGCGGTTGTTCCAGTTTCTCGGGTTTTCTTCGGATTATAATGTCGCCATTTTCAAGAACCTCAGGTTCTTCATATTGCGGGGTGGTGTTCGTGAATAGCTTCAACGTTCGCCTCCTTTTCCATCTGGCGCGATCGGCAATTCTGACCTGCCTCCCGCAAAACAGTTCTCACTTAAGAATACGGTTGAATTTGTATTTTATTCCGAGAATTCCGGACACCTCACCACTGCACCAACACCCTGTCGGTGTCTCCCTGCAGCTCAGGCGTCTGGTTCTGCTGAAACCTGCTCACATTGGCCAGCACATAACGGTGCAGTTCGCCTGTGGTGATTTTGTGGTCTTTATTGGCGTCAGCCGGCCCCTCCATGCCCTTCATCAGCCAGTAACTGAACAGGCCGTGCTTGGCTTCGGGCAGCATCTTGGCTGTCTGTTCCATAGAGGCCGCCGAAAACACCATGAATCCCTTCGGAACGTCCTGTTCCTTTGCAACCAGGACAACCGGACGGCTGGCCAGGAGCGTTTCCTCGGTGCGTGACGTGCCGCTGTAGCAGGTGTCGAGGAAGACTGTAACGGATCGGGGCTGGACGGAAGCTACGGTCTTGAATAATTCGGACCTCAATACAGCCGTCTTGCCCAACACCCGTGGGATGCCACCGAAGGGAAGAAGATAGACTTCCCCGCCGTCTTCAGAAGCAAGACCGTGGCCGGCAAAGAACACATACACATCCGAACTGTTGGGCATGACTACCCCCGGCAGCCAGATGTTGGTGGCCTCGATGATATCGGCCATGTCAGCGTTCTCGTTGGTCAGGACCTTGATGTTGCCGTCGGGAACGCCAAGCATACGCTTAGCATAGTCCCTGAAAAACTCTGCGTCCCGGTCTGCAAACATTGCCTGGGGCGTCCTTTTGTAGTTGGCAACGCCGATAATCAGGGCCACGGCATCACCGTTCCTTTTGGCGGTAAGAACCGTCGGGTCTAGGGGGGCGAAAGGCAGGGCCGCCGTTTGAACGGTCCTACGGGAGAGACTGACAACCTTCTCCGACCTATTCCCCCATTCATCGATGGCCTCGATGCGGACGGATGTCCCTCCCCCGGGAACGTAACGGGTGAATGAAAAACTGCCATCGGCCCCGACCTCCACGGCCCGGCCTTCAACGGTTAGCAGGGCAACCTTTTCGTTGTCAGACACCTTTCCCTGCACGGTAGGGCTGTCAGACTTCACGGTTATGGAAGATGGCATGTGGATTGTCGGGGGCATGGTATCATTAGCCGCAATAACAGGGGTGCGGGGTGCCGCTTTTGGGGCCAAAGCGGGGTTGCTTTTGGGCGGGGGCTTTTTCCTGGCGAGCGGGACCTTCGCCGGTAGTTTGTCCAGACTCAGCACCCCCAAATTGCCATCGCCGGGACCGGAAGAACCAAGCTCGCCGACGAAATCGTCGAGCATGTTGACGATGCGGCCTTTGGCCTCCTCCATCCTGCGTTTCTTTTCCTCCGCCTGTTTTTCCCAGCGCACTTGGTCCTCCGCGCTTTCCAGATTTTCGCGGATCACCTCGGAACTGGGTTTTTTGGCGACGGCCTCGCGGTAATAGGTGACTGCCGTTTCGTATTCACCGCTTTCATAGGCCTCGTTGCCCAGCATGTTATAGGGGTAGGCCATGTTCCTCTGGATCACCGCATTGTTGGGATCGAGCGCCAGCGCCTCCTTGTAGAGGCGGATGGCCTCGTGGAAATCACCGCGTTCGTCGGCAGCGATGGCCTGGTCATTGAGCACATTGGCCTGCTGAGGGTTATATGCTTCCTGGATGAGACCGGGATCGTCGTAATACCCGCCCTCGATGCCCCACGAGGAAGTGGGCCACGCCAGAAACGCAGAGGCATTTATAAACATAAACAAGCATCGCGCCGCAGCTAAAGCAGGAATTTTAAGGAATCTTTCATGCATGATGCCAACCTTCCTAATCATGAAAGATAACGGTTCAAGACTACTCCTTATAGGTCTTCAGGGAAGTCTTAATGACGTGATGCGCCATTTTGCCCCGTCCACCTTTTACCAGCCTCTTTAACTATCCGTTGAATCACTACAGCCCCGGCACCCGTCTTTTATCCCACGCCAATCAGGCAATCTCCGTCATTTCACAATGATACTATAATTCATCCAGGACGCTTGCCGCCCCGGCCTGGGCGCCCATAGGCCGTGCCCAGAACGGCGACGGACAAAACAGGCGGCTTTCCAAACTTAACCTCAACAGGAATACGGCCTAACAAGCATTTTATTCCAGGAAGGGTTCCATTTGGCCGCAACCGATTGAAGTTAAAAATCGTCGTGTTCTGGATTAAGGTCTCTGTCGGCATGAAATTTTATTCTTCATGGAATTTATCTTTTCGGTAGGCCGTATTCGTTATGAGCAGCAATTCAATCAGTAACGAGTTGGAGCGAATCCTGCCCCAATTACGCGCATACGCAAGATCCCTGGCTCCCAGTATTGATGACGCCGATGACCTGGTGTCTAAAACCTGCGTCAGAATTTTGGAAAAACAGGAACAGTTTAATCCCGACAAACCATTGATTGCCTGGGCAATCCATATCTTGAAGAACATCAATATTGACGAGTTCAGAAAACAAAAACACGTAGCCGGGGAGATGGACCCGGATATGGCCTATGTCTCTCCCAACCCGGGTTTGGCGATTGATATCGTCCGCCTTGTCAATCAGTTGCCGCCGGAGCAGCGTGAAATTCTGGTTCTTTCCGGTATTGGCTATCGATACAAGGAAATCGCGGAGAAACTTGGCATCCCCATCGGCACCGTCATGAGTCGGTTAAAAAGAGGGCGGGATGCGCTGTACAGGCTGATGGATGACGGTGGGTCGATATGAAAAAGTTTGATGACGACATTCTTATGGCCTATGTGGACGGTGAGCTCAGCGAAGAGGAAAGCGCGGCCATAGAGCGGTCTCTGGCGGATGATCCGAAAGCCCAGAGCAAGGTCGAGGAGTTCCGCAAGACCAGAACCGCTATCAATAAATTTGCCGATATTCTGGAGGAGCCGGTTCCGGATCATTTAATTGAAACAATCCGTCAGCATGAGCAGCGCCCTGAAATTATCCCGTTTCCAGCCCGCCCCTGGGGACAGAACTGGCTGCTCCTCGCCGCATCCCTGGTTCTGGGGGTGTCGATAGGCACTATCAGCACAATACATTTTTCGGGCCCGGACCACGAAAGAGAGGCCGTAACTGCAGCGTCCAGAATAAGCGGCCTCACGGAAGCTCTAGAAATGGCCAAGACGGACAAAGACGCAGCCCAGGAGAAAGCCGCAACGGCAGAAATTGAAATCGCCAGAATGGCTGAGGCTTTAAGGGTTGCCGAGGCGGAGAAAGAAGCCGTCTTGAAAGAATCCTTGGTGGCTGAAGCTGCCAGCCAAGCCGTTACCGGGGCCGGGGGGGTGGGTGAAATTTTCCCGTTAAAACTCGTTGATGAGGCCATTGAGAACGGATCGAAGGTTTCCGTTGATATGCAAAAAAATATATTGGCCGAATTAAATTCAGAAACCGCACCCGTCTCCACCGCCTCTGATTCCTCCCGGCTTTCTTCCGAGCCCACAACCGACTCGTCTTTGGCCACCGGAGCGGCTCATGTCGAGCGCCTTGAAGACCTGCAACCAGAAATCGCTGATAATCTTGAGGGCGCGGAAGCACCTGCAGCCAGCCCTCAAGTCTCTCTTGGCCGGTCAACAATAATCAGAAATATCCTTGGTGAATTTTCTTTCTCAGGCCAAATCTGTCGTCTGTTCGAGTATGGAACTCAACAGGCATCTCCGCTCACCGCCCTCATGGCATGCAAAAAAGGCGAAGGACCCTGGGAGATCGTCCGGGAGCGGAGCAGGAAGTAGGGGTTGAGTTAGTCTTGGCTTGTTTGGCGGCTTGGCTTCATGCCTTCGTCTTTCCGCGGCTAAAAGGTGACGGCGCCCCTCGGTGTGAACGGCAGGTTCACCCACCGACACCCCAGACAAACAAATACCCGGCCTCCCCCGCGCTACGCTGTCAGCACCTTTGACTTTACACGGACGGTTCCAAGGCGGCTATTTCGAGAGCGACGCGAAACAGCCTGAAATACAGGCCCGCGCCTTCTTTACCTCTTCCAGCAAGATGAAATAGGTTCCCCCGCCAAGGCTCACCGCCACCATTCCGGCGGCGATCAACGCGAATTCGCGCTTGATGGAGTTGAGGTTGGCGATCAGTGACTTGTCGATGTTGAGCTTGGTCCACATGTACCAGAGCATGACGGCGACGGTGGCGGCGCCGGCTACGCGCACGAAATGTCCGCTGGCGAAAAGCAGGCCGATGGGCAGCAGAACCCAAGGCGTGGAGGCAAAGCTCGCGATGTGATCCATGCCGAAGAACATTCCGGTGACGATGAAAACGGCGGCAAGCGACAGCCTCAGCAATACGCCGAGGGGATTCCAGTCCACCGCCTCACGCAGCGGCGGGCATCCGCAGAGCCGTTCATCGAGGCTGCGGGCGCCAGACCCGAGATTGAAGAGAACAAACATCAGACCGGACAGGCAGATATCGCGGATCTGCACCAGAATCGCCGGCGAGAGATAGGTTTTCACGGTGACCTCGACGCCCGGTGTGGTCACCACCGGAAGCGCGATCACGAAGGTCCAGAGCAGAAAGCCGTATATGAGGGCGAGCGGGCGCACAGCGAGGCCGACGATGAGAAGAACGCCGCTGATGAGTTCGAAGGTGGACAGGGACGTGAGAAACAGCCACGGCGTCAGCCAGGACAAGGCGTCGCTGGCGAAGAGATAGTCCTGGAAAAAGGCGTTGATGTATCCGCTGGTGGACATATAGCTGCCGACCAGTGCCTCCTCCCGCGCCGGATCGAGAAGCTTGCTCAGCTTGTTCCATCCCCCGGCCACGAAAACAATGCCCAGCCCGACCCTGAGCCAGAGCGCGGCCTGGGCCAAACTTTCCCGGGAAGGCGCTTCCCTATCCACTGTGGTCATCTCATCTCTCCTTTATCATTAATAACTCCGGTCCCCCTCCGGGAGAAACGGCCAAGGATAACATATCGCCGAGGTCTCGCCACATGTTACGCGCCGTTATGTTGCTTCCGGAACAAGCCGGGATAGTGCCGGGGTGCCCGCCCGCAATATCGCAAACCCCGCGATCATGGCTCCCTTCGCGCCATAAAATTCTTCCCCGGCGGCGACACGGGAGGACCTGCCTTGCCAAACCGCCGCCTTGCCAATTCTTCAAGATGTTCCGCCGCAACTTCGGACGCGCCCTGTTCGCGAGCGAACGCCTCGGCCCGAAGGCGGACAAAACGGCGCACAAAACCCGGCACATGCCCTAGCCGGGTTTCCGCCTCCTTGCTCCAGGAAAGGCCGGGTACGGATTCCAGCAGGGGCTCGATCACGGCACCGCCTTGGGGCTCGTAAGCACAGAGAAAATCCTCACCCATGATAGTACCGGAACGAGCCATCGGCCGGGCCCGGCAGCCGCCACATAAATGAA
>JADHSZ010000083.1 GCA_016776635.1 Alphaproteobacteria bacterium
GCCGCCCGTTTCGTGCGTTTCTGCGATTGTTTCAATATCCCGCTGGTGACCTTCGTGGACGTGCCCGGCTTCCTTCCCGGCACCGCCCAGGAATATGGCGGCATCATCACTCACGGCTCAAAACTGCTGTTTGCCTTTACCGAGGCCACCGTTCCCAAGGTTACGGTAATCGTGCGCAAGGCCTATGGCGGGGCCTATGACGTGATGAGCTCCAAGCATCTGCGCGGCGACGTGAACTATGCCTGGCCGACGGCGGAAATCGCGGTCATGGGGCCGAAAGGCGCGGTGGAGATCATCTTCCGTGACGAAATCGGCGATGAAAAGAAAATCGAAAAGCGCACCGCGGACTACAAGGACCGCTTCGCCAGCCCCTTCGCCGCGGCTCATCGCGGCTATATCGACGACGTGATCATGCCCCATAACACGCGTCACCGCCTGTGCCGCGCGCTCGCCATGCTGCGCGACAAGGAACAGGAAAACCCCTGGAAGAAACACACCAACATCCCGCTCTAGGACGTGATGGATGACCGGAAAGGGTGAAAATATTCTCGTCGCCGGGCTTGCCGCCGTGGCCAGCCTGGTGGCCGCCGTGTTCTGGTTCATGGCCTCCCTGGTGGAGGTGCGGCCCGATATTGACGTTATCGTCGCCGATATGCACCGGGTCAGCCAGTTGAACGCCTATGCCGCCACCGCCGCCGCCATCGCCGCCCTGTGTTCGCTGTTCCTCTTCGTGCACGGGGTCCGTAACCGCGACCGTGACTGATCTCGGCCCTAATAACGACACCGGCCCCGACAACACCCCTTGCGCCGCCGAAACCCGCCTCAAGGGCTTTATCCGCCATCTCGGGGCCTATTTCGTGGTCATGGCGGTGCTGGTGGCGGTCAATTTCCTCACTTCGGAAACACCTTGGTTCCTGCTGCCTTTGGTGGGCTGGGGCGCGGTTCTGTCCCTCCACGCGGCCTATGCCATGGGCCTCTTTGGCGCCTTGGGAAAGAACGGCCACGACGGCCGCGACTAGACAGGTGCATCCTGGGGCCGCGCGGGTTATTATGATGAGCGCTGTTTAAAGGGGAGTCCCCCCAGTGAAACAATGAAAAAGATTTTTCTGAGAATCCTCGCCGCGCTCGGCGTTCTCGCCGTGGTGATGGTGGTCTGGATCGGCACCGAAGTGACTCTCCTCACTTTTGCCGACGAGGATCACGAGAACGGCGATTATGCCGCGGCGTTGGAGAAGTGGCGGTTTCTTGCTGATTACGGCATCACCGACCAGGCCGAGACGGAGATAGGAAAGCTCTATCTTCATGGCCAAGGGGTGGATCAGGACGAGGAGGAGGCCACCAGGTGGTTCGCGCGCGCTGCCGACAACTACGATCTGGAAGGCATCTACTATTTGGGGATGCAATATAATCTGGGTCGCGGCGCCCCGAATGATTATGAACAAGCCGCGCATTACCTGGGCCTGGCCGCCGAATACGATCATGCCGGCGCTCAATATTTTCTCGCCAATATGTACATGTACGGCCAGGGGGTTCCCGAGGACAAGCGGGAGGGCGAGGCATTGCTGACCCGCGCCGTGGCCAATGGTGATTACATGATACGCTACGGCCTCCGGGGATTTTATCTGCTGGGGCTGTGGAAGACCGATCCGGAAGTTGAGATCCATGATCTGGTGGAAGCCTATAAATGGCTGCTCCTGGCCGTGGTTGACGGCGACCAGGAGGCCGACGACCGGCTGACAGAACTCGACGAGTGGCTTACCGAGGAGGAAAGAGCCGAGGCCAATGATCGCGCCGTTGCGTGGCTGCGGGAACACATTGAGGTGGATTAGGCTTTTTCTTCCTTCCTGGCGTCGGAAAGCGCCTTCCACAGGGCCTTGCCCACCTTCACGTCTTTTTCCCATCCGCATGCGGAGCATAAATAGGTGCGCCATTCAGTTCCCGTCATGGTGTCCTTCTCCACCTCGAGCGTCCCGCCACATTTGGGGCAGATGTCGTAGTACCACTCATCGGATGTTTTCGCCAACAGGCCCGCAAACCAGCCCCGGAACCATTTCATGACCATCTTCCTCGCGATGTTTCTATAGGATGCCGGCCTTCCCCCTCAGGGTGATTGCCCCATGCCGATCAAGCGCTTCCTGGCCGTCTCCGCGTCTTCGCCGCCCGGCACCAGCGTGATCACCCGCCGGTAGTCGGCGATGGCGCTGCTTTTCAGGTTCATGTCCGAGTAAAAGTCGCCGCGCATGCCATGGGCCATGGCCAGATCGTCCACATTCAGCACGCCCGACGAGATAGCCCGCGACAGGGCGGCGATCCCTTCGTCGTAATCCCTGTCATCGGCTTCACCCCAGTCCGACATTTCCCAGATCCACATTCCATCCTCAAAGTCCTCATAGGGGCCGGCCCAGCCCGGCTGGGCAAGGACGAAAAAAGAAATCATCATCAGCGCCGCATATTTCATGACCGTTCTCCCTGACCCGCTCTAGCGGCCCATCACGCCGCCCGCCTGCTTGAGGAGGTCGTAAACCGCCTCCGCTTGCTCGAACTCTTCGTCGCTGCCCCACATAAATTCCAGGTACATGAGGCCATCATCGGCGTTGTAGAGCGGTGTGTGTCCGTCGCCGTCCTTGACGTTGACGTTGGCGCCGTGGCTCAGCAGCCACCGCACGGCGCTCAGATTGCCTTCCCAGGCCGCCGCGTTAAGGGGCGTCGAGCTGTAGGTGACGGTCTCGCCGCTATCCTTCATATAGCTGTTGGTGAAGGAACAGTTGACGCTTACCCCCGAGGCGGTCAACTCCGCCGCGCGGCTGGTTTTACCCGTAGCCACCGCCTTGGACAGGGTCAGGCATTGGTCCTCGGCCCACGCGACCGGGGAGCCGAACGTTGCGCCAATGATCATCAACACGAAAAAGACGGGCGCTTTACGCATGCGGGAACTCCTTATCCGTAAAATTCTCTTCGCTATGACCGGCCTCGGCAAGGACGTTCGCGCCTACTGGCGTTTGTTGGGCATGGCCCCGGCTTCTTTCAGAAGGTCGATCATTTCATAAATGGCATCAATGTCGCTTTCTTCGTCGAACATAGAGCCGAACTCCACGACCATGATTTTATCGGCCGCGGTATTGCCTTCGTTGTCCTGAGCGTTGACCTCGGCGCCGTGGCGCAACAGTGTGCTGACGGCAGCCGGGCTCTCCGACCATACGACGCGGTGAAGGGGCGTATTGCCGCCTTCATCGCGTGCGTTCACGTCTGCGCCGTTACGCAATAAAATTCCGGCGGCGTCGGATCTGCCCGATGCGGAGGCCGCGTGAAGGGGTGTGCCGCCGCTGCTGTTGCGTGTGTTGACGTTGGCGCCATGACGCAAAAGCAGTTTGATGGCTTCGTTCTCGCCCGCGCCTGCCGCCCAGTGAAGGGGCGTTGTCGTGCCTGAGTAAATTTCCCCCTCCCACTCCTCCTCATAGTTATAGGAACAGTTGGCGTTGACGCTGGACTCAATGAGCGTCGCCATCAGCGACGTGTTGCCCTCTCCCGCCGCCTCGGCCAGGGCCAGACATTGGCCGTCCGCCCGCACCAACGGGGAACCGAACGTTGCGCCAATGACCATCAACATGAAAAAGACGGGCGCTTTACGCATGCGGGAATTCCTTATCCGTAAAATTCTCTTCCCTGTGAGCGTCTTTGGCAAGGAAGTTCGTATCTATGGGAATTTTCCCAGGATATGCCCGATCATCTGGCGTCAATGGTTTCAGAGTGGTCTCAGGCACGGCTTACTTAATTCCATGCGGTTAAAATCACCGCCGCCCCACGCCCCCCATCCGGGTCTTGTCTTTCCTCCCTGGGCTGCTTTGTTGTGCAGTCCGGCAAGGGGGCTAAAAAGCCTAGGGCTGGTCCGCGTCTTCCAGTTCCACTTTCAGGGCAAAGAACTTCAGCAAATCCTTGAGCGTGACGATGCCCACCAGGCGTCCCTCGGTGGTCACCATGAGGCGGCTGTTTTCCGTTTGCCGCATGACGGCAAGGGCCTGAAGGATGTCGGCATCACCGTCAATGGTGTTGCCGTCGTCGCAGGGGGCCATGATTTCGCCCACCGTGTTGTTTTCCCAGTATTCCCGGGGCACGTTTTTAAGCTGCCGCACCGTCACGCAGCCCAAAACCCGCCCGTCGTCGGTCACCGGAAACATGTCATGATAAAATCTGTAGACATAGCTCTCCACAAATTCCCTGAGTGAAAGGCTGCGGGAAACGGTCACGGGAGCGGTGGTCATGAACCTGTGGACCGGTTCCCCTTCCAGCGCCTTGCGCATGATCACCTGATAATACGACGCCGAGGCCGCCCCGCGCAGGAACAGCCCGATGAGGGAGAACCACATGCCGCCGACGAAGTTCCCCGTCAACACACTGAATACTCCGAACATGATGAGGAAGAACCCAAACCCTTCGCCGACCCGCGAGGCGGTGCGCGTGGCCTGGCGGATGTCGCCTGTCTTTTGCCACAGGATGGAGCGCAGCACCCGGCCGCCATCCAGCGGAAAACCGGGAACGAGATTGAAACTGGCGAGCAGGATGTTGATGAGGGCGAGATAAAGGAAGACGCCCAATATGGGCAGCGGCAGTGCAAAAACATCGGCGATGACGGCGATGAAATAGAACCCCGCGGCAAGAACGAAGCTGGCGATGGGCCCGGCGATGGCCATATAGAACTCCGCCTTCGGGCTCTTTGGCTCTTCCTCCATTTCGGCGACGCCACCGAAAATGAAGAGCGTGATCCCTCGGATCGGAAGGCCGAACTGCCGGGCGACGAGAGAGTGGGAAAACTCGTGAAAGATGAGAGAGAAGAAGAGACCGATCATGCCGGCCACCCCCATCCACCAATAGGTGGCCGTGGGCAGGCCCTCGTAGTTCACAGGGAAAAATCCCTGGGCCAGGGACCAGGTAACCAACAGCGCCAGGAAAAACCAGCTGAAGTCGATCTTGACCTGGATTCCAAGGATTTCGAAGAGTGTGATCTGTCTGCCGAACACGGGCTCTCTCCTTGTCTGCTACCGTTGATTTTCCTTTTAGCCGCCGCCATGTGACCAAAATCGGGCGGCTGGACGGCCCTGGAGGTGACCCCCTATCCAGGGCGGTGGGCATTGGATAGGATCGGCGGCGGCTTGAAGGTTATCTGGCAAATGCCGGTTAAGAATTGATTGAATGTTTTAAACTATTCCATAGCTATGGAATAACGAATATCCCTATACACTTTAATTCACCCTGTTTAATTCACCCCACGGGAGGCAGAGTCATGAGCGAT
>JADHSZ010000084.1 GCA_016776635.1 Alphaproteobacteria bacterium
CAGGAAATCCGTGTTGATCAAGTCAACTGCATGGGTTGTCTCTCCTCCTGCCGCTTCAGCAACTGGGCACAGAACGAGGCCGGAACCACCGGCAAAAAGGCCGATCCCCGCTCGTTCTGTATCCAGAAGACGCTGCAGGCCATCGCCCATGGGGATCCTGTGGATAACGAGTTGATGTTTTCCGGCCACAACGCCTACCGCTTTGCCCAGGACCCCTTTTATTCCAATAACTTCGTCCCCACCGTGCGCCAGCTCGTGGAGCGTATCGCCACTGGTGATTAAACCCGCCGGCGGTTGAATCCACCATTTCTCCGGTGTTTCCCGTTTTTTTCAAGAATTCTGGCGGGCCGTTGCGCCCGTCCCTGACGTTGATCCGTCAATAGGATCTGTAGCTGCGCCCTTTTTTACGGGCGCCGGGGGGCAGCCCCACCACGGCGACCACCTGAACGCTGCCGGAATGTTTGAACGACAGGGTCAGGGGAATCTTGTCGCCGCCCTTCAGGGGCTTGGAAAGCCCGATCAGCATCACATGACGCCCCCCCGGTTTGAGGGCGACGGTCTGGCCGCTGGGGATGGCGATTCCCAGAACCGGCGCCATCTGCATCACATTCCCCACCATGCGATGGGCGTGCAGGGCCACGTTCTGGGCAATGGGAGAGGCGACGGCAATCAGGTAATCGGCCTTGGGACCGCCATTGGCCATGGTGAAATAGGCGGCTCCGGTCTTGGCCACACGGGGCGTTTCCGCCGCCCAGGCGCGGCCGATCACCATATGGCCGGTGGTGTAGGTTTTCTCGCCCGCCTGCACCGCTGCGCCCGTGACGAGGACGAAGCCACCAAAAACGGCGGCAAACAGCAACAGGGCGGGAGATATAGACTTCCTGCGCATCAATCCTGACCCACTCTAATTTGTAGAAGGCTATTCTTGGGCTCCATTTAAGGCGAAGATAAGGCAGCGGAAATCGTGGCCCGGAACTGCGTCTTGGAATCGTGCCACAGAAGGGAAATCATGCCCAGCGGCAATAAAAAACAGAATCCACCGGCCCCGGTGGACTACTACCAGCTTCCAGCCGATCTGGAATATGAGGGCGCAAACCTCTTCCTGAAATTTTGGGTGGACCGTCTGTTGAGTGCTTTTTTTCTCGTGCTGCTGTCGCCTCTTTTCCTGATCCTGGCCGCCGCCATCATCCTGGAGGGCGTCATATTCAAGGACTCCCGCGGCCCGGTTTTCGTTGGCCAAAGGAGAATTTCCGCGAACAAACCCTTTAATCTCCTCAAATTCCGCTCCTACTTCATTCAGGATGACGCGCTGCATGAGGACAAGGCGGATACCATCTGGTTCATAAATGAAAGGCGCCAGACCCGGGTCGGCAAGGTTCTGAGGAAATTCTATCTCGACGAACTGCCCCAGTTGTTCAATATCCTGCGCGGAGAAATGAGTTTCGTCGGTCATCGGCCCTGGCCGGAAAAACAGAACAGCGAGGTGCTTGCCCTTGGCTTTCAGTCCAGGCGCTTTCTCAAGGGCGGGCTGTGCGGTCCCAACCAGTCATTAAAGGGGGCGAAGGAGAGACCGGCTCATAAATTCGAACTGGAGGAAATGCTGCTGGAATCATACATGTCCCGCTCCGCCCTGGGCGTTGTGTGGAGCGATGCTCGGCTTGTCTGGGAGACATTAAAGGTGGTTTTCCGCGCCGAGGGCCTCTGAGGGCGGGATTCGGGGGGGAATTCGGGTAAAAATTTAGAATAATTGTTGCCTGCAAGGCCTCTCCTGAGTATCTTGCGGCCAACCCAATTTTTGACCGGGATGCAATCCGCCGTAAAAAACCTCGCGGCGCCGAACGGATAACTTTGCGCCGCTGGGTGGGACAGTCCCGCTGCGGACGACGGATAGAGAAGGAGACGACAAAGGTGGAACAGCCAACACAGAATGCCAAACTTCTTGCCTGGGTGGATGAGATCGCCGCCATGTGCAAGCCCGCCAACATTCATTGGTGTGACGGCAGCCAGGAAGAATATGACCGCCTGTGCGGCGAAATGGTGGAGGCCGGCACCATGATCCGCCTCAACCCGGAGAAACGCCCGAATTCTTATCTCTGCCGCTCCAATCCCTCCGACGTGGCCCGTGTGGAAGACCGCACCTATATCTGCTCGAAAAAAGAAGAAGACGCCGGCCCCACCAATAACTGGACAGATCCGGTGGAGATGAAGGCCACCTTGAAGGGCCTGTTCGAGGGCTGTATGGCTGGACGCACCATGTATGTGGTGCCCTTTTCCATGGGTCCGCTGGGTTCTCCCATCGCCCATATCGGCGTCCAGATCACCGATTCGGCCTATGCCGCGGTGAACATGCGCATCATGACCCGCATGGGCAGCAAGGTTCTCGACGTTCTTGGGTCGGACGGCGAGTTTGTGCCCTGTCTGCATACGGTGGGTGCGCCGCTGGCCGAAGGCGAGGCCGACGTGCCGTGGCCCTGTAACGATGACAAATACATCGTCCATTTCCCCGAGGACCGCGAAATCTGGTCCTACGGTTCGGGTTACGGCGGCAACGCCCTGTTGGGCAAGAAATGCTTCGCCCTGAGGATCGCCTCCACCATGGCCCGCGACGAGGGCTGGCTCGCCGAACATATGCTGATTCTCGGCCTGGAAAGCCCGGAAGGCGAGCGCACTTATGTTTCGGCAGCGTTCCCATCCGCATGTGGCAAGACCAATCTCGCCATGCTGATTCCGCCCCAGGGCCTGGACGGCTGGAAAGTGACCACGGTGGGCGATGACATCGCCTGGATCAAACCCGACGAGAACGGTCAGCTTCGCGCCATCAACCCCGAGGCCGGCTATTTCGGCGTGGCGCCGGGCACCTCCATGGATTCCAACCCCTCCGCCATGAAGATGCTGGCCAAGAACTGCCTCTTCACCAATGTGGCGCTCACCGATGACGGCGATGTGTGGTGGGAAGGCATGGACGGCGATCCGCCGGCCCACGCCATCGATTGGAAGGGCAATGACTGGACGCCGGATTCCGAAACTCCGGCGGCCCATCCCAACTCCCGCTTCACCGCCCCGGCCATTGAATGCCCGTGCCTCGATCCGGCCTGGGAAGACCCCGCCGGCGTGCCTATCTCGGCCTTCATCTTCGGCGGCAGACTTTCCAAGACCTTCCCCCTGGCGTTCCAGGCCAAGGACTGGAACCATGGCGTCTTCCTGGCCGCCACCATGGGCTCGGAGGCCACGGCCGCAGCCGTCGGCCAAGCCGCCATCCGCCGCGATCCCATGGCCATGCTGCCATTCTGCGGCTACAACATGGCCAAGTACTGGGGTCACTGGCTGGAAATGGGCAAGAAAATTTCCAACCCGCCCGGTATCTTCCGCGTTAACTGGTTCCGCAAGGACGAAAACGGCAAGTTCGTCTGGCCCGGCTTCGGCGAGAACATGCGAGTGCTGGAATGGATCGTTAACCGGGTGAATAACAAGACCACCGGCGTCGAAAGCCCCTTCGGCACCATGCCCACGCGTGGCGATCTCAACTGGCAGGGTCTCGACTTTGACGAGAACAGTTTCCATTCGATCATGGATATCGCCAAGGCCAACGGTTTGGCCGAGGCCGCCGAGATCGGCGACTATTTCAAACAGTTCGGCGACGCATTGCCGGGCGAGCTGGAAGCCGAGCGCGTGAAACTGGCCGAGCGGCTGGAAGGCGCGCCCGAGGTGTGGAAGATCACCGAGGCGGCGTAACGGGCCTCGCTTTCTTTTCGGCACGTGAGAATAAAAGCCCCGGCCCATTTGGTGCCGGGGCTTTTTTCGTGTCTACTGGGGCCCTGATCTCCGGGTTTTTCAACGGACCGAAAAGGAGGCCATTCCATGGACCCTACCCTGATCCTCACCATCACGCCGGTTTACGCCGCCCTGTTGGCGCTTTTCTATCTCCGGCTTTCCATCCGGGTTATCAAACAACGCCGGAGCGCAAAGGTTTCCGTCGGTGATGGCGGCAATCCCGACCTGACCCGGGCCATGCGCGTGCACGCCAATTTCGCCGAATACACGCCGTTGGCTTTGTTATTGATTGCCTTCAACGAGGCCCTGGGCGCGCCGGTCCTCGCCGTGCACGTGCTCTGCCTGATGCTGGTGGCGGGGCGGGTCTTACATTTCCTCGGCATCCGTACTGCCGAGGCGCCCATGAAGTACCGCCGCAACGGCATGATGCTTACCTTCGCGACGTTGTTCCTCGGCGCGCTGGGCATCCTCGCCCTCACTGTCTTGAGAGTGATGGGGTGAGGCGGGGCTTGTTGCGCCCCTAATGGGCGTCGGCCCAGGTGTCGGCGGCCCCGGCATCGGCCACCAGCGGTACCGAGAGGGTGAGCGCCGGGGCGCAGGCGTTTTCCATCACGTCGCGGGCCAGTTCGGTGGCCTTGTTCACTTCCTTTTCCGGCACCTCGAACAGTAATTCGTCATGGACCTGGAGCAGCATGCGCGTCTTCAGCTTGCTCTCACCTAAAGCCGTATGCATGCGGATCATGGCGCGTTTGATGATGTCGGCGGCGGCGCCCTGGAGCGGCGCGTTGATGGCCGCCCGTTCGGCGAAGTTGCGGCGCGCCGGGTTCTTGCTGGCGATCTCGGGCATATGGCATTTGCGGCCGAAGATGGTGGTGACGAAGCCATGCTCGCGGCAGAAGGCCTTGGTTTTCTCCATATAGTCGCGGATGCCGGGATAGCTCTCGAAATAAGCCTCCATATAGGTCTTGGCATCGCCCACGGTAATGCCAAGCTGGCGCGCCAGCCCGAAGGGGGAAATGCCGTAGATGATGCCGAAATTGATGGCCTTGGCGCGGCGCCGGGTTTCGCCGTCCATGTCTTTCAGGGACACGCCGAAGACCTGGGAGGCGGTGAGTGCGTGGATGTCCACGCCCTCGGCGAAGGCCTGTTTGAGGGTGTCGATTCCCGCCACATGGGCGAGCAGCCGCAGTTCGATCTGGGAATAGTCCACCGAGAGCAGCTTGCAGCCCGGCTCGGCCACGAAGGCGCGGCGGATATGGCGGCCTTCCTCGGTGCGGATGGGGATATTCTGAAGATTGGGGTCGCTGGAGGCGAGCCTTCCGGTGGAGGTGGCGGCCATGGAGAACGAGGTATGGACGCGGCCCGTCTTGGGGTCGATCTGGCGCAGCAGGGCGTCGGTATAAGTGCTCTTGAGCTTGGCCAGCT
>JADHSZ010000041.1 GCA_016776635.1 Alphaproteobacteria bacterium
TGGTTCATGCCCTGGAATCCAGCGAACACCTGCGGACCATGATGCGCGAAGTGTGGCGCATTCTTGCCGGCGACGGGCGTTTGCTGGTGGTGGCCCCCAACCGCCGGGGCATCTGGGCGCGCAGCAGCGCCACACCGCTGGGTTACGGGCATCCCTTCACCGGGGGCCAGTTGTCGCGCTTGCTGCGCGACAACATGTTCACGCCCCTGCGCCAGGCATCGGCGCTGTTCGTGCCGCCGCTGTCATCGAAGATGGCGCTGGCCTCGGCGCCGGCCTGGGAAAAACTGGGCGAACGCTGGTTCCGGGGCTTTTCCGGCGTGATCCTGGCCGAGGCGTCGAAACAGATTTATGCCGCCACCCCGGCGCCGGCGGGTGGCCGCCGGGTGCTGGCGCCCATGCCCGAAGACATCACACGCTAGACCAGATCATCCCGGTGGGCACATGTCCCAAGACATGGGTCTGCCGGCAAGGGCGACCGCCCGCCGCGCCTTATGGCGCGAGAGCCAAGGGTGCGGACGCGCCCGCCCGGCGATTGAGGGAATATGTAAAGACATCACGCGCTAATCGCCATCCCGCTTCAACAGATAGACGCCCTGTTCCGCCAGCCAATTGGTGAAAAGGCCGGTGGGGTGGATATCGCCGGCATGGCCGGTATGGGCCAGGGCGATTCCCTTCTCGATGGTGACGCCCACCTCGCGGCACATGGCGACGAAATCCTTCAAGGTGCAGAGATGGATGTTGGGGGTCTCGTACCAAGCATAGCCCAGCGCCTCGGTCACCGGCATCCGCCCCCCCACCAAAAGATTAAGACGCACCCGCCAGAATCCGAAATTGGGGAAAGAGACGATGGCGCGCCGCCCGATGCGCACCATTTCGCTGACCACGCGCTTGGGGTTATGGGTGGCCTGCAGGGTCTGGCTCAGAATCACATAATCGAAGGCGTCGGACGGGTAATCCTTGAGGTCGGTATCGGCGTCGCCCTGAATCACCGAAAGCCCGTGGGCGACACATGAATTCACGCCGCTCTGGCTGAGTTCCACGCCCCGACCGTCCACCCGTTTTTGCGCGTTAAGATAGGTCAACAGCGCCCCGTCGCCACAGCCCACATCGAGCACGCGGCTGCCCGGCTCCACCAGATCGGCGATGACCTGAAGATCGGCGCGCAGCGCACGGGTTCCGTTTTTGACGGCGTCCATGGTCATGGAGTCCCCAGGGTCATGTGATTCCACGATGTTCGGCGGCGCCGTCAAGGAACCCGCTCAAGGTGGCGTGGAGCTCCGGCACGTCAAGAAGGAAGGAATCATGCCCGCCATCGGCATCGATCTCCACGAAGCTCACATTGGCGGCCACGGCGTTGAGGGCATGGACCATGGCCCGGCTTTCCGATGTGGGAAACAGCCAGTCGCTGGTAAAGGAAATCACACAGAAACGCACCGGCGTCTCGGGAAAGGCCCGGGCCAGCACATTGTCATGTTCCTCGGCGAGATCGAAATAATCCATGGCGCGGGTAATGTAGAGATAGGAATTGGCGTCGAAGCGCTCCACGAAGGTAATGCCCTGGTGGCGGAGATAGCTTTCCACCCGGAAATCGGCATCGAACCCGTAGGTCACCTCGGGACGGTCCTGGAGCATGCGTCCGAATTTGCGCTGCAGGGCCGGTTCCGAAAGATAGGTGATATGGGCCACCATGCGCGCCACCGCCAGCCCGCTATGGGGACGGGTGTCGCGGCTGTAATAGTCGCCGCCGTTCCAGTCGGGATCGGCCATGATGGCCTGACGCCCGATTTCGTGAAAGGCGATGTTCTGGGCGGAATGACGCGCCGAGGCGGCGATGGGCACCGCCGCGAACACAAGTTCGGGATAGCTCACCGCCCATTGCAGCACCTGCATGCCGCCCATGGAACCGCCGATGACGCAGAACAGCTGCCCAATACCGAGATGATCGATAAGAAGCTTCTGCGCGTTCACCATGTCGCGGACGGTGATCACCGGAAAGTCCAGCCCATAGGGCTTTCCGGTCTCCGGGTTTTCGCTGCGCGGCCCCGTGGTGCCCATACAGCCGCTCAGCACATTGGCGCAGATAATGAAATAGCGCTCCGTATCCAGCGGCTTGCCCGGCCCCACCATTTTTTCCCACCACCCTTCCTTTCCGGTGACGGGATGGGACTCGGCCACGAACTGGTCGCCGGTCAGGGCATGACAGACCAGCACGGCGTTGGATTTCCCGGCATTGAGTTCGCCGTAGGTCTGATAGGCCACGGTAAACGGGCTCAGCGTCACCCCGCAATCGAGCACAAGCGGAGCGTCGCGGCCAAGCTCAACGCTGTGGCCGGGAAGATTACCGATGTCTATGGCCGGGCTTTCAAAGCCCGGGGAGCTGCCCGGTGGTGATGTCATGGCCCTTGGAAAATAGGAGAGGAGGAAAGCCCCGTATCAGGCTTGAATAGGTAGGAAGCCGGGGGTTCTTCTGTCAACGTTTTCTTTGATTTTAGCCAATTCAGAGACTACTACTAGCCCCCACTTTCGTCATTGCCTCCTTCGTCATTAACGGCGACAACGCGGAACCTTCGCCCATGAGCACGCCCACCCCCCGTCCCGGCATTCTTGATATCGACCCCTACGTGGCCGGCGATTCCGACGCGCCCGGCGCGGCGCGCATCATCAAGCTGTCCTCCAACGAATGCTCGCTGGGGCCCAGCCCATTGGCCGTGGCCGCCTTCCGCGAGGCCGGCGAGTATCTCAACCGCTACCCCGACAGCGCCGCCGGCGATCTCAGAAAGGCCATCGCCGGGAACTACAATCTCGACGCCGAAAAAATCGTCTGCGGCAACGGTTCCGATGAACTGCTGACCCTGCTCGCCCAGGCTTACGCCGGACCCGGCGACGAGGTGCTGTTCAGCGAACACGGCTTTCTGGTCTATCCCATCATCGCCCGCTTCGCCGGCGCCGCCCCGGTGAGCGCCCCGGAACGCGACCTCAAAGTGGACGTGGATGCGCTGCTGGGAAAGGTGACGGAGAAAACCCGCATCGTCTTCGTGGCCAATCCCGGCAACCCCACCGGCAGCTATCTTCCGGCAACCGAAATCGCGCGCCTGCGCGAAGGCCTGCCCGAACATGTGCTGCTGGTTCTCGACGGCGCCTATGCCGAATATGTGACGGCGGATGATTATTCGCCCGGTGGCGATCTGGTGGACGCCGGTGACAATGTGGTGATGACGCGCACCTTTTCGAAAATCTTCGGACTGAGCGGACTGCGCCTGGGCTGGTGTTACGCGCCAGACGCGGTGGTGGACGTGCTCAACCGTGTGCGCGGGCCTTTCAACGTCAGCGGCCCGGCCCAGGCCGCCGCCCTGGCGGCGCTCGCCGACAGCGCCCATACGGAAAAAATCCGCGCCGAGAACGAGACCTGGCGCGCCTGGACGTCTAAGGAGCTTTCCGCACTGGGGCTCGAGGTGGCGTCTTCGGTCACTAATTTCATCACGGTTCGCTTTCCCAATGATCCGGCTCATAATGCGGAGGCCGCTAACGCCTTCCTCACCGCCGATGGAATCCTGCCGCGCAAAATCGCCAATTACGGCCTGCCCGGCAGCCTACGCATCACCATCGGCACCGAATCGGAGATGGGAGAGCTGGTAGCGGCGTTGACCCGCTTTATGGAGGCATCATGACCAAGAACGAGTCTCCCCTCTTCGACCGCGTCGCCCTGATCGGCGTCGGACTCATCGGCGCGTCGCTGGGGCTGGTCATGAAGCGCGAGGGTCTTGCCGGTCATGTGGTGGGCTGCGCGCGCAGCCAGGCCACTCTGGATAAGGCGCTGGAGCTGGGTATCGTCGACGAGGCCGTTGCCGACCCCGCCGCCGCCGTAAAGGACGCCGATCTGGTCATGCTGTGCACCCCGGTGGGGGCCTTCGCCGCCGCCGCCGCCGCCATGGCGGAGCATCTCAAGCCCGGCGCCATCGTTTCCGATGTGGGCTCGGTGAAACAGGCGGTGATCGCCGATCTGACGCCGCTACTGCCCGAAGGCGTGCATCTGGTTCCCGGCCATCCCATCGCCGGCACCGAACATTCGGGACCGCAAGCCGGATTCGCCGATCTCTTCAAGGGCCGCTGGTGCATCCTCACCCCGCCCGAAGGAGCCGATGCGGGCGCGGTGGAAAAACTTAGCCATCTTTGGACGCGCGCCGGCATGGAAGTGGAGATCATGGACGCCGAGCATCACGACGTGGTACTGGCCGTCACCTCCCATTTGCCCCATCTCATCGCCTACACCATCGTCGGCACCGCCTTCGATCTCGAGGAAAGCATCATGCCCGAGGTCTTCAAGTTCGCCGCCGGCGGCTTTCGCGATTTCACCCGCATCGCCGCCTCCGACCCGGTCATGTGGCGCGACATCTTTCTCAAGAACTCAGATGCGGTGCTGGATATGCTGTCCTGTTTCACCGCCGATCTCGATACCCTCAAACACGCCATCCGCCAGGGCGACGGCAAGACCCTGGAAGACTTGTTCACGCGCACCCGCGCCATCAGGAAGGGCGTCGTCGAGGCCCATCAGGACTGAATTTTTCGGTCTTGGGTGGCCTCGCCCCTTTTCACCAACCCCCCTATTCCCAGACCAGTGCGGGTAATTCCATCAGGCGCACCGGCCCCACGAACAGCTTGCGCTTTTGTACCGACAACGGCGCCTTCAACACCGGCGCGCCGCCGTCTTCGGGTGTTTTCGCCATCAGGCCCAGGATGGTGCGGGCGGTGGCGGCGGGGCCGGGCTGAATCACGCCCTTGGCCACCAGGGTGTCGATCACCGTCCCAAACCCCTGCACCGACAGGGTCATGGCGCCGGTGGGCTGAAGCTCCCCATCCAGCGCCAGCGTGCCCTCGCCGGACACATCGAGACCGTCCCAGCGCAGGGCGAAGCCCCCTAGCTCCACCGTGCCGCCGTTGTCACGCCAGGCTTGCGCGGCGGCGCGCGCGGGGCCTCGCGGCGGCGCGCCCAGTAAATCAATACGCCCCTGCACCAGATCCACCTCGGGCCCGAAAGGCTGGGTCGTTTCCTCCGGCAGCCGTAGCCCTTCGAGGATAAACGCCACCTGCAGAAAAGCCGCCTCATGGGCTGGAATCAACCCCGCTTCGCCGTCTCCTCCCGCCGCTTCGCCATCCACCATTTCGCCGGGCGGGTGTTTTCGCAGGTCGAAATGAAACCGGCGCAAGGCTACCGTCGCCCCATCCTCGCGCAGCTTCACCTCCAGCCCCTCGGCATCGAGAAATCCGGCCCAGGGCAGGCCCGCGCCGTCCAGCCCCACCATGCCGCCGGCCTCTCCTCCCTCACCCATACTCAAGGTGGCGGTGCGCCAGCCGCCATCGCCCGACGCATAGGTGAGGCGATGAACGCCGTGGATGGAAAATTCGAAATGACCCGGATCCCACGGGCTCACCGTCACGCCCAGACCCCCGCCGCGCCAGGCCCAGCCAACCCCTTGCGGGTTCAAAACATAAGAGGCCTCGCCCAGCCGCAGCCGCAGCGACAAGGGAAATCCCGCCACGTCGAGATCGCCATGGGTGACCTCGTGGCCCAGGGCGCGGCGTTCCCCGGCCCATGCCGCCACGCCATCACGCAGCCCCGAAGCGAGGACCATCCACCACCCCGAATAGGCCCCCGCGAGAAGGGCCAAAACCACAAAGAAAATAACGAGAGGGCGGGGGCGCGACATCATGAAATTACATCCGGCCTAGAGCAATCGCCCCAAAAGAAGTCTCACGGAAGCGGCCTCAACTGCATTTGGAATATCCGCAGCTGGTACAGACGTCACAGTCTTCCTGGCGGATCAGCGCCGCCTCGCCGCATTTGGGACATTGCCGCATATGCAGATCGGGCATGCCCACCACCTTTTTCAACGCCTCGGCCTCGACCCTTGCATCCTCTTCGGGCGAGGTGATGAAACCGATGGCGTGAAGGTGGTATTCGATCACATTGCCGATGGCCGCCAACAGCGAAGGCACATATTTGCGACCCATCCACTGGCCGCCGCGCGGATCGAACACCGCTTTCAGCTCCTCGACCACGAAAGAGACGTCGCCGCCACGCCGGAACACGGCGCTGATCATGCGGGTCAGCCCCACGGTCCAGGCATAATTGTCCATATTCTTGGAGTTGATGAATATCTCGAAGGGCCGTTCGCGGCCGTCCTTGATGACATCGTTGATGGTCACATAGATGGCGTGTTCGCTTTCCGGCCATTTCAGCTTGTAGGTATTGCCCTTCAACGCCTCGGGCCGCTCCAGGGGCTGGGTCATATAGACCACGTCGCCGGCCTCGAACTCGTCGGCGGGCCGCGCCGGCGGCACGTCCAGCGGCAGTTCCGGCTCGTGCTCATCGCTTTCCTGTTCGTCGCCTTTCCCGGTCTCGTCCAGGGTCATCACCGCTCCCGTCACCTCGTTGGGGCGGAAGGTGGTACAGCCCTTACAACCGAGCTGATAGCTCAGCTGGTAGATGTCGCGGAAGGCGTCGAAGGTGAGCTCCTCGGGACAGTTGATGGTCTTGGAAATGGAGCTGTCCACGTATTTCTGCGCCGCCGCCTGCATCACCACGTGATCGGCGGGGCTGAGGCTCTGGGCGTCCATGAAATAATCGGGCAGGGGCGCGCTCTCGCCTTTCAGCTTGCGGAACTGGCGATAGGCGTAATCGCTCACCTCTTCGGCCTTGCGGCTGCCGTCGGACTGCAACACGTTGCGGGTATATTTGTGGGCGAAGACGGGCTCGATGCCCGAGGAAATATTGTCGGCGTAAAGGGAAATGGTTCCGGTAGGCGCAATGGAAGTAAGAAGGGCGTTGCGGATACCGTTTTCTGAGATCGCCTTGCGCACGTCGTCCTCAAGGCCGCCTACGGTTTCACCGGCAAGGTATTTCTCGGCATCGAACAGGGGAAACGGTCCCTTTTCCCGCGCCAGCTCGGCCGAGGCCAGATAGGCGCTGCGGCGGATCGCCTTCATCCAGCTCTCGGTCAACCGTACCGCCTGTTCGCTGCCATAGCGCACGCCGTGCATAATCAGGGCATCGGCCAGCCCGGTGACGCCAAGGCCGATACGGCGCTTGGACTTGGCCTCATGCTCCTGCTGCGGCAGCGGGAAGTTGGAGATATCGATGACGTTGTCGAGCATGCGCACGGCCACCGCCACCAGCTCTTCAAGCTCCGCCATGTTAAGGCTGGCCGCCTCCTCGAAGGGATCGCTCACCAGCGCCGCCAGATTGACCGAGCCCAGAAGGCAAGCGCCATAGGGCGGCAGGGGCTGTTCGCCACAGGGGTTGGTGGCGTGGATTTCCTCACAGTAATAAAGGTTGTTGAGGCGGTTGATGCGGTCGATGAAGATAACCCCGGGCTCGGCAAAGCTGTACGTGGAGCGCATGATCTTGTCCCACAGCTCGCGGGCAGGCAGGCTTTTGTAACAGACGCCGTTGAAGGTGAGCTCCCAGGAAGCATCTTCCTTGACCGCATCCATGAAGGCGTCGGTCGCCAGCACCGAGAGGTTGAACATGCGCAGCCGCCCCGGCTCCTGCTTGGCCTCGATGAAATCCTCGATATCGGGATGGTCACAGCGCAGGGTCGCCATCATGGCGCCACGGCGGTATCCGGCGCTCATGATGGTGCGGCACATGGAATCCCACACATCCATGAACGAGAGCGGCCCCGAGGCATCCGCCCCCACACCCTTCACCGGCGCCCCCTTGGGCCGCAGCGAGGAGAAATCGTAGCCAATGCCGCCGCCCTGCTGCATGGTCAGGGCCGCTTCCTTAAGCTGGTCGAAAATCCCGCCCATGGTGTCGGGGATGTTGCCCATGACAAAACAGTTGAACAGGGTCACCTGACGCTCGGTTCCGGCTCCGGCGAGAATACGGCCGGCGGGCAGAAAGCGGAAATCGGAGAGCGCCTCGCGGAACCGCTCGGACCACTGAGCGGGCTGGGATTCGTAAACCGCCAGCGCCGTGGCCACACGCTTCCAGCTATCCTCCATAGTACGGTCCCGGGGGCTACCGTCCATATCCTTGAAACGGTATTTCATGTCCCAGATTTGCTGCGAAATAGAGGCTACGCGCGCCATGCTCCGCTCCGTATGGTCACATCACCACCATGGGGGTGACGCCAAAAAAAGATCGCCGCGAAAAAAGATCGCCACAGAAAAAGATCGCTACAGAAAAAATCACCGCAGGGCCGGGTCTGCGGCGTACCGGAAAGCCCGGTAGTCCGGGAGGAACCACGGAGGGGAAAAGCGGAAACCCTTCGTGGAAGCGACCATTCTAAAAACCGTACCTTCCTCCGTCAAGGAAATGTTCATGTTATGTTTCCACAGACATATCCCCCTCCGCCTAGACTTAAGTACCTGCAAACCCTCTTTGAAAAAAAGTTTTCCCTGTGACTACAGCCCTGTGGATTAAACCCTGGTGGATAAAACAAGACCGCCTTTCCACAGCCCTCACTCAGGAACCATCGGGAAGGTCAAAACGCGCCCGCGCCTCGGCCATCAGCCGCGCCGAGGCGGTCTCAATGCGCTCTTCCAATTCCGCCATGAAGGCCTCACGTTCCATTCCCGGAGCAATGGCGGGCAGAAATTCCAGGGTGATGGTTCCGGGATATTTAAGAAACTTGCGCCGCGCCCAGAACAGGCCCGAATTAAGGGCCACCGGCACCACGGGAACATCCAGCATACCATAAAGCCCGGCCACGCCCGGCTGATAGGGCTCGCGTTCGCCCGGCGCCACCCGCGATCCCTCGGGGAAAATGACGATATGTTGGCGGCCTTCATTGATGACGCGGCGCGCCTGGCGAATCATGCTCTTCATGGAGCTGATCCCGGCGCTGCGGTCGACGGCGATCATATCCAGCTTGTAGAGATACCAGCCATAGACGGGAATATGCAGCAGCTGTTTCTTCAACACATAGACCGGATCGCGCAACGCCACGGCGAAGACAATGGTGTCCCAGGCCGACTGATGTTTCGACGCCAGAATCATCGGCCCGCCGGGAATATGCTCGCGGCCGCGCACCTCGAAATCAAGGCCCACGGTGACCTTCAACAGCCCCAGCATGGCTCGTGCCCAGAAACTTTCCACCTTGGTGGCGAATTTGCGCGTCAGGAACACCCCCGGCGACGCGGTGACACAGATCACAAACGTCAGGGAATAGAACAGAAACTGGAACAGCAGCGAACGCAGGACCAGCATCACGTTGCCCCGGAAAACAGCTGCGCCATTACCCCGCGCAGGCTGGCGGCGAGAAATTTATCGTATTCACCGATCACCAGCCGGGTGGTACCGGGCCAGCGCCACCACCCATCAAGCCGGACATGGGCCGGGAATACCGGGTTGGGGATAAGCACGGCCTGGGGCAGGGCGCGGCGGAATTCCAACAGCCCCCGTGGAATGTGATAGTTGGCGGTGACAATACGCAGGCTGTGGAATCCGTTTTCCGCCATCCAGGCGGCGGTTTCGTGCGCGTTGCCCACCGTGTCCTCGGCGTCGTAGCCCAGCGTAATACAACAGTCCAGCTCGGCCGGCGCCTGCTGCGACAGGCGCAACAGTTCCGCCACCTCAACACCGTGATAGACCCCGGAGATAAACAGCTTACCCGCCATCTTCGCCTCCAGCAGTTCAAGCCCCGCGCCGAGGCGCTCGCTCCCCCCCGTCAGGACCACGATGGCGTCGGTGTGGCTGGTGGTGTCAGCCACGCGATCAGGAATCTGGCGCACGAACCAGAAAAGCCCGCCCGCCCAGAGGGCAACCACAAGCCCCAGAGCGCCCACCAGCCGCCACACAGCGGAAGTGGATTTGCGCCGCGGCCTCACGGGTTTTCCCCCAACAGAGCCTCCACCGCGGCGGCCAGATCGTCATGGACCGTCACCGGCTGCAGGCTTTCGGGAAGTCCCGTCTCTAGGGTTTTTTCGCCATGGCCGGTGCGCACCAGAATGCGCGGACAGCCCAGCGCCGCGGCGGCCTCCAGGTCGCGCAGGCTGTCCCCCACCAGGGGCGTAGCGGCGGCGCTTGCGCCGAAATGGTCGAGCGCCTCGCGCAGCATTCCCGGCGCCGGTTTGCGCCGTTCCGTCGGCCGGTCGGGATGGTCGGCACAGTACAAAATATGATCGAGGCGGGCGTTCTCGCGGGCTAGATCTTCATGCAGCTTGGCGTGAATATTCTCCAGCATGGCCTCGTCGAGAAGGCCGCGTCCGACACCACCCTGATTGGTCACCACCACCGTGGTCACACCGGCCCGGTTGAGCCGCGCCACGGCCCGCGCCGCACCGGCAACGAGCACCAGCTCTTCGGGTGTCTTTACATAATCGGCGCGGTCCTGGTTAAGGACGCCATCGCGGTCGAGCATAATCATGGGCATGGGACTGGGTCTCCCCGTCACAGCATCTTCGCCAGGGAACGCAGAACGGTGATGCGCGCCGTCATCATGGTGATCGCCGATGACGCCACCGGCATGGCCGCCAGCCCCACCCACTGCCACGGCGTCAGCGCCAAAGCAGGGAACAGCGGCAGGTCGATGCCCCCCGCCAGCGTCCCCAGAACCACCAGCGTCAGCGCCGCCAGACCAAGCCCGACCAGCCCGCCATGCAGTCCCCGCACCATGGCGTAAAACTGGAACTGGCGAGCGATGTAAACATCCTGGGCGCCGATCAGATGCAGCACCTCGATGGTGCCGTGATGAACCGCCATGCCGCTGCGGGTGGTGAAAACAACGGTGGCCACGGCGGCCACGGCGATACACAACACGATGGCAAGGGCGATCACCTCCACCGAATGGGCGAGCTTCACCAGACGCTCCAGCCACAGGCCGTGATCATCTACCAGAACTCCGGAAACGCCCTTCAGACGCCGCTTCACCGTATCCAGATCGGGTCCGGTTTCGGGGTCGACGCGCAAGTCAATCAGCCTCGGTATCTCAAGGTCATCCACCAGGCTTCCTTCACCCAGCCAAGGCGTAAGAAGAGAATAGGTGTCTTCGACGGAAAGCGGTTCGGCGGAGATCACGCCCGGCGTGTCACGCAGCAGCGTCAGCGCCCGCTCAAGAGCCCTGGTGGTTTCCGCCTGGCGTTTCTGGTCCGGCTCATTGGTGGAAATGTCGGGCACGATCTGTACCGTCATGGTGCCCGAAAGGCCCTGGTCCCAGCGCCCCGCCACCGCGCCGATAGCCATGGCCACGGCCAGCGACAAGGCCGCCAGATACACCATCAGGGCGATGATCCAGGGCAGGAATTTACTGGAACCGTCCTGGTCCAGCGGCAGGTCGAGAGGACGGCGGAACATTCAGACGCCCTCCTTTTCCGGACTTCTCACCATACTGGCCTCGCCGTCCTCGAGGTGAATGACGGGGTGGTTGAAGCGGGAAACCAGTTCCTCGTTATGGGTGGCGATGATCACCGTGGTCCCCATCTTGTTGAGCTCGTCAAAAAGATAAATCAGGCGCATGGCGATTTCGTTGTCCACGTTGCCGGTGGGTTCGTCGGCAAGAAGAAGCTGGGGGCGGCTGATAACGGCGCGGGCGATGGCCACCCGCTGTTGCTGTCCGCCCGACAGGGTGGCGGGCCGGGAATCGAGATGGTCGGTGAGCCCCACCCAGCTCAGCAACTCCGAGACGTTGCTCTTAATGCGCTGCGGGCTCATGCCGGCCACGCGCAAGGGAAGGGCCACGTTGTCGAGTGCCGAGAGGTGTTCGATGAGGCGAAAATCCTGGAACACGACGCCGATACGGCGGCGCAAATCCTGAGTGTCGGCCCGGGGCAGGGTCGCCACATCCCGGTCAAACATGTTGATCAGCCCTCTCGAGGGCCGCAGCGCCAGATAGATCAGGCGCAACAGGGATGATTTGCCGGCGCCGCTGGGACCGGTGAGAAAATGGAAAGAGCCCGGCGCCAACCCGAACGAGATGTCGCGCAGCACCTCCGGCCCCATACCGTAGCGCAGGCCCACATTCTCAAATCTCACCATGTTGCTGCCGACTCCAGCCACCAAGTCCTGCGGCCAACTCCCGCGCCAAAGAATGACACGCAGCCGCTTGCTTCGTCCAGCATCAAGCTCTTTACCTTGCGCTCGCACAAGCAACCGCTTATAAATTCTTAGTATTATTCTGTGAAATCAGGGGCTCACGCCTATCTTTTTCTGCTCTATTTTTTGCGGCAAATGATCCTAACCTGCCCTTCCTGCGATGCTCATTACAAACTGGATACGGCCGCGCTGCGGCCCGAAGGACAGACTGTTCGCTGCTTCAAATGCAAACACACCTGGACCCAGGACCCCTCCGAACTGAAGGACGAAGGCGCGGCGGCAGACGCCGGCGAGGATATCGGCGAGGATATCCATGAGGATGTGGGCGAAGACCTCGGTGAGGATATCGGCGAAGACATCCATGAGGACGTGGGCGAGGATATCGGCGGCGAAGACATTGGCGGCGAGGATATCGGCGGCGAGGATATCGGCGAGGACATTGACGAAGACCTCGGTGAAGACCTCGGTGAAGACATCGGCGAAGATGACGAGCCCATAGACCTCGAGGATTTTGAGCCCCGCCCCGTGGACCGGGAAACCGGCGAGCCCATCGAGGCCAAGCCCCCGTCCAAAATCGGCAAGATCGTCAACTGGTTCCTGTTCTTCGTTATCTTCGGCGGCGTCTTTGGCGGCGCCATCGTCTACCGCGACACGGTGCGCGATATCTGGCCCGTCTCCAACCGGCTCTACATCCTGGTCGGTCTCGGCGTGGAGGCTCCGGGAACGGGGCTCGAGCTACGCGGTGTAAACTCCAAGCGCGGCAAAAAAGACGGGGCTCCCTCCCTCACCATCAGCGGGGAAATCGCTAATATTTCGCGCAAGGTACGCGAGGTTCCCCTCTTCAGCGGCGAACTTACCAACTCGGCGGGAGAGCCGCTCCACAGCTGGACCTTCTCCATCCGCCAGAAAAACCTCCTGCCTGGGGAAAGCGTACCTTTCACGACCGAGGTGGTGGACCTTCCCAAGGGCGCCGCGGGTCTCAACATCACCTTCCTCGATCCCGAGCCCGAAGCCATGCCCGAGACCATGCCGGAAGAAGACGCCGCGGAAGAAATGGAAGAAGAGGCCACAGAGGAAATGGAAGAAGAGATGATGGAAGACGAAGGTGAGATGGTGGAGGAAGAGGCCACGGAAGAGATGACCGAGGAAATGGAAGAAGAGACGATGGAAGAGACCGCGGAAGAAGAAATGATGGAAGACAACACGTCTTCCCCTGACATGCCCGCGGAAGAACCCCCGGAAGAAGAACCCACAGAAGAATAGCCCGCATAAGGGGCCGCGCGGCCTGCAAGGCGGCTTGAGCCGCGCTCCTTTAATCGGTGTCCGCCTCCTGCCAGCCCGGCACAGACTCCAGACCCAACAGAGCATCGATGTCCTGGCGCGGCCGCACCACGGCATGAACCTTACCTCGCACCATCACCTCGGGAACCAGCGCCCGGCTGTTATAGGTGGAGGCCATGACGGCGCCGTAAGCCCCCGCCGAACATATCGCCACGAGATCGCCCTCGGCCAGCGGCGGCAGCGGCCTCGCCACGGCGAAACTGTCGCCGCTCTCACATACCGGACCCACCACATCGGCGGGGCTTTCCTCGGCATCGGGGGCGGTTTCGTTCAAGGGAAGAATGCGGTGCCGGGCGTCATAAAGGGCGGGCCGCAAGAGGTCGTTCATGCCCGCATCCACCACCACGAAACGGCGGCTCAGGCCTTCCTTGATGCGGATCACGCGGGTCACCAGAACCCCGGCGTTGCCCACCAGCCAGCGACCCGGCTCGAACAGCAACTCACAGCCAAGGGGCGCGATCACCTCGCGCACCAGGGCGGCATAGTCGGCGATGTGGGGCGGTGTCTCACCGTCATAGACGATACCCAGCCCGCCGCCGAGATCGAGCCGCCTCACCTCCAGCCCGGACTCACGGAGATCATGCACCAAGGCAGCAATACGCGAAAAGGCCTCGCGGAAGGGATCGAGCCGGGTCAGCTGCGATCCGATATGGACCGCCAGCCCCACCGGTGTCACGCCCTCCATGGCCGCGGTGCGGGCGTAAAGATCGGCGGCATGGGGCAGGTCGATGCCGAACTTGTCCTCCACCTTGCCGGTGGAAATCTTTTCGTGGGTATCGGCATCCACGTCCGGGTTGACGCGCAGGGCCACCGCCGCGTCAACGCCGTGGGCGCGCGCCCGTTCGCCCACCATCACCAGTTCCGATTCCGATTCCACGTTGATCTGGGCGATTCCCGCCTCCAGGGCGGCGTCAATTTCGCCAGCGGTCTTGCCGACGCCGGAAAAGACGATTTTATCCGGCGCCATCCCCGCCTTCAGGGCGCGGGCAAGCTCGCCGCCCGACACCACGTCGGCGCCGGCGCCGTGGCGGGCCATCTCACGCAAAACGGCAAGGTTGGAATTGGCCTTCACCGAATAACAGACCGTCGCCGGAAGACCATCAAAGGCCCGCGCGAAAGCCTCACAGCGGCTTTCCATGGCGGCCGTGGAATAACAATAGAACGGCGTGCCCACCTCGGTGGCCAAGTCTTCCAGGGCAACGCCTTCGGCATGAAGACGCGCGTTCACATAAGCAAAGTCACTCACGGAAACCTCACTGGTCGGGATAGTGCCGGGGATACTCGCTGCCCTCGGGCGGCTCGGGGTCGCTCTTCTTGCCGCAAGCGCCCAGCGCCAGGCTCAGGGAAACCGCGACTAGCACCGCCAGCAACAGATGAACAAAAGGCCTCATCTTCTCATCCCTCACAAATAGGTCTTGCGGGCCGCCGCCACCGCACGGCGCACATTAACCGGCGCGGTGCCGCCCAGGCTCTTGCGGCTGGCCACCGATTTCTCCACGTCCAGCACTTTGAACACATCGGCGGTCATGCGTGGTTCCACCGACTGCATGGCCGTAAGGCTCAAGTCCGCCAGGCCACAGCCTTTCTCATCGGCCAGCTTCACCAACAAGCCCGTCACCTGATGGGCGCGGCGGAAGGGCATGTCGAGCACCCGCACCAGCCAGTCGGCAAGGTCCGTGGCCGTGGCATGGCCTCGGCCAGCCGCCTCCCTCATGGCCCCGGCATTCACCGTCAAATCACCGATCATGCCGGTCATGGCGTCCAGGGACAACAGCCAGATATCGGCGGCCTCGAAGACCGGCTCCTTGTCTTCCTGCATATCCTTGGAATAGGCCAGCGGCAAGCCCTTCAGCGCCGACAGTAATCCCATCAGCGCGCCCGCCACGCGGCCGCTCTTGGCGCGGATCAGCTCGGCGGCATCGGGGTTGCGCTTTTGCGGCATGATGGAACTGCCGGTGCTGAAACTGTCGGGCAGGGTCACGAAACCGAAGGCATCGCTGCACCAGAGCACGATCTCGTCGGCCAGCCGCGAGAGATGCACCGCGCTGATGGCGGCGGCGGAGAGGAATTCCAGCGCAAAGTCGCGGTCGGAAACGGCGTCCAGGGAATTGACCATGGGCCGGTCGAATCCCAGCGCCCGCGCCGTCATGCGGCGGTCGATGGGAAACGAGGTGCCGGCCAGCGCCGCCGCGCCCAGCGGTGATTCGTTAAGCCGCGCGCGGGCGTCGGCGACCCGTCCCCGGTCGCGGCCAAGCATCTCCACATAGGCCAGCATGTGATGGCCGAAGGTAACCGGCTGGGCCGTCTGCAGATGCGTAAATCCGGGCATCACCGTGGCCGCGTGTTCCTCCGCCCTCGCGATGAGCGCCGCCTGAAGACCGGTCAGCGCGTCCTCCACCTGATCGAGGACGTCGCGCACCCAGAGCCGGAAATCGGTGGCCACCTGATCGTTGCGCGAGCGCGCCGTATGCAGGCATCCGGCGGCGTCGCCGATAATCTCGGTGAGGCGCGATTCCACATTCATGTGAATATCCTCAAGCTCATGCTTGAACACGAAAGTGCCGTGCTGGATTTCCTTGGCAATCTTGCCAAGCCCGGAAACGATGGCATCCCCGTCCTTTCGCGATATGATGCCGCGCGTCGCCAGCATCTCGCAATGGGCGATGGAGGCGGCAATATCCTGGATCGCCAGTTTCTTGTCGAAATCTATGGAGGCGTTGATTTTCTCCATGATGGCGGCGGGGCCGGCGCCAAAGCGGCCGCCCCACAAGGCATTGGGCCGATCACTGGGCCGATCGTTGGACCGGGCATTAGACCGGGCCTTGCTTTTGCCCCTTCTGGGTGTTTTTTTCGCGCACATGACTCTCAAGACCTCGACGGGAACGCAATGAACGAAAATCAGACGACCAAGAGACTACTGCTGCTGGCTGCCTTCAGCGCCGTAATTCTCCTGATTGTGGTCATATCGGCTCCGCAATCAAGCAAAGATCGCGCGACCGTGTTCCCCGACGGCGACGCCCCCAAATCCCCGCTGCCCACGCTGCACGAAACCGCGCGCCACATCGCGGACGTCACCTTTACCAACGGCGAGGGCAGGGAAACCTCCCTTGCCGCCTTTAAGGGGTCTGTGGTGGTGGTGAATTTCTGGGCCACATGGTGCGCGCCCTGTATTCGTGAACTGCCCTCCCTGATGCGGATGACGGAAACCATGGAGGACCGCGGCCTGGCCTTGATCGCCATTTCCCAGGACCTGAAGGGCGCCGGGGCGGTGCTGCCATTTCTTGAGAAAAACGGGCTTTCCGGCCTCCCCGTCTTTTACGACTCCCAGGGCACGGCGGCACGGGCGCTTGGCGTTCCGCGCCTGCCCACCACGCTTTTCATTGACGCGCAAGGCTTTGAGGCCGGGCGTTTCGAAGGCGCCTATGAATGGGACCAGCCCCGGATTATAGGGCTGCTGGAAGAACTGACGGAAACTGAGGCGGCGGCCAAATAATTCAGGCCGCGAAGCTGAACAAGCGCGCTAGCGCGTGGCCACCGGCTTGCCGCTGGAATAATCGTAGAATCCGCGCTTGGTCTTACGGCCCAGCCATCCGGCTTCCACATATTTCACCAGCAACGGACAGGGCCGGTATTTATTATCGGCCAGCCCCTCATAGAGCACGTTCATAATGGCGAGACAGATATCGAGCCCGATATAGTCGGCCAGCTCCAGCGGGCCCAAGGGGTGATTGGCGCCGAGCTTGATGGCGGTGTCGATGGCCTCCACCGATCCCACCCCCTCGTACAGGGTATAGATGGCCTCGTTGACCATGGGCAACAGGATGCGGTTGACGATGAAGGCCGGGAAATCCTCGGTCATCACCGGGGTCTTGCGGATTTTCAGCGTCAGATCCCAGACCGCGTGATAGGTCTCCTCGTCGGTGGCGATACCGCGAATCAGCTCCACCAGCTTCATCACCGGGGCCGGGTTCATGAAATGCATGCCGATGAACTTGCCGGGCCGGTCGGTGGCCGCGGCGAGCCGGGTTATGGAGATGGACGAGGTGTTGGAGGCGATGATAGCGCTGGATTTGAGATGCGGGCACAGCCTCTTGAAGAGGTTGCATTTAAGCTTCTCATCCTCGGTCACGGCCTCGATCACCAGGTCGCAGGTCTTCATCTGTTTGATATTGGTGCCGCTCTTGATGCGCTTGGCGGCCTTGGTGCGGTCGGCGGGCTTGATCCGCTTCTTGGCGATCTGGCGGGCGAAGATTTCCTTCAAATACTTATCGGCTGCGGCGAGCCGGGCCTTGCTGGTATCGAGTATGAACACGTCGTATCCGGCCACGGCAAAGACATTGGCGATGCCACAGCCCATGCGGCCACCACCGATGACCCCGATTTTTTTAAAGGTGACGCTTTTTCCGCTCATGCCGCTTTCCCGGTTTCTTCGTTAAACGTCTACGGCGCCGATGCACTAGTCTACAGCTTTTCCGTCATTTCGGGTAAAACCTCGAACAAGTCGGCCACCAGCCCGTAATCGGCCACCTGGAAGATGGGCGCTTCCTCGTCCTTGTTGATGGCGACAATAACCTTGCTGTCCTTGATTCCGGCTAAGTGCTGGATGGCGCCGGAAATCCCCACCGCCATGTAAAGGTCCGGGGCGACGATCTTGCCGGTCTGACCGACCTGGAAATCGTTGGGCACGAAGCCCGAATCCACCGCCGCCCGCGAGGCGCCCACCGCCGCGCCCAGCTTGTCGGCCACGGCTTCAATCAGTTTGAAATTCTCCGAATTCTGCAACCCGCGCCCGCCCGAGATAATCACCCGCGCCGAGGTCAGCTCGGGGCGGTCGGACTTGCTCAGCTCATGGCCCACGAAGCCCGAATAGCCGGCATCACCGGCGCTTTCGATGGCTTCCACCGCCGCGCTGCCGCCCTCTTCGGCGGCTGACTCGAAGGCGGTGCCGCGCACCGTGATAACCTTGATGGCGTCGGACGAGCGCACCGTGGCGATGGCGTTACCGGCATAGATGGGGCGGCGGAAGGTGTCCGCGCCCTCCACGGCGATGATGTCGGAAATCTGGGTCACGTCGAGCAAAGCCGCGGCGCGGGGCAGGATGTTCTTTCCGTATGTGGTGGCCGGCGCCAAGATATGGCTGTAGCCGTCTGCCAGGGTCTTCACCAGCCAGGCCACATTTTCCGCCAGATGATGGCCATAGGCCCCATCATCGGCGCACAGCACCTTCGCCACCCCGGCGATCTTGGCGGCAGCCTCGGCCGCCGCACCACAATTCTCTCCGGCCACGAGGATCGTCACCTCACCGCCGAGCTGGGCCGCCGCCGTTACCGTGTGCAGGGTGGCCGGGCGGATGGTTGCGTGGTCGTGTTCGGCAAGAATAAGAACGGCCATCAGATCACCTTGGCTTCGTTTTTCAGTTTATCGAGCAGTTCGTCCACATCGGCGACGATGACGCCACCGGCGCGCACCGGCGGGTCTTCCACCTTCAATGTCTCCAACCGCGGCGTCACGTCCACGCCCAGATCTTGCGGCGTCACCTCCTCGATGGGCTTCTTCTTGGCCTTCATGATATTGGGCAGCGAGGCATAGCGTGGTTCGTTGAGCCGCAAATCGGTGGTAATCACCGCCGGCAGGTCGATGCTCACCGTCTCCAGCCCGCCGTCGATCTCGCGCGTCACTTCCGCCTTGCCGTCGCTTAAAACCAGCTTCGAGGCAAAGGTGCCCTGGGGCCGGTTGGCGAGCGCGGCCAGCATCTGGCCGGTCTGGTTACAATCATCGTCGATGGCCTGTTTGCCCATGATGACGAGATCGGGGCTTTCTTTCTCCATCAGCGCCTTCAAGAGCTTGGCCACGGCCAGCGGCTCGAGATCACCCTCACAGGGGATATGAATGCCACGGTCGGCGCCCATGGCCAGGGCGGTGCGGATGGTCTCCTGGACCTGGGGACCGCCTGCCGAAACGACGGCGACTTCGCTCACCGTACCGGCCTCTTTCAAACGCAGGGCCTCTTCCACGGCGATCTCGTCGAAGGGGTTCATGGACATCTTCACATTGGCGGTTTCGACGCCGCTCTGGTCGGCCTTGACCCGGACCTTGACGTTGAAATCGATGACCCGCTTGACGGCAACAAGAACTTTCATGAATTTCCCGGCTTTTTAGACTTTTATATCTCGGACTTTGGGGGGCTTTCCCTCGGCGAAGGCGGACCCCTTCGGCTAAGGCGGACCCCATAATCAACATTGGCCCCGGACTGTCAATCTCCGGCAATCCCCGGCACGAACAATCCCGTCATGTCCCGAGTAAATGTGGGGATATTCCGCCTCTGGCCCAAGGAGAATCTCCCGCCACGCGGTGGGCCTAGCGATTGGCTCCCGGCCGCCACAGCACGTCGTCCTTGCCGCCGCCGTTGAGATGCCGGGCCATAACAAACAGATGATCCGAGAGGCGGTTGAGATAGGCGATGGCCTGATTGTTGACGGGGTCGGCCGCCGCCAGTTCGGTGGCCAGCCGTTCGGCCCGGCGCACCACCGTGCGGGCGTGGTGAAGATGGGCGCTGGCGGCGCTGCCGCCGGGCAGAACAAAAGACGTGAGCGGCTCCAGGTCTTCGTTCATTTCATCGATTTCCCGCTCCAGCCGCGCCACCTGTTCGGCGTTGACACGCAGGACTTCTTCGCCTTCCTTGCCTTCCCCGTTCTGTCCTTGCGGCCGGCAGAGATCGGCGCCGAGATCGAACAGGTCGTTCTGAATATGCTCAAGCATGGCCCCGGCCTCGTCTCCGGTATGGAGCCGGGCCAGGCCCAGCACCGCATTGGCCTCGTCCACCGTGCCATAGGCCGCGACCCGAAGATCGTGCTTGGCCACGCGCTTGCCGTCACCCAGCGAGGTTTCGCCGCTATCGCCGCCACGGGTATATATTTTATCGAGCCGCACCATAAAACCGCCTCTGGAAATCTTCCTCTGGGCCTAGCCCGCCGTGTTCATGAGATAGGCAAACAGAACAAACAACACGATGGCCAACCCCTGAAACGCCACCCGCATGCGCATCAGCTTGTTGGAATACTTCTTGCTGAATTCGCCGCCCCGCATCATCGAGAACAAACCCGCGAACAGAACGCCCAGCGTGGCCAGCAAGGCCAAGCCGATCACATAGGGCATAAGGGAAACAATAAAATCCATAACAAAGAGCTTACCTTGCGGTGGCGCGATGCCTCAAGCGGGTTGCTCTCTATATACCAAGAGGACGGCTAATCGCGGGGCAGCAACAGGCCGCGCGCGATGACCTGGGCCTGAATTTCCGCCGCACCCTCGAAGATGTTGAGAATACGGGCGTCGCACAACACGCGGCTCACAGGGTATTCCTCGGCATAACCGTTGCCGCCGTGGATCTGCAGGGCGTTATCGGCGTTGGACCAGGCCACCCGCGCGCCCAGCAATTTGGCCATACCGGCCTCAATGTCACAGCGTTTCTCGGAATCCTTTTCCCGCGCCGAGGCCAGGGTCAACTGACGGGCGATCATGGTTTCCACCGCCATCCAGGCCAGTTTCCCGGAGATGCGCGGGAAGGCAAAGATGGGTTTACCGAACTGCACCCGTTCTTCCGCGTATTTCAGGCCCAGCTCGAGGGCGCATTGGGCCACGCCCACGGCGCGGGCGGCGGTCTGGATGCGGGCCGATTCGAATGTCGCCATCAATTGTTTGAAACCCTGGCCTTCCTCGCCACCCAAGAGATTGGCGGCGGGCACCTCGAAACCGTCGAAGGCGATCTCGTATTCCTTCATGCCGCGATAGCCCAGCACTCCGATCTCGCCACCGCTCATACCGGCGGCGGGGAAGGGATCGGCATCGCTGCCGCGCGGCTTTTCCGCCAGAAACATGGAGAGCCCCTTATAGCCCTTCTCGTCCGGGTTGGTGCGCACCAACAGGGTCATCAAATCGCTGCGCGCGCCATGGGTGATCCAGGTCTTGGCCCCGGTAATGCGATAGACGTCGCCGTCGCGCACCGCCCGCGTGGTGAGCGAGGCCAGATCGGAACCGGTATTGGGTTCGGTGAACACCGCCGTGGTCAGGGTCTCGCCGCTGGCGATCTTGGGCAGCCATTGGCTTTTCTGTTCTTCCGTGCCGCCGAGACGGATCAGTTCGGCGGCGATCTCGGAACGGGTGCCCAGCGAGCCCACCGAAAGATAGCCCCGTGAAAGTTCCTCGGTGACAATGCACATGGCCGACTTGCCCATGCCGAGCCCGCCATATTCCTCCGGCACGGCGAGACCGAACACGCCCAGCTCGGACATCTGCTCGATCACCGAGAGGGGAATCAACTCGTCCTTGAGGTGCCATTCCTGGGCCTTGGGAATCACCTGTTCGTTGGAAAAACGGTGGAACTGGTCGCGCACCATGTGGAGCATCTCGTCGCCCAGGGCGGGATCACCGAAATGACGGTGGGCCAGATGGCCGGCAATACTGACACGCACTTCCGGGGCCGTGCCCGAGGCCATGAGCTCCCGCACCTCGTTGTTCAGGAACGCCGCCACATCTTCCGATGTAAGGCCCAAATCGGCGGGGCGTACGATTTCCACCTGGCTCATGGCGAGACCGCCCTGCATCTGGGCTAAGTATTCACCGAAGGTGGCCTTGAGAATGAGCGTTTCAAGCTCGCCCAGACTGCCTGCCTCCTGCAATCGATTCGCCCAGGCCAGCATTTCGGCCAGAGCCGCGCCATAGGTAGCCAGCCAGGCCAGACCGTGGGCGGCCACCTGGTGGGTTTCCAGGGCTTCCGCGTTAATACGGCCCTCGGCCACCACACGCTCGGCCACATTCACGCGGGCTTTTTCAACCAACCCTTCCGCCGCTTGCAACGCAGCAGCACAGGATTTGAGAATATCGGACATGATGGTGGACTCGCTTGCTCGCCTGCCCGGCCTAACCTAGAGCGGTTCAGGCCTCGATGGCATCCTCAAGGGTACGCAGGCCGGGCCGCTTGGCCTGGACCAGCACCGCCATATTGCCCGGCTTGTGCTCGTTATTCCACATTTTGGTGTGGGCGCGGGGAATCTCGTCCCAACCGAACACTTCCGACATACAGGGGTCGATGCGGCGCTCGATGACCAGCTTGTTGGCCTGGGCCGCCTGTTTGAGATTGGCGAAATGGCTGCCCTGGATACGTTTCTGGCGCATCCACACGAAGCGCGCGTCCATGGTCAGGTTATAGCCGCTGGTGCCGGCGCAGAAGACCACCATGCCGCCGCGCTTGACCACGAAACAGCTCACCGGGAAGGTCGCCTCGCCGGGATGTTCGAAGACTATGTCCACGTCCACGCCCTTGCCGGTGAATTCCCAGATGGCCTTGCCGAATTCGCGGCACTTCTTCATGTATTTGCCATAACCTTCGGCGTCACCCACATCGGGCAACTGGCCCCAGCACTCGAAATCCTTGCGGTTGATGACGCCCTTGGCGCCCATGGACATGACGAAATCGCGCTTGTCGTCGTCGGAGATAATGCCGATGGCGTTGGCTCCGGCGGTGGCGATCAACTGCACCGCCATGGACCCCAGACCGCCCGAGGCGCCCCATACCAGCACGTTATGGCCGGGACGCAGGATGTGGGGGCGGTGGCCGAACATCATGCGATAGGCGGTAGCCAGGGTCAGCGTGTAACAGGCGCTTTCTTCCCAGGTCAGGTGCAGCGGCCGCGGCATCAGCTGTTGGGCCTGGACATTGGTGAACTGGGCGAAGGACCCGTCGGGCGTCTCATAGCCCCAGATGCGGTGGGTCGGTGAAAACATGGGATCACCGCCGTTGCATTCCTCGTCATCGCCGTCGTCCTGGTTACAATGGACCACCACTTCGTCACCCACCTTCCAGCGTGTCACCTTCGAGCCCACGGCCCAGACGATGCCCGAGGCGTCGGAACCGGCGATATGGAAATCGGCCTTGTGCACGTCGAAGACGGAAATGGGAAGGCCCAGCGCCGCCCAGACGCCGTTGTAGTTGACACCGGCGGCCATGACCAAAACCAGAACCTCGTGGGAATCCAGTTTCGGCGTATCCACCACTTCCACCTGCATGGCGTCTTCGGGCGGACCGTGGCGCTCGCGGCGGATGGCCCAGGCATACATCTGTTTAGGAACATGACCCAAAGGCGGAATTTCGCCAATTTCATAGAGGTCTTTTTCTGTTTGTACGCTGTTCATATTCACGACCTCTGCCGTCTTACCCATGTTTAAAACTCTCCATTAAGCCCGGTAGTGAGCGATTTTTCCGTGAAAGCCGGGGTGTTCCTTATTAGACTAATTCCAGACGTCTTCATGCCCCAGACATATCCCAAATATATCCGGAGCCAAATGACCGGTCCGGGATTTAACCTTCCCGATAGTTTTTTTGCAATGCACAATATGGTAACGTCACCCCGATAATTCCAGACTGAATGCCGAAAAGCGGGAGAATCCCTGGGAATGAAGGACAAACCGGCTACACCAAATTCCCCCTCAAAAGGGGATAATAACGCGAACGCAACGAATGCCGGGGCGCCTTCCGGGGTCAAATCGCCCCATGCATCACCATGGATGATCCGTACCTATTCGGGTCATTCCTCGGCCACCGCCTCCAATGAACTCTACCGTTCCAATCTCGCCAGGGGTCAGACCGGCCTCTCGGTGGCCTTCGACCTGCCGACCCAGACCGGCTACGATTCCGATCATGTGCTGGCCCGCGGCGAGGTCGGCAAGGTGGGCGTGCCCATATGTCATCTCGGCGACATGAAGGCCCTGTTCGAGGGCATCCCGCTGGACCAGATGAACACCTCCATGACCATCAACGCCACCGCGCCGTGGCTGCTGGCCCTCTATATCGCGGCGGCCGAGGACCAGGGCGCGCAACGCGCAGGGCTGGCCGGCACCACCCAGAACGACATCATCAAGGAATATCTCGCGCGCGGCACCTATATCTTCCCGCCCGGCCCCTCGCTGCGGCTGACCACCGATATCATCGCCTTTACCGCCAACGAGATTCCGAAATGGAATCCCATCAATGTGTGCTCCTATCACCTCCAGGAAGCAGGGGCCACGCCAATGCAGGAACTGGCCTTCACCCTGGCCGCGGCCGGCGCCGTGCTCGACGGCGTGCGCGAGGGCGGCCAGGTGGCGGAGAAGGATTTTCCCCGCGTGGTGGGGCGCATCAGCTTCTTTCTTAATGCCGGCATGCGTTTCGTCACCGAGCTGTGCAAGGTCCACGCCTTCACCGAACTGTGGGACGAAATCTGCCGCCAGACCTATGGCATCGAGGACGAGAAATTCCGCCGCTTCCGCTATGGCATGCAGGTGAACTCCCTGGGCCTCACCGAGCAACAGCCGGAAAACAACGTCTATCGTATCTTGATCGAGATGCTGTCGGTGGTGCTGTCGAAAAACACCCGGGCGCGCGCCATCCAGCTTCCGGCCTGGAACGAGGCGCTGGGCCTGCCGCGGCCCTGGGACCAGCAATGGTCCCTGCGTCTGCAACAGATCATGGCCCACGAGACCGACCTCATGGAATTCGACGACATCTTCGAGGGCTCAGCCGTGATCCGCGAAAACGTGGACAAGCTCAAAGAAGAAGCCCGCGCCGAGATGGCCCGTATCGTTGAGGCCGGCGGTGTGGTGGCGGCCATCGAATCGAGCTACATGAAGCAACAGCTGGTGGCCTCCGGCGCGCTGCGGCTGGCGCGGGTGGAATCGGGCGAACTGCCGGTGGTGGGCGTCAACTGTTTCACCGAGACCCACGACTCACCACTCACGGAATCGCAAGACGGCGGCTTCTTCACCCCCGACCCCAAGGCCGAGGCGGCACAGATCAAGGGCTTGGAGGCATGGCGGGAGAATCGCGACGACGCGGCCGCGGCAGGCGCGCTCGATGCGCTGGAAGCCGCCGCCAGGGAACCCCGCAACATCATGGAATCCTCCATTGCCTGCGCCCATGCCGGCGTCACCACCGGCGAATGGGCGGGCCGTCTGCGCCAGGTATTCGGCGAATACCGCGCCCCCACCGGGGTGGTTACGGGAAGCTCGCCACCCTCCGCCATGGCCGGAGACAATTCCTTCGCCCATGCCCGGCAACGGGTGGAAGAAGCCTCGGAGACGCTGGGGCGGCGGCTGAAAATGCTGGTGGGCAAGCCGGGGCTCGACGGCCATTCCAACGGCGCCGAACAGATCGCCGTGCGGGCGCGGG
>JADHSZ010000002.1 GCA_016776635.1 Alphaproteobacteria bacterium
ATGCCTGTGCATCGGATGAGAAGCGTAACGATGCCACGGGGAAAAAGCACCCGGCCGAAGGTGGGGCGGATCGGCCCCTCGGAGTTGTTGCGGCGCTTGCCCGATGCCCCCACATCGCGCCGCGCGCCGCGCCTACCCGCATGAACCGATTCGCTGCCATCAAAGTGATCCCTATCAATCCTGACCCGCTCTTGGGCGACTATACGAGAAGCGCCTAGGATACCGCAATCCATGTGATCGGCGGATTGAAAAGATTGAAATTGCCCCCGATATAGTCAACGGGACGTTCGTGAATGACGCTGTATTTTCATTGGGGTCTTTATTTCAATTAAAAATTGTGGTTTTTCCTCTTCAGGCCCCGTTCCTGCATCGCAATTATTCATCAGCGCCATGCCCAAACATCCAGATATTGCAAAAAACCTATACCAACGAATCGTGGAACAGGCCCGCAAAGAGGCCTTCTATCGCCGTTGCGGCGTTCCCGATACCGTTGACGGCCGCTTTGAATCCATCGCCTTGCATTGTTTTCTTGTGCTCCACCGCCTCAAGAGCGAGGACGAGGAGGGCGCCGATCTGGCCCAGGCTTTGTTCGATGTGATGTTCGAGGATATGGACAACAACGTGCGGGAAATGGGTGTGGGCGACGTTTCCGTGGGGGCGGAAGTAAAACGCATGGCGCGTTCCCTTATGGGGCGTGTGGCGGCCTATGATTCCGCTCTTGAGATCAATGGGGAGGAGGCCGGGAAGGAGCGTCTGGAAGCGGCGCTGGATCGCAACCTGTACGGTTCGGTGAAGGTGGAGAAGGCGCATCTGGGCAAGATGGCGGATTATATGCGGCGCGAAATCGGATCCCTTGCCATCCAGCCTTTCAGCGCGCTCCTGGAAGGCCAATGCCGATTCGGTTCTCCGCCTCCCTGATTTGCCCCCCAAGGTGAAAGAGGGAGTAGAAAGGGAGCGGCCAAAAGGCATTGACCGGTCCCCGGACAGGCCATATGTATCGCAAACCTAGCGGCAAGGACCATGAAGGTATGACTCCAGAAGCGGTACAAACTGAATTTTCCAGAATCCTCGACCTGACCCGGCTGGGCAAGGAAGGCGAAGAGCATCATTTGGAGGCCACGGCGCAAGAATGCGCGGGCCTGGCCCGGCGTTTCGATTTTGTCTCCCTGGAGGGGCTGCGTGCCGAGGTCACGGTCCGGCCGTCGGGCAAGCGCGGAAATATAAGGCTGGCCGGCTCTTTCGAGGCCCATGTGGTGCAACGCTCCGTGGTCACCCAGGAGCCGGTGAGCACCCATGTGAAGGAATCTTTCAACTGGCTGTTCGAGCCTAAGGGAGAGGAGGAGTCGGGGGATTCAGGGGATTCGGGGGAGGAACTGGTGCTTTCTTCGGAGATGGAAGAGGCCGAACCCCTCGAGGGTGAGGAGCTGGATATGGGGGAATGCATCGCCCAGTATCTGAGTCTGGCCCTTGACCCCTATCCCCGGTTGCCCGACGAACAGGTGCCGCCGGAATTAACGGAGAAATTGACAGGGGAATCCACAGGCCAGGCTGAAACCCGGGAAAGCCCTTTTTCGGTTCTTCAGGACTTAAAAAATAATAATTGAATCAGATAGTTGCCCATTGCGGTTGCCCGAGCCCGAGTTTTTCGTTAAGTAAGCAGACCTTCCGACGGATCGCGCCCGAACAGAGTGCGAATAAATTACCAATAGTTACCCCAGAATGTGCCCCAGAATAATTATTCAGAATCGTTACCTGAAGAATGTGAGAGTAAGAGCATGGCTGTACCCAAGAGAAAAATATCCACGTCGAAACGCAATATGCGCCGATCGCACGATTCCCTGAAGGCTGCGGGTTATGTGGAATGCCCCAGCTGCGGTGAATATAAACTGCCCCACCATGTCTGCGAGTCTTGCGGCACCTACCGCGATCGCGAAGTGGCCGAGGCCTCGGGCATATAAATTTTCATAACTGTCCGCGGGGATTCCGGCAGTGAGCAAAGGCCATATCATCGCGCTGGACGCCATGGGCGGAGATCAAGCGCCGGAGATGGTGATCGAGGGCCTCGAAATCGCTCACGAGCGGTTCCCCGGCATCCATTTTCTGCTGTTTGGAGATTCCAAGCGTCTCGAGGGGTTGCTGGATGAAACGCCGGCGCTCCACAAGAGCTGTTCGGTACACCATACCGTGGATGTGGTGAGCGCCGAGGCAAAACCGTCTCAGGCGCTGCGTGGCGGCAGGGAATCGAGCATGCGTATCGCCATTAATTCGGTGCGCGACGGCCTTGCCGAAGGCGTGGTTTCGGCTGGCAATACGGGCGCGCTCATGGCCATCGCCAAGTTCGTCCTGAAAACCCTGCCCGGTATAGACCGCCCCGCCATCGCCTCTTTTTTCCCGACCCAGAAGGGCGAAACCCTGATGCTGGATCTGGGCGCCAATGTGGAATGCGATTCCGACAATCTGGTGCAGTTCGCGGTGATGGGGGAAGTGTTCGTCCGCACCGTCTTGGGGCTCGACAAGCCTTCCATCGGACTTCTCAACGTGGGATCGGAACAGCGCAAGGGGCACGATTCCGTGCGCCGCGCCAGCGATATCCTGAGCAACAGCCACCTGCCCATACAGTTTCACGGTTTCGTGGAGGGCGACGACATCGCCGCCGGCACCGTGGATGTGATCGTCACCGACGGATTTTCCGGCAACATTGCTCTGAAAACCGCCGAGGGCATCGTCCATCTCTATACCAACTATCTCAAGAAGGCCTATCGCGCCACCCTGGTTTCGAGGCTGGGATATCTGTTGAGCCGGGGCGCGCTGCAGCGCTTGAAGTCGCGGCTTGATCCGCGGGTTTATAACGGCGCCATGCTTCTGGGGTTGAACGGGATCGTGGTCAAGAGTCACGGCGGTACCGACGCGGTCGGATTCGCAAACGCCATCGGCGTTGCCGTGGACATGATCAACAACGGCTTCAACGACATCATCAAGGAAGAATTCGAGACCCTCAACCTGGAGCCGGACCATGATTCCGGCGGCCTTGTTCTCTAGCATGTCCGGTTTTTCCTTCATGAAACGTAGCGGCCTGACGTGACGCCACGTTCCCAGATCATCGGTTGCGGGTCCTATCTTCCCGAGCGTGTCATGACCAATGAGGAACTGTCGCGCACGGTGGATACCAGCGATGAGTGGATCCGCGAGCGTTCGGGAATCGAGACGCGTCACATCGCAGCGCAAGGGGAATTTACCTCGCATCTGGGGATTGCCGCAGCACAAGCCGCGCTGGACGATGCCGGGATCGAGGCCGGCGAGTTGGACCTTATCGTGCTCGCCACCTCCACCCCCGACGAGACCTTTCCCTCCACGGCGTCGCGAATTCAGGCCGGACTCGGGGCCGTGAACGCGGCGGCCTTCGATGTTCAGGCGGTTTGCACCGGATTCATCTACGCCCTGGCGGTGGCCGATAATTTCATCCGTTGCGGCCAGGCGCGCACCGCCCTGGTGGTCGGCGCCGAAACCTTTTCACGCATCCTCGACTGGAATGACCGCGCCACCTGTGTCCTGTTCGGCGACGGCGCCGGGGCGCTGGTGCTTCAGGCAGGGGAGGGAAGCGGCGAGATCAGTGATCGCGGGGTGCTGTCCACGCACCTACACTGCGACGGGCGCGATCACGACTGTCTCTATGTGGATGGCGGCCCCTCGAGCACCGGCACGGTGGGCGTGGTGAAGATGCAGGGTCAGGAGATTTTCAAGAAGGCGGTGGTGCGTCTCGCCGAGGTGGCCGGGGAGGCCCTGGCCGCCCACGGGCTGGAAGGCGGGGACATAGACTGGATGGTGCCCCATCAGGCCAACCTGCGGATCATGAAGGGAATGGCCAAGAAGCTCGGTTTCGGAGAGGAAAAGCTGATCGTCACCATAGACCGCCACGCCAATACGTCGGCCGCCTCTATCCCCCTGGCCCTGGACTGGGGCCGCCGTGAGGGAAAAATCCAGCCCGGGCATCTGCTTTTGCTGGAGGCCATCGGCGGCGGGCTGACCTGGGGGTCGGCCATTGTTCGTTGGTAGCCTGCGCCGGTAAAAGGGGCTGAAGGGGTCGCTCCGGAGAGCCATTCGGGTTTTCAAGGTATATGAGAAATAAATCTCCTATACCTTTGCAATTGACGGATATTGCCGTGGACGTTAGGGTTCCGTAACGGATTTGAGGGGGGAAGATCAATGGCAGACCGCACCGTCACGCGTGCACATTTAACCGAGGCCGTTTATCAAGAGGTGGGCCTTTCCCGCAATGAGTCCGCGGACTTGGTTGAATCCGTTCTGGAAAAAATCTCATCCACATTATCGGGCGGTGAAGGGGTCAAGATATCCTCCTTCGGCAGTTTCGGTGTGCGTATGAAGGGGGAGCGTATCGGCCGCAATCCCAAGACCGGAGAGGAAGTCATCATTACGCCCCGGCGGGTGGTGGTATTTCGTCCCTCCCATGTTCTCAAAAACCGCATCAATTCATCTCTTGGCGAGGCCGCGACCAGGCGCGCCACCTGATTATGGTGGCCGGTGCTCCACAGTCTTCGGCTGGCCAGTCGTCGCCCCGGGGCGGGGAGAAATCGGCCTCTGCATTCCGCACCATCAGCGAGGTGGCCAATGAGCTGAGCGTTCCTCAGCACGTGCTGCGGTTCTGGGAATCCAAGTTCAGCCAGATCAAACCCATGAAGCGGGGTGGCGGCCGGCGCTATTACCGGCCCGAGGATATTGGGTTGCTGCGCAGTATCCGCGATTTGCTTTATCACGACGGCTATACCATCAAGGGCGTACAGCGCCTGTTACGCGAGGGCGGAGCGAAATCCCTGCTCGATGATCAGGCCATGGCGACGGCGTCCTCTGCTCCGGCTAAAGCCGCACCCAGCGCCGCCAGCGCTGAAGTCCAAACCGAGCTGCGGGAGTTGTTGAAAGAGCTGGAAGCCCTGCGCGGATTGCTCGACAAGATATGATCCCCCTACGGCCCTGCGGTAAGTCTCTCTGGGATGGGGGATAGGCAGAGGGCAGAGGGGTGGCGCGCCGCTTGGTCATGGCGAGGGCCTCTTGCACGGCCCGGTTCGGGTGGTATAGTGCGCCCGCTTCCGGCACCAATAGCCATGTTGAGACCGTCTTTGAATCATCGGGGCTTTGAATTGTCGGGGGTATTTTTCGGAGCGTAGCGCAGTCTGGTAGCGCACTTCACTGGGGGTGAAGGGGTCGTAGGTTCAAATCCTATCGCTCCGACCATTTTCCTCCCCGTTAATTCCAGGAATTGGCGGGGAGGGGCCAGCCCCCTCTCCACGGCTTGAAACCCCCACTTTCCTGATGGCCTCCATAGATTAATGAGGCCCATCAAGACTATACTGGCATGTAAAGGTTAAGAGGCCAGACATGTTGATTCGGGGGCAAGACTCAGGCACCTATTCACCGGCGCCGGGATATCCGGTGGATTCTCCCTTCGCCGGGATCAAGGCGCGGCTTGGCCGTGTGCCCCCGCTGTTGCTCGTGTTGCTGGTGGGGCTCGTCTTGCCTCTGGCCGGGGGCCTTTTGGGCGTTTCTTTGCTGCCCGAATGGCGCGGCGTCAACATGCCCCTGCTCACCCTGTTGTGTGGGGTGGCCGGGTTCGCCGCCCTGATTGCCGGTTTCCAGATTCTCAAACTGCGTGCTTACGCAAATTCCGATGCGGCCTCTCTCTTCGTGGCCTGTTCTCTGATGGGGATGGGCATACTGGGCCTGTTTTCCGCCTTTTCCTCCGGCGAGGAGGTCATTTTCCGGCTGCAGGGAATGGCCATGGCCGCGGGCGGTATTCTTGCCGCTCTGGTATGGCTGCCGGGGCGGGTGAGCAGAGGCCAATTTGTCCGCTTTCTTCCCGCCCTTGTCACGGTGGGCGCCTTGGCTTGCGGCGTGGTTTTCGTGGCTTTTCCCGATGTTCTTTTCTCTTTCGGAAACATGCCGGGAGAGAACGGCGCCGTGGCCGGATCTTTGGGGCCTCTGGGGTCTCTGGGGTTTTTGGCGGCGGCGGCATATTTCTCAACCCGTTTAAACAGGAGGAGGGAGGGTGAAGGCCTCGTTTTTGCCTCCTTCAGCCTGCTTTTCGCCATCTCGGGTTTTCTCTCCACGGCTTCCTTGCCCTGGGAAGCTTCGTGGTGGCTCCTCCATGGCCTGCGAATGGGGGCGGTGCTGCTGGTGCTGTTCTATGTGATGGACCGCCATTTTACGGTGGCGGCGCGCCTCATGGCCGCGGATACCAGCATCGCCCTATCCAGTCATGAAAGGGGAGCCGACGAGCTTTATTTAGCCAGCACCGTGCTGGAATACACCAACGAGGCCATAGCGGTCACTGACGCCGAGAACAATATCGTCATGGTCAATCCCGCCTTTACCCAGATCACCGGCTATAGCGAAGATGAGGTGAAGGGCCGTAACCCCAGTATTCTTAGCTCCGGCAAACAGGACACGGCGTTTTACGACGCCATGTGGAAGAGTATTGATGAGACCGGCAGGTGGCAGGGGGAAATATGGAATCGCCGCAAGAGCGGCGAGGTGTATCCCGAATGGTTGTCCATTATCGCGCCCAAGGACGAATTGGGGCAGATCAGGCGGCATATTGCCATTTTCAGCGATATTTCCCATCACAAGGGCGAGAATGACCCCATCCTGCAGCAGGCCAATTTCGACCCCCTGACCGGTCTGTCCAACCGCACGCTGTTCAAGGACCGTCTGGAACGGGAACTGGCAAAGGGACACCGCGAAGGAACCCTCTTCGCCCTCCTGTTCCTTGATCTCGACCATTTCAAGGAGGTCAACGACACCCTGGGGCACAGCGCCGGAGACCAGCTCTTGCGCGAGGTCTCGGAGCGGTTGGGATATTGCGTGCGCGAAAGCGATACGCTGGGCCGGCGCGGCGGCGATGAATTCACGGTGATCCTCAGCGATATTCAGGACATCCTCAATGCCGAGCTGGTGGCGACGAAAATTTTAACGGAGCTTGTGCAGCCCTTTGTCCTGGAAGGCACCGAGGCCTTTATCTCGGGCAGTATCGGCATCACGCTCTTTCCCTTTGACGGAGAAGACGCCGAAACCCTGTTGAAGAATGCCGACACGGCCATGTACCAAGCCAAGGAAGACGGCCGCAACGCCTTTCGTTTCTTCACCCCGGAGATGAACGCCCAGGCCATGGAGCATCTTTCCATGGAGGGTAAGCTTCGCAAGGCCATGGAGGCGAACGCGTTTTCCCTCGTCTATCAGCCCATCATCAACATCGGCAACGGAGAGGTTGCGGGCATGGAGGCCCTGTTGCGCTGGAGCCAGGACGATGGCAAGGCCGTTTCCCCCAGTGAGTTCATCCCCCTGGCCGAGGAAACGGGATTAATCGTGCCCCTTGGGAAAAAGGTGGTCGAGAGCGTCTGTGAACAGGCGAAATCCTGGCAGGAAGAGGGATTGCCGCCGATCCGCGTGACCGTCAATATCTCCTCGCGGCAGTGCCGCGATCCCGACTTCAAGGACATGGTCGTGGAGGCCATGACGGCGGCCGGCGTCGATCCAACGTCCCTTACCCTGGAGATCACGGAGAGCCTGTTTCTGCAAAGCCATATGGAATCCGCCATCAAGGCGCTGCACGACCTCAGGAAAGAAGGGCTTTTTATTTCGCTGGATGATTTCGGCACCGGCTATTCGTCTCTCAACGTGCTGAAAAGTTTTCCCGTGGATGTACTTAAAATCGACCGTTCCTTTATCTCGGACCTGTCCGCCTCATTGCAGGATATGGCCCTGGTGGAGGCCGTGCTCGCCATGGCCCATTCCCTCAGCATTGCGGTGGTGGCCGAAGGTGTGGAGACAGAAGAACAACTGGCCTATCTGCGCGACCAGAACTGTGATTTCGCCCAGGGCTATATCTATGGAAGGCCGATTCCGGCGGAGGAATGCGCGCCCTTCATCCGCAGCCGCATGGCGGGGATGGACGGCACGGCGCCCGTTAAATAGCACATGTGTATTATCTATCTATAACAATTAGTTATAGATGTTACATGATTCTATATATGGAGATTTTCTGCCGCGAACCGGCGCCAAAACCGGTCCCGAAATTCTCTAGCCGTTACGGGTCAGAATTTCCCGTCCCAGAGGCGTGATCTTGCATACCAGCCAGTCCGGCTTCAGCGGGTTGGCAAACCACGGGTCGGCCCATCCCTGGTCAATACAGCTGCGGATGGTGCGGGGGTCGATGCGTTTGCCATTGGCGTCGAACAAAGGGAGCTTGCCGCCCGGTTGTTCCATGCCGCGCGCGAGCCATTCATGCTGCGCCGGAGTCGGACGGGCGTGAATCCGCACCACCTTGCGTTCGCTCTGTGCGGCACTGTTGCGGGCCGTGCTCATGAACTGCCTCCCTTCCCGGCGGAATTCGTGATTTTTTCGTATCCGGCATTAAAAAAGCCGGCGCCGGTTTCCTTTTTTTACACTCTAGGCGAGAATGGTTCTCAGGCCAAGAAAAATTATGCTTGCATCGCAAGTAGATACCTCACTTTGATGAGTGTATTTCAAAGGTTGGTCGTGGAAATATATGGTGGCTTGAGGGGCCGGGTTTGCCACTGGAGAGGGATCAGGGGAGAATCAGAGAAGGACCGGAAAGGGACCGGAGAAAGGTCGGAGAAAGGTCATGGAGTTTCGTTTCATTTATATCACCGCCGGATCGCAGGCCGAGGCGCGCAAAATTGCCACCACCCTGGTGGAGGAACGCCTCGCGGGCTGTGCCAATATCATCCCCGGCATGCGCTCTATCTATCGCTGGGAAGGCAAGATCGAGGAGGCCGAGGAAACCGTCCTCATCGCCAAGACAGTCAAGGACAGGGTTCCCGCCCTCATCGCACGCGTCAGGGAATTGCACAGCTATGACTGCCCCTGTGTGGTGTCCCTTGTGGTGGAGGACGGCAATCTTGAGTATCTGGGCTGGCTGGACGCCCAGACCACCACTTAAGACCGCCACTTAAAACCTCATGAGGGCTCCCCCATGAGAGCCACCAACGGCTGTTCACTATCATAATACCGCATTCTAAGCCGCTATTTTATCTCGGTTTTTGTGTATTGACTTGCATAAGATACGTGGCATACTCCGCGCCGCGCTGGACCCGGGATTGGTTTGGGCGTGACAGAATTCAAAGTTTCAAATGAGTGAAAGACCGTCATGAAGACCTATTCCGCCAAACCCTCGGAGATCGAGAAGAAGTGGTACGTGATCGACGCCGAGGGCCTCGTCCTCGGCCGCATGGCCGCGGTGATTTCCCGCATGTTGCGGGGCAAGCACAAGACCAGCTTCACACCCCACATGGATTGCGGTGACAACATCGTGGTCATCAACGCCGAGAAGGTAAAGCTCACCGGCAAGAAGCTCAGCGACAAGGTGTATACCCGCCATACCGGTTATCCCGGCGGTATCCGCACCCGTACCGCGGGCGGCATTCTCGCCGGCAAGCGCCCCGAACAGGTGGTCGTGAAGGCAGTGGAGCGGATGTTGCCGCGCGGACCCCTGGGCCGCCAGCAGATGAAGAACCTGAAGGTTTTCAAAGGTTCCGAGCACCCCCACGAGGCCCAGAAGCCAGAGGCCCTGGACGTGGCCGCCATGAATGATAAGAACAAGAGGAGCGCCTGAGATGGCCGAAGATACGCCGACCCTGGCCGATGTGGCCCCGGAACTGGCAGCTGTCGCGTCCGATGCGGGAGTGTCCGTGGCGGCTGAAGAGGCGCCCGTAATCCCCGCCGAGCCCAAGATCGACGCCCAGGGCCGCGCCTATGCCACCGGCAAGCGCAAGGATGCCGTGGCCCGTGTCTGGGTCAAGCCCGGCAGCGGCCGGATCACGGTCAACGGCAAGGAAATGGACACCTATTTCGCCCGTCCGGTGCTGCGCATGCTGATCCGTCAGCCCTTTGACCTCACCGAGCGCGGTTCCCAGTTCGATGTGGATTGTTCGGTCTCCGGCGGCGGTTTGTCGGGACAGGCCGGGGCCGTGCGCCATGGCATCAGCCGCGCGCTCGTCTATTACGAGCCGGGACTGCGACCGATCCTCAAGAAGGGCGGATTCCTCACCCGCGACGCGCGCGTGGTGGAACGCAAGAAATACGGCCGTCACAAGGCCCGCCGAAGCCACCAGTTCTCAAAACGTTAAGCCTTTCGGCTTTCGCGTTACGAATGAAGGGCGTTCCCGGCGGAACGCCCTTTTTTCTTGTGCGACCGTGCTATGCACCACCGGGGCCACTTTCCTTTGCCCCCGCGCGGCTCTATTCTCCATGACTGATTTAGGAAACGGACCATGACTGACAAGAACAAGGCCATACCCACCGCCATTTTGGGCGCCAGCGGCTATACCGGGGCCGAGCTGGTGCGTATCCTGGCATCCCATCCGGCGGCCGAGCTCAAGGTGCTTACCGCCGAACGCCGGGCGGGCAAGGAAGTGGCCGAGGTCCATCCCCATCTGGGGGGGCTCGATCTGCCGCTTCTGACGGCCACGGCGGATGCCGACCTTTCCGGGGTGGCGGCGGTCTTCGCCTGTCTTCCCCACGGGGCTTCGCAGGAGATCATCGCCGCCCTGCCGGATCACTTGAAAATCATCGACCTGTCGGCCGATTTCCGGCTCGCCGATACGCAGACCTATGCCCAGTGGTACGGACGCGACCACGGCGCCCCGGAATTACAGCAAGAGGCCGTCTACGGCCTGAGCGAGGTGGCGCGGGAGGCGGTGAAAACGGCGCGGTTGGTGGCCAATCCGGGATGTTATCCCACCGCCTCTTTGTTGCCCCTGGTGCCGCTCCTTAAAGCCGGGCTGATTGACTCCGACGGCATTATCATCGACGCCAAGTCGGGGGTTTCCGGGGCCGGGCGGGCATTGAAGGAGTCCAACCTGTTCTGTGAGGTATCGGAGAGCTTCGCCGCCTATGGGGTGGCGGCGCACCGCCACGCGCCGGAGATCGAACAGGGGCTGAGCGTGGCCGCGGGGTCTCCCGTCGGGGCCACCTTCACGCCCCATCTGGTACCCATGAACCGGGGTATCTTCGCCACCATTTATGTGCGGCTCGCCGGGGGCGCGGATGCTGACGGATTACGTTCTGAGCTTGCCGCGTTTTACGGGGACGCGCCCTTCGTGCAGGTGCTGGAGGAGGGCGCTCTGCCCGCCACCCGGCATGTGCGGGGCTCCAATGCCTGTCATATGTCCGTGTTCGACGACCGCAGGCCGGGCGGCGCCATCCTGCTTTCGGTGATCGACAATCTGGTGAAAGGCGCCAGCGGACAGGCGGTACAGAACTTCAACCTGATGTTCGGTCTCGACGAGACCGCCGGTCTCGGCGGCCTCGCTCTTGCTCCGTAAGTAAGGGACGCTATGGAATCCAGTGCCGGAAAAAAATTAGCCACCGGGCTCATCCTGCCCTATGGCGGCCACAGCCCCGAGATCGCCGGGGACGTCTATATCGCGCCCGGCGCGGCGGTGATCGGCGACGTGGTGATCGGCGAGGGGTCGAGCATCTGGTTCAATACCGTGGTGCGTGGCGATTTCAACGAGGTGCGGATAGGCCGCCGCAGCAATATCCAGGACGGGGTGGTGATCCACGTGGCCAGCTATGGCAGCGGCTCTTATATCGGCGATGACGTGACCGTGGGCCATAACGCCGTGATCCATGCCTGTACCATCGGTAGCCGTTGTCTCATCGGTATGAACAGCACCATTCTCGATGGCGCGGTGGTGGAGGATGGCGCGCTGGTGGCGGCGGGCGCCCTGGTGCCGCCGGGCAAGACCGTGGCGGCGGGCGAGCTGTGGGCGGGCAATCCCGCCAAGTCGATCCGTGCCGTCAGCGACGCGGAGGCGGAATTCATCCAGGATTCGGCCCTGCGCTATTGCAAATTCGCCAAGGAATATATGGCCGGGAAGAACTGAAGCGGCGGACGGAGGACAAGGCCCGGGTCCGGGCTCAGGCCGGAGCGGCGCTTTCCGGCCCGGCCTCGCTGTCCTTGGGGGAAGGCACGCAGAGAGCGCCGAGTCTCTTCTCCACATTGTCGGCGCGGCGCAGCCAGCGGTCGAGCGCGGCCATGGTTTTCGCCATGTGGGGATCGTCGTCGCCGAACCAGACGCGCAGCACGGCAAGCCAGATAACGGCAAGCCCCTTGACCCTGAAAAGGCCGTGAAGACCGGCGCTGGAAATCCCCGCCGCCTCCAGCATCCACGACATGGAAACCGCCAGCCGGCACGCCCCGGCGGCCATGGCCGGGAGATCACAACCGCAGTCCCGCGCCACCGCCGCGATCCCCGCCTTGTGGGGAGCAAGGGCGTCGAGGCGGGCCATGAGCACGGCGAAAAGGCGGTCGCGGGGCGTTTCCGCTATATCCTCGGAATCGAGCGCGGCCAGAACGGCAGTGTTCACATGCCGCGAGAAACCGTTCAACACCGCCTCTTTGTGGGGATGGAGCGCGTAAAGATCGGCTAGGGAAATCCCCACGCGTTCGGCGATGGCGTTCATGCTCACGTTGCGCCAGCCCTTTTCCGCCGCCAGATCGAGGGCGGCGGCGGTGATGCGCTCCGGGATGTCCTTTTTTCGGGGCACTTTTTTTTGGGGCATGGGGCGTCTCCTCCCTTGCCGGCGGCGAAGCGCCATTGTGCGCCCGGCGGGGAGGAAAGGGAAGCCCTGGCCGTGCCCGCTCCGTTCTTCTGGATCGTTCCTTAGGGTGGCGGCAGCTTCGCCCGCGCCAGGGCCCGTTGCTGACGTTTCGCCAACGCTGCCACGTCGAAATCCGCGATCAGGCCGTGAAACAGGCGGTGCCAGTTGACCTCGGCTCTCAAGTGCAGGAAGACCGAGCCCAGGCCGATGGCGGCGCGGTCCATGAGGACGAATTCGCGCGGCGGCTTGACCCCGCCCAGACGCCGCAATTCCCGGTGCACGCGTTCGGCGGTCTGGGCGCCGTAGATGACGGCGTTGGTCTCTTCCATGGGGCGCGCGCGGTCCTCCATCAGAGGGGCGTAAACGAAGCGCGCCCAGATGTTGAGCACATCGAGCACGTCGCGGTCGAGATTCTCGAATCCCCAGGTTTCATAGGCAAAAACCGCGCGCTCGCGGTCGCCGTCGCGAAGCCCGTAATAGAGGTCGATTACGCCCTGGACGAATTTCGGCGCGAACACGCGCATGCATCCGAAATCGAACAGGTTGACGGAGCCGTCCCCGCGCGCCGAATAGTTGCCGAGATGGGGGTCGCCGTGGATCACCCCATAGCCGTAGAAGGGCACGTACCAGGCGCGGAACATGTTGACGGCGACGCGGTTACGGCGTGACGCGGCATCGTCCCTGAGGTCCAGCAGAGGCCTCCCCTCGAGCCATTTCATGGTCAGCAGCCGCGACGTGGAAAGCCGGGCCACGGTCTCGGGTACGTGAATATCCGCCTCGTCGCGCAGCAGGTGGCGGTAGAGCGCCATATGCCGGGCCTCGCGCCGGTAATCCAGTTCCTCGCGCAGGCGTTCGCCGAGTTCGGCATGGATGTTGCCGGCGTCGATGGCGCGGTCATAGAGCTTGAAAAGGTTGAAGGCCACCTTGAGCTGCCTGAGGTCCGCCTCCACCACCGCCGTCATGTCGGGATACTGCAGCTTACAGGCCAGCTTGCGCCCGTTTAGGGCGGTGGCGCGGTGGACCTGGCCGAGCGAGGCGGCGGCGGAGGCGGTGTGGTCGAAATGCCGGAATTTGGCCCACCAGTCAGGCCCCAACTCCGCGCTCATGCGCCGTTTCACGAAGGGCCAGCCCATGGACGGCGCATTGGCCTGAAGCTGGATCAGTTCGCGCATGTATTCCTCGGGCAGGGCGTCGGGGACGGTGGCCATAATCTGGGCCACCTTCATCAGCGGGCCTTTGAGCCTACCCAGCGCTGCCTTCAGTTCGGCGGCGTGGTCCTCGCGGTCGAGGCGCAGGCCGAAAATTCTGCTGCCGGCGTAGTGGGCGGCGAGCCCGCCGGTGGCGGCGCCGATGCGGGCATAGCGTTTGACCCGTCCGCCGAAACTGTCGCTATCCTGGGCGCGGGAAGGCATACCCCCAGTGTAACGCCGGTGTAGCGCCAATAGCGATAAATCGGGGGGGATTCGAACGCAAGGAGGGACGCCGCATTGTTCATGGACTTGAAGGCGGGCCCGATTTGGAGTGGAATCGGGACATGTATTCAAAACGTGTAGCCGTTTTTTTCATAGTCTGTGCGTTTTTCGCGGCCCTGCCGGGCTGTTCGCCCGCGCGTCTGACCGAGGCGGCGCGGGTGCTCGACGATATTGACGCCGGAAACGGCCCCAGCGAACTCAAAGAACTGACCCTGCCGCCGCGCCGCGAGACCGTGTCCTATGGCGGGGACAGCGCGGGCGTTTTCGCGGGCGATCTCTATGTCCCGGGCGAGCAGGGGGAGCCGGGACTGGCGGGCATGGTTCTGGTTCCCGGCGTCGCCAGGAAGGGCAAGGACGATCCGCGTCTGGTGGCCTTCGCCACCACCCTGGCGCGGGCGCGCTTTACGGTCCTGGTGCCCGACCTGCCGCGCCTGCGTGAGCTCCGGGTGGGGCCGGAAGACGCGGCCCCCATTGCCGCCGCCGCGCGCTATCTCGAGGGCCGCATGGCGGGGCGGGGAGGCGTGGGCATAACGGCGATTTCCTATGCCGTGGGTCCGGCGCTGTTGGCGCTGTTCGAGCCCGGCATGGTGGAGAAGGTGGATTTCGTCCTCGCCATCGGCGGCTATTACGACATGACGGCGGTGATCACCTTCATCACCACCGGCTATTACCGCGACGAAGAGAGCGGAGCCTGGCGCCACCGCCGCGCCAACGAATACGGCAAATGGGCCTTCCTGCGCGGCAATGCCGGGCGGCTCGATTCAGCCGCCGACGGGGACGTGCTGGCGCAGATGGCGGAGCGCAAGCTGGATCATTCGGGAGCCTATGTGGATGACCTGGTGGCCCGGCTCGGACCCGAAGGCAGGTCGGTCCACGCCCTGTTGGTCAATCATGACCCCGAGCGGGTGGCGGCGCTGATGGCGGCTCTGCCGCCGCGCATCGCCAAGGATATTGCCGCTCTCGATCTGGCGCGCCGCGATCTGGCCCTGTTGGGGGTGCGCTTCGTGCTGGTGCATGGCCGCGACGATCCCATTATCCCCGAGACCGAGAGCATGGCCCTGGTCCGCGCCCTGGCCCCCGGACGCGGTGAGCTGTTCGTTCTCGACAGCCTCAACCATGTGGACCCGCGGCCGGCCGGGCTCACTGACCGGTTGCGCCTGCTGCGGGCCATTTACACGGTGCTGGAACTGCGTGATTCAGGGGGCGATTGGGAACCGGAATCGTAACCTTGCGCCCACATCCGCGCCATCAGGCGGTCGCAGGAGCCCAGTTTGCGGTGCAGAAAATCACGGGTCTCCGCCTGTTGCGGCGATTCGTCCCGCAGCCACACGGCCAAGGTGGCGAGGAAGAGGAGGGTCAGGCCGATCTCCTCCACCTGGCGCCGGCGGCCGCCGGCATCGCACAGGGCGGCTTCGCGCACCCAGCCGATGAGGCGCGACAGATTAAAGACCAGCGGCGTCCAATGGTGGAGATGGGGCAGATAGAGCTTGGTGGCGATCATCTGGCTGCTGACCCGGCGGTGCGCCGCCTGGGCGTCGAACCAGCGCATGAATACCCGGAACAGGCGCTCGCGGGCCGGCAGGGTGGCAAATCCGCGTGGCGGCGGCGCTAGCATCGCGGCAAGCGCGCGCGCGAACCAAGCGTCGGCAACAGCGTCGTGGTCACGGTAATGAGAGAGAACGGTCTCCAGAGACACCCCCAGACGTTCGGCCACATGGCGCAGGCGGAGCTCGTTCCAGCCGCTCTCCTCGGCCAGTTCCACGGCCGTATCGAGGATACGCCCGGGTAAAGCGTCTTTGCGTTTGACCGTCCGTTTTGCCGCCACCATGACCGGCGCTCCCGCGTTGCCTCCGTCTGCAAAATAGAGCGAGGGATGAATCCTAAACCCACTCCTGGGCGCGGGCAAGGGCGGGAGCCGTGCGCTAGGCGGGCCCCCCAATGGACGTCAGATAGACGTCAGTCGGATTCCGCCACCACGTAGGAGCCGGGCGCGTCCTCGATGGCCTCGAGCTCGCCATCGCCGGGAATGCGCGCGGGTACCTGGCCGCCGCCGTGTTTGGCAATCCATTTTTCCCATTCCGGCCACCATGAGCCTTCGCTCTGGTCCGCAGTCTTGAGCCATTTATCGGGATCCTTGGCGTTGCGGCTGTGGGTCCAGTAACAGTATTTCCCTGACTGCGGAGGGTTGATGACCCCGGCGATATGGCCCGAGGCGGCGAGCACGAACTTGACCGGCCCCGATAACAGCCGGGTCGCCGTATAGGTGGTCTTCCAGGGCGCGATATGGTCCTCGCGGGTGGAAAGGATGAAGGTTGGCGTCTTGATCCTGCCGAGGTCAATGGGCACCCCGCCCAGCGTAATTCCCCCCGGCTTCACCAGATTGTTCTCGAGATACATGTTGCGCAGATAGAAGCTGTGCATGTCGGCGGGCATGCGGGTGGAATCGGCATTCCAGTGCAGCAGGTCGAAGGGGAAGGGATCCTTGCCCAGCAGGTAGTTGTTGACCACGAAGGACCAGATCAGGTCGTTGGCGCGCAGCATGTTGAAGGTGGTGGCCATTTCGCGGCCTTCGAGATAGCCCCGTGACTGCATCTTTTCTTCCAAAGTGGCGAGCTGCGTCTCGTCGATGAAGACGCCGAGCTCTCCGGGATCGCTGAAATCCATCAGCGTGGTGAAGAAGGTGGCGCTTTTGATGCGGGTGTCTTTTTTCTCCGCCATATAGGCCATGGTGGCGGCGAGAAGGGTGCCGCCGATGCAATAACCGATGGCGTTGACCTCGCGTTCGCCGGTGGCTTTCTCGATGGCGTCGAGAGCGGTCAGCGGCCCCTCGAACATATAGTCCTCGAAGCTCTTGTGGCTGAGCTTCTCGTCGGGATTGACCCAGGAGACGATGAACAGGGTGTGGCCCTGGTCGAGCGCCCATTTGATGAAGGAATTCTTCGGCGACAGGTCGAGAATATAGAACTTGTTGATCCAGGGGGTGAGGATGAGAAGGGGGCGGCGCTTGACCTTTTTCGTGGTCGGCGCGTACTGGATGAGTTGCAGCAGTTCGTTCTGGAACACCACCTTGCCCGGGGTGACGGCGATGTTTTCACCGATTTTAAAGGCGTCGTGGTCGGTCATGGTGATGTCGAGCCGGCCCGGCTCGCCGCGGTCGAGGTCGGCGATCATGTTGTCGAGGCCCTGGACCAGATTTTCGCCCTTGGTCTCGAGGGTGGCGCGCAGCACCTCGGGATTACTGAGAACGAAATTGCTGGGCGAGAAGGCGTCCATGAAATGACGGGTATAGAAATCCACCTTCTGGGCGGTTTTTTCATCCATCCCTTCCACCTCGCTCACCGTGGCCTGGAACCAGCGTGAGGTCAGGAGATAGGACTGTTTGATGAAATCGAAGACGCTGTTTTCCTCCCAGTCCTCGTGGCGAAAGCGGCGGTCGCCGGATTCCGGCTCCACCACCGGCTCCACCTCTTCGCCGCTCATGGCCCGCACCGTGTTCTGCCACAGGTCCATATATCCCTGCCACAGCGAGGCCTGGGCCTGGAAAACCTTTTCCGGGTTGCCCATCATATGCGCCGTCATCTCGAAGAAGGCGGAACCGATATTGAAAGGATCGGCGCTCACTGTCTGGCCCTGATGCTCGAGAAAGCGGGTGACGATCTGTTGGCTTTTCTCGGCGATCTTGGCCACCGTGGCGGTCAGTTCGGCGGGATCGGGAATTCCGTTTTGGCTGGAATCGCTTTGGGGAGAGTCTTGTCTGGGCATGTGGTGATCCATAAGGGTTATTTTTATGTGGCTGTTTTCAGGGCTTAAAATGGATCCCCGACCGCGCAAGAATCCCGCTTACACTACTCGCATACTGCTCGTATTTGTATGTTGCACTGCAACATACGTTACCGCATCGCACTAAAACCGTAATGACCAAAAAAATCAAGCAATGGATTCATCTTTGCCTCTGACAAGACCGCCACAAATGATATGATCTGCCAAAGCCTTCTCTCTACGGTGATTTTTGTTTCCCACGGGGTTGATACCATGAAAGCGATTTTCTCTGTCTCTTTACGCCGTCCGCACGATTCCCGATTGTTGCCCTCAACTCTTCTGATGGCGTCGTTCCTGATGCTTTCGGGCTGTTCCTATGTTCCCGACGCCGTGAATCCGGTGGAATGGTACAAGGATGTGGCGGGCTGGTTCGGAGACGACGAGGAAGGAGAGGTGGCGGAAACCGGTCCCGACGCCGACGACGTGAAAACCTCACGCGCCGGTGGCGCCGTTCCCGGCGCCGACAAGGATTATCCGAAACTGTCCTCGGTTCCAGACGGACCCACCGAGGGAGAACGCCAAAGGATCGTCGAGGGCCTGGCCGCCGATACCGCCGACCGTAGCTACAGCGACGAGGCGCCGCCGAGCGCTCCTGTCAAGGCCGTGACTCCACCGCCCACCGCGGGCAGCAGGATTTTGCCGCCGCCGCCGCCCATGCCGGAACCCGGCGGGCCGCCGGTGGGCGCGCCCAGAGAGTCGGTGACAAATGGTCCGGTGGCAGGCAAGACCGTGGCCGCACCGCCGCCGCCGGACAAGTCTGCACTTTCCCCCACCGTGGCCAAGGTCATGGAGAAGGTGCGTGGAGACGCGGCCGGGGATAAGACCGCCCCCAGCTCCCTGGAGAAATTCGACGCCAGCCGCGCGGTAGTTTCCGCCCAGGTGGGGTTGATCCGCTTCAACAACGGATCGGCCGCTTTGTCTTCGGCCGACCGCAGTCAGTTGAAGAGCATCGCCGAATCTCAGAAAAAGAGCGGCGGCACACTGCGGGTGATCGGCTTCGCCAGCAGCTGGACCGGGAACATGGACCCGCTGAAGCATCAGCTGGTGAATTTCGATGTCTCGGTGCGCCGCGCAAATTCGGTGGCGGTGGCCCTGATGAAGTATGGCGTCGAGGACAAGAGCCTCTATGTGGGGGCGAAGTCGGATTCCGAACCTATTTACCTGGAGGTCATGCCCGCCGGCGAGGCCGGTAACCGCCGCACTGAGATTTATCTCGATTACTAGATCAGGGTTTCTTTGATTTAGGCGCTGGGAGGCGGACACAAGGCTTGCAGCCCCAGGGCGCGCCAGCATATACAGGGCGCGCCAGCATAATACCGCCTGTTCATGAGCCGGGGCGCCCGGCATACCGCGCATAAGGGTCTGACCACAAATGGCCGAGCACGAATTTTCCCGCATCAAGCGACTGCCGCCCTACGTCTTCGCCGAAGTCAACGCCGTGAAGGCGCAGGCCCGCGCGGCTGGTGAGGACGTCATCGATTTCGGCATGGGCAATCCCGATTCCGCCACGCCGCCCCATATCGTGGAGAAACTTATTGAAACGGTGAACGATCCGCGCACCCACCGCTATTCCAATTCGCGCGGAATTCCGGGCCTGCGCAAGGCGGTGGCGGGCTATTACAAGCGCCGCTTCGATGTGGACATCGATCCCGAAACCGAAGCCATCGTCACGCTGGGCTCTAAGGAAGGGCTAGCCAATCTGGCCCAGGCCATGGCCACGCCGGGCGATGTCTTCATGGTGCCCGATCCCAGCTATCCCATTCACGCCTTCGGCTTCATCATCGCCGGGGCCACGGTGCGCGCGGTGCCCATCGGGCCGGGAATCGATTTCATGGCCGGGCTGGAACGGGCGGTGGCGACCTGTTCGCCCCATCCGGTGGGGCTGATTATCAATTTCCCCGCCAACCCCACGGCCGAGGTGGTGGATCTGGACTTCTACGCCCGGGTGGTGGAATTCTGCCGCCATCACAACCTCTATGTGATTTCCGACAACGCCTATGCCGAGATTTATTTTGAGGAACCGCCGCCCTCCATCCTCCAGGTGCCCGGCGCCAAGGACGTGGCCATCGAGTTCTATTCCATGAGCAAGACCTATTCCATGCCGGGCTGGCGTATCGGTTTCGGTCTCGGCAACCGGCATCTCATTTCCGCCCTGACGCGCATCAAGTCCTATGTGGATTACGGCGCCTTCACCCCGGTCCAGGTGGCCGCCGCCGCCGCCCTCAACGGTCCCCAGGACTGCGTGGAGGAGGCTCGCGCCCTCTATCGCGAGCGCCGCGACGTGCTGGTGGAGGGTCTGGCCAAGGCGGGGTGGGAGGTGCCCCTGCCCAAGGCCACCATGTTCGCCTGGGCGCCGATCCCCTCGGAATTTGCCCATATGGGCTCGGTGGAATTTTCCAAACTGTTGTTAAGCGAGGCCCAGGTGGCGGTGGCGCCGGGGCTGGGCTTCGGCGAATACGGCGACAACCATGTGCGTTTCGCCCTGGTGGAAAATCTCCAGCGTACGCGTCAGGCCCTGCGCAGCATCAAGGCATTCATGCGCAGTTCCGCTAAGCTGGTGGAACAACACGAAAAACAGGTGGCCTCATGAGTGACGCGCTGAATATCGCCATTGCCGGTCTTGGCACGGTGGGCACCGGGACGCTGCAGCTGCTCGACCAACAGGCCGGACTGTTGGTGGAGCGCGCGGGGCTTCCCCTGCGTGTGGTGGCGGTGGCCGATCTTGATACGGGGCGCGACCGTGGCGTGGCGCTGGACAACATCGCCTGTTTCGACGACGCCCTGAAAATGGTGGCGGAAGCCGACGCCCACGTGGTGGTGGAGCTTATCGGCGGTTCCGATGGCATCGCCCGCGAGGTCTGTGAAGCGGCCATGGCCAGGGGCCGCCATGTGGTCACGGCCAACAAGGCGCTGTTGGCCCATCACGGCATGGAACTGGCCGGAAGCGCCGAACAAGCGGGGGTGGCGCTGGCCTATGAGGCGGCGGTGGCGGGGGGTATTCCCATCATCAAGGCCCTGCGCGAGGGGCTGGCGGGCAACCGCATCGCCCGTATTACGGGGATTTTGAACGGCACCTGTAATTATATCCTCTCGGCCATGCGCGACACCGGCAAGGAATTCGACGAAGTTCTGGCCGAGGCGCAAGCGCTGGGCTATGCCGAGGCTGACCCAAGTTTCGACGTGGACGGCGTGGACGCCGCCCACAAGCTGGCCTTGCTTACCGCCGTGGCCTACGGCTGCGCGGTCAATTTCGACGGCATCCACATGGAGGGCATCCGCCATATCACCTCGCGCGATATCGCCTGCGCCGAGGAGCTGGGCTATCGCATCAAACTGTTGGGTATTACGCGGCGGCTGGAAGATGGGGTGGAACAGCGCGTTCATCCCTGTCTCATTCCCGCCGGGGCGCCGCTGGCCCATGTGGAGGGGGTTCTCAACGCGGTGGCGGTGGAGGGCGATTTCGTCGGCCCCACCATGTTCGAGGGCGCCGGCGCGGGCGCTCTTCCCACGGCCTCGGCCGTGATTGCCGATATTGTGGATATTGCGCGGGGTCTGCGCATCCCCGCCTTCGGGCGTCCGGTGGCGGAGCTCGAAGAGGCGCCCTCCGCGCCCATGGAAAATCACTGTGGGGCTTATTACCTGCGCCTCAGCGTGGCCGACCGGCCCGGCGTCATCGCCGATATTTCCGCCATCCTGCGCGACGGCGACATCTCCATGGAATCCATGCTCCAGCATGGCCGCGCCGAGACCTCGTCGGGCGCGGTGAGCGTGGTCATGACCACCCATGAAACGCGGGAAGCCGCCATGGCGCAAGCCCTGGCGAAAATCGCGGCGCTGGATTCGGTGGAGGAAGCGCCCTGCATGATCCGCATGGAGGCGGTGTAGGGGAGGGAGACGGGTATACGCCGTATGTACAGGGCCATCGTATTCTGCATTTTTTTCCTTATTTCCGGCGTCGTTGAGGCCGGAGAGAAGAGCGATGCGGCGGTTTATATGGTGTATCGGGAGGATCACCCGGTTCTTCGCATGGTCGATACTCCGGGAGTTCTGGTCAGCACCGCGCTTCCACCACCCGGTATGCCGCCGCGCCGCCACGAGTTCCTGAGTGCGAGTGCTCTCGATCCTTTGGAGGAAGACCAGCTGGGCCGTATCCTGGATGTTTCCGGAAGTACCGCCGAATTCATCGAGAATTTGGAAAAGGCGGGATACCGGGTGGCGCGTGAACAGGGGACGCCGTGACGAGGCGAGGACACGGGCGTGCCTGATTTGGTTGTGGTGGAGGAAGCGCCGATTATGATTCGTGTGGGGGCGGTTTAGGGGGGCGATGTCAGAAATGGGGCCATCAACGGAGATGGCCAAATGGGACCATCAACGGAAATGGCTGCCTGGAAATCCGTTTTTTTCGCCACGGACCCCGGCTTTTAATTTAATATGTCTTTCCTTTGGCGCAGGCGCTGAATACCCTTAATTTTTTTCAGACCGTGCCGAATCCGGACAATTTTTTTAGAAATTATGGCAAAGAAAAAAGACAAAAAAGCGTTTCCCCTGCTCAACACCGAAGAGGCAGAGGAGGTGGTTCACGAATTAGGGCGCGCCTTGGATTCCCACCGTGACTGGACCAACCGTTTCAGAAAAATGCTGGTGTGCCGTACCAAACCGAAGGCTTCGGATTTAAACGCCGATGCTTACAAGAAAACCGCCTTCGGACGTTGGTACTACGGCAAGGTCCACCCCCATCTGCGTGATCATCCCGATTTCAGGGCCATAGGAAAACACCATGAACACATGCATGGCCTGGCCCATGAGTTGTCCCGCACTATCAGAGATAAAGAAAATGTGGGGATCGCCCAATACGATGCCTTCGTCGAGAGCATCGGCTGCTTTCGTCTCAGTGTCCGTAAGTTGTTGAGCGAATCATGGGACATGTTACGGCATACCGACCCCCTGACGGGCGTATTGACGCGCACCGCCATGCAGGCGCGCTTTGAAGATGAGCAGGAACGTGCCCGGCGCAATGGTCAGCCGTGCTGCGTCGGGATGATGGACCTCGATCACTTCAAAAGCATCAACGACACATACGGCCACCAGGCCGGTGACAAGGTGCTGGAAGTCGTCGCCGGATATACTCTGGGGCACTTAAGAAACTACGATCAGGTGTTCCGCTATGGCGGTGAGGAGTTCGTGCTGTTGTTTCCCAATACCGCCATCGACAGGGCCAAGACGGTTCTTGACCGTTTGCGCCGGGGCTTAAAGCGCAAGCCGATCGCGGTGGGAAAGAAAAAGAATTTACACGTCAGCGCATCCTTCGGGGTTGCGGATTTGCTGCCGGACTGTCCGGCGAAGATGTCCCTCGAGAACGCGGATCAGGCTCTTTACGCGGCAAAAAAAGCCGGGCGTAACCGGGTTCTGGTCTGGCCCCTGGCTTGAGGGCCGGAAACATCACATAAATCAGGCCTGCACGGAGTGGCAGGGCTACCCCAAAATTTTCTTCACCCGTTTGCCGCCAAGCCGCGCGGTGGTGGGCAGGCCTGAGCCCAGCAGTGGGCGCAGATAGTCGCGGAAGGCCCCCGTGACGTCGGTGCCGCTCTTGGCGATATAGGCGTTCGGCATGGTGCGGGTCTTGCCGCCCACGGCAGAGAGCCCCACCAGCTTGTAGTCGGCTTTGTAGGCCTTGCCGGGTTTGCGGCGAATGGTCACCGAGCCGTCTTTATTCTGGGCAGCGAACCTTACCGCGACTTCGCCCGCCTTGCGGGCCTCGCGCTGGTCCACGTGGGAGACACAGCCGAGGAAGGAACGCTGGAGATAGCCCAGGGTATCGGCGCGAACGCGGCTGATTCCCAGATTGTCCTTGATGGTCTTGGTCAGCATGTCGCCCAGCGCGCCGGTGCCCGAGAGCTGGACATTGCCGTGGGCGTCGCGCTCCACCTCTCCCGCCAGCTTGGTGGCGATGGGCACGCCGCGGCTGTCGTGGATGCCTTCGCTGACCGCGATGACGCAGCGCCCGAGCCGTTCATAGACCCGCTTTACGTCGCGCAGGAAGGCGCGCTGGTTGAAGCTGCGCTCGGGAAGATAAATCAGATGCGGCCCGTCGCCGTCATGGTGGCGGGCGAGCGCGGCGGCGGCGGTGAGGAAGCCCGCGTGACGGCCCATGACCACGCCCACATAAACGCCGGGAATGGCGCGGATATCAAGGCTGACTCCGGCGAAGGCCCCGGCCACGAAACGGGCCGCCGAGGGGAACCCCGGCGTGTGATCGTTCAGCACCAGATCATTGTCGATGGTCTTGGGCACATGGACACAGCGTAAGGGGTAGCGTTCCTTTCGCGCCTGAGACGAGAGGATGCGCAGGGTGTCGGAGGAATCATTGCCGCCAATATAGAAGAAGCGGTCGATGTTGTGGGCCTGGAGGGCGGCCAAGATCTCGCGGCAATATTTTTCGTCGGGCTTGTCGCGGGTGGAGCCCAGCGCCGAAGAGGGCGTGGCCGCCACCTTTTCCAGATTGCTCGCGCTTTCCCGGGAAAGGTTGGTGAAGTCCTCGTCGATGATGCCACGTACGCCGTGAAAGGCGCCGTAGACGGGGCTCGCGTTCTTGCCCTTGCGGGATTCCAGAACCACGCCGGCCAGGGATTGATTGATAACGGCGGTGGGGCCGCCACCCTGGGCCACCAGAACCTTGCCTTGGGACATGTTTTTCTATCTCCGGGATGAAAATACGTAGGCGTATTTTATAGCCCAGCCCGCGCCCCCATTCAAAAGGATGATGTTGAGCCTGTGTGGGTTTCCTCCCATAGTGACGCCATGCATTCGATTTTATTGCCAGGCGGTTTTGGTGGCTGAAGCGGCGGCGCTCGAAACCCCGGACGGGGAGGCCTTTCTCGGCGTGGAGCGTTCGCTGGCGGGCAAACGCTGGCGGCTGCGGCTGGCCGATGAGCGCGCGGCGCTGATGCTGTCACAGCGGATGGAAGTTCCCGAGATCGTGGGACGCATCCTGTCCGCGCGCGGGGTGACGCCCGAAGAAGGCGCCGACTTCCTCGATCCCAGCCTGCGCCATTACATGCCCGACCCCACCAGCCTGCACGATATGGAAGCCGCCGCCACACGCATCCACAAGGCGCTGCGCGACGGCGAGACCATCGCCGTTTTCGGCGATTACGACGTGGATGGGGCCACCTCATGCGCCCTGTTGCTGAGATTCCTCAATGCCGTGGGCGGCACGGTCATTTTTTACGTGCCCGACCGCATGGCCGAGGGCTATGGCCCCAACGAGGGCGCCATGAAGACGCTCCATGAGCAGGGCGCGGAGCTGGTGATTACGGTGGATTGCGGTATTACCGCCTTTGAACCATTGGCCGCGGCTGCCGCCATGGGGCTCGATGTGATCGTGGTGGACCATCACGAGGCCGAGCCCGTTTTACCCGAGGCCCATGCCGTGGTTAATCCCAAGCGCCTCGATGAAAGCGGCGAGCTTGGGCATTTGGCCGCCGTGGGCGTGGCCTTTTTGTTGGTGGTGGCGGTCAATCGGGTATTGCGCGACGAAGGCTGGTACGGCGAGGGGAGGCCCGAACCCGACCTCATGCAATGGCTCGATCTGGTGGCGCTGGGCACGGTTTGTGACGTGGTGCCGCTGACGGGGTTGAACCGGGCCTATGTGGCCCAGGGGATCAAGGTATTGGCGGGACGCGGCAATGCCGGACTGGTGGCGCTGGCCGATGTGGCGGGGATCAAGGAGAAGCCCGGCGGCTATCATCTGGGGTTTGTCCTCGGCCCCCGGGTCAATGCCGGGGGCAGGGTGGGCCGCGCCGATCTCGGCACCCGTCTGCTTTCCTGTGACGATTCCCAAGCGGCGCGGGAGATGGCCGCCGAGCTCGACGCCTTTAACCAGGAGCGCCGCGCCATCGAAGCGGGAGTTCTGGAGGCCGCCACCCTCCAGATCGAGCAAGCGGCCTCGCCCGATCCGATCCTGTTCGCGGCAGGGGAGGGATGGCATCCCGGGGTCATCGGTATCGTCGCAGGAAGGCTCAAGGAGCGTTTTAACCGCCCGGTCTGTGTGTTTGCCCTCGATAAGGGCGAGAAGGGCGAGGCCAAGGGCTCGGGGCGTTCGCTGCCGGGCGTGGATCTGGGCGCGGCGGTAATCGCGGCGCGTCAGGCGGAGCTTTTGATCAATGGCGGCGGCCACGCCATGGCGGCGGGCATGACGGTGGCCGGGGACAGGTTTGGCGAATTAAAGGAATTCCTTGTCCAGCGGGTAGGCGGCGGCGAGGCGGGGGCGGGAATTCCCGTGCCGGAGCTTAAATTCGACGGCGCGCTGTCGCTTGCCGGGGCGACACAGGAATTGGTGACGTTGCTGGAACGGGCAGCACCCTTCGGGGCGGGAAATGCCGAGCCGCGCTTCGTCATGTCCCATGTGAATGTGGCCAAGGCCGATGTGGTGGGGGGAAACCATGTGCGCTGTTTTCTCTCCGATGCTGGTGGCGGCCGCCTCAAGGCCATCGCCTTCCGCAGTCTTGAGACGCCGCTGGGACAGGCCTTGCTGAATAACCGAGGCGAGGCGCTGCACGTGGCGGGCCGGTTGCGTGACGACAGCTGGCAGGGGCGCGCGCGCGTACAATTGATGATCGACGACGCGGCGCCGATGTAATGGATTTAAGTGGTGGGCTTGATTTTACCGGCGCCTAAGGAAATATGGCCCGCGCCGTCCGGCCTCGTGCGCGGTGGGCTTGATTTTACCGGCCCCCAGGGAAATATGGCCCGCGCCGTCCGGCCTCGTGCGCGGTGGGCTTGATTTTACCGGCCCCCAAGGAAATATGGCCCGCGCCGTCCGGCCTCGTGCGCGGTGGGCTTGATTTTACCGGCGCGGGAAGATATGACCCTTGCCCTGTGGTGAGGCCCCGTCGTCTAGTGGCCTAGGACTCCAGGTTTTCATCCTGGCAACGCGGGTTCGAGTCCCGCCGGGGTCACCATTTCTCACTTCCGTCATTTCCAGATCGTTGCTGGTTTGACGTCTCTCCATGTGCCGAGAGGGAGGCGCCGGGAGGGCGTGCGAAAGTAAGCTAAAATTGTTTCGCCATAAAAACGATTTGTTATCAAATATTTAACTACGTTTTCTTAAAGTTACCTCTCTCTTCCAGTATGTTCTGATGAAGTGAGAGCGAATGTTAAGACGTTTTCTCACAGCCATTGCCATGTCGGTGTCTCTTGCCGTGTCGGGTGTTTCCCCCGCCGGCGAGCCCGTGCAGCCCGTGACTTCGGTAAGGTCGGACAAGCCTTTCGGCGAATGGCTGTACGACGCCAAAAAAGGCCATGCCCTGTCCCAGTACATGGTGGGAATCTATTACGAAAACGGCCAGGGAGTGAAGAAAAGCACCACCAAGGCCGCCACATGGTACGAAAGAGCCGCCACTCAGGGCTATTCCGATGCCGAGGCCCTGTTGGGCATGCTCTATCTTGAGGGACGCGGTGTCCGCCAGAATAAAAAACTCGGAATTAAAAAACTTACCCACGCGGCCGAGAGGGGAAACATCCGGGGCCGCTATCAACTGGGGGTGGCCTATTTTGATGGTAAGCATGTGAAGCGGGACCGTGTGGCCGCCTATAAATGGCTCTATCTGGCGGCGTATTTGCCGCGAACCCCGGAAAGTTTCTCCGCCGCCAAGAAAATGGACGCGCTGAGACTGGTTATGAGCAAGAAGGAAATCGCCACCGCCGTGACCGAGGCCGATAAATACATAGTGAAGAGATAGCCCCAAAGAGATAACCCCGGCGTGATAGCGGGATGTGATATTGGGGCGTGATCCTGGGTGCCCGCCTGAAAACGCCGGGATGTGCTCTGGTCAAACATGGAGTCGATATCGTCCTGGGAGACGGCCCCCGCCGCGTCCTCGTCCTGGGGGCCGCTGATCAGGGCCTTGTCGTCGGGAAGTTCGCCATCGCCTTTCTCGGGCATGGGGATGCCGAGGAAATCCTCCTCGCCCCAGATACCGATCATGGCGTTGACCCGTTCCTCGATGAATTTCAGGGCGATGACGATCTTGGTGATTCGCTGGCCGGTAAGGTCCTGGAAATTGCAGGCCTCGAAGATATTCACCACCTGTTCGGAGAGTTCATCGGCCTGGCTGCTGATTTGTTCGTTTTTGGTTTCGGTTTTGATGTTACCCGCCAGTTCGTCGATTTTCTCCGCACATTCGAGGATACCGTCCGCGGCTTTTTCGGTGGCGCCGACGATGGCGTCGAGCAGGCCGGAGGCGGTGGTCAGGGCGTCGTCATCTTCCGCATTGGCGCCGGGATGGCGGATGGAGACTATTTCCTGTTTGGTCTTTTCGATGGCGGCGTGAAGAGTCTGCATTTCCTGTTTCAGGGTGGCGGCTTCCTCTACCTCGCGCTTGTAATCGTCGGCCAGCGATCCGCCATCCGAGGTCAAGTCCTGGATGTCCTTTCTCAGCTCCGCCAGGGCGTCGAGAATTTCCTGAGTGCCGCTGGTTACGTTCGCGGCGTCTGTAGCGGGAAACGTGATCCGTTCAAGGTCGGCGCCATGGCGTTTCAACAGGAGCCGTTCGGCGCGAAAGGTCTTGGGTGGGAGTGTCATTGGGGCATTTTCTTTATGTTTAGGGGTCTAATGGGAAGATACAAACTGTGACAAATTTTGTCATCAGTCCTCTTATGCAGAAGATGCGGAGAGAGCACTTTTTTTCAAGGGAAAAACTTATCGCCTGTGGGGCCTTTGTTATGCTCTTATTGGGCCGAGACAGGTCATGGAATTAGCGCAGGGAAACCAAAACCATGAGTGAGACCGAACTCTCCGACGATTACGATATCGAATCCAAGAAGAAGGCCCTGATTATTGTCCGTGATGCCTTTGAAGCATGCGAGAAACAGGGTGTTTCCGGCGTCATGGCCGTGGGCGCGTTCCTCGATCATATCCTTTTTCACCTGGTGTCCATGAACGACCGTGAGGTGACGGCTTCCTTCCTCCAGGCCCTGGCCACCAAGGTCACGGACGGCATTTACGACATGGAGGAAGAGGGCGCGGAAGGCGGGTCAGACGATGGTGATGGGGATTCCGATGATAAGGATTCTGGTGATGGCTCTGACGACGGAGCGCAGGGCGGCAACGGCGAGGACCAGGAAGAATAAGCCCGCCCCGGCAGATGTGAATCGTTCGACCATCCACATTTCGTCACGGGCAGGGCATGGCTAGCAGGATGAGTTCAGGTTTTTCCGCCGTCCTCATCGCCTATGGGGTGATTGTGGCGCTGTTGTTCCTGTTCCAGCGCAGTCTCATTTATTTCCCTTCCTCCCACCGGCCCCAACCGGCGGACCATGGGGTGCCCGAGATGACCGTGCAGGCCCTGGAAAGCGCCGACGGTCTTGAGCTTCTGGCCTGGTACCGCGCGCCGCAAGAACCAGACGCGCCGGTGGTGGTCTATTTTCACGGCAATGCCGGGCATATCGGCTATCGCGGTTCCAAGATCCGGCCTTATCTCGATGCCGGATACGGAGTTCTGTTGCTGAGCTGGCGCGGCTATAGCGGCAATGGGGGCTCCCCCTCGGAGGAGGGGCTCTATGCCGATGGCCGCGCGGCGCTGGCCTTCCTCGGAGCAGAGGGGATTCCCCCGAGCCGCTGGGTTCTCTACGGCGAATCAATCGGTTCAGGGGTGGCCGTGGAACTGGCCCGGGCCCAAGCGCATGGGGGAAGCCCTGTGGGCGCGGTGGTGCTGGAATCGCCCTTCACCTCGTTGGAGGACATGGCGGTTTTTCACTATCCCTGGATTCCAATGCGCTGGCTCATGCGCGACCACTATGATTCACTCTCCAAGATCGCCGCCATCGCCGCGCCGCTGTTGATCATTCACGGCGAAAGGGACCGCATCGTGCCCCTTTCCAATGCCCGCAGGCTTGCCGAGGCCGCCGCTCTGTCCCCCGAGCCCGGCGAAATGCGCGTCATCGAAGGCGCCGGTCATAATAATCTTTACGACTTTGCCGCGCCGCGGGTGGTGATTGAATTTTTAGGGGATATTTTTCCCTAGGGCCCTAGAATCCTGGGGCTCTAGCCGCCGCCGCGCTGAGTCACCCGGTCGAAACGCTCAAGGAAGGCGATACGTTCTTCATCGCTGTAGCCGTAAAAGGCGAAGGATGCCTCGATCCGGGGCAGGCGGAAGGCGCCAAGCCGTTTCTCCGCCATCTCCACGAGGGTGATTTCCACTCGTTTTTCTCCCTCGCCGAGGGTGGCGCTGTTTTCCGAGATGGTCATGGGCGCATCTCCCACAGCGGCACGGGCGGCGGCGGGAATCAGGCGCAGGAAGTCGTCGCAGGTGGTGACGCCCATCTCACGCACGAGCGTGAAAGGGTCTTCGCTCATCCGCCAGCCACGGGCGGCCATGCCGCCAGCGCATCACCCTCGGTCAAAACTTTCCCCGAACGTTCGCTGGGGGCCAGATAGACCCCGTTGACGAGCACAAGATGAGCCAGGTCGCCGGGGACTCCCACATGGTGGAGGGCTTCCCCCGCCGTGGTTCCTTCCGCCAGGTCGAGAACGGCCTCGTTCCCGGTGGCGTCCTTGGGGAGATAACGGCCGAGAAGGGCGAAAAGCTTGAGGGTGATTTTCATGACATCATGGAAAACAGGGGCCGGGCCGCTATCACCACCACCGGGGGGGCACGGAGCTACCCCACCGGCTGGGTCGATCCCAGATAGGCCTCCATGAACCGCGTCGGATCCTGGACCAGCCTCTTTTTCCAGTGGCCGAGCCTGGTGCGGCTCTGGATCAGGCCGCGCACGGCTCCCACATGCTGGGTTATGCCGACGCTGCAGGCGCCGACCAGACGGTCTTCCTCGAATTCCAGACGCAGGTATTTGTAATGGTCCTCGTCCACAGCCTCGGCGTGGTCGCCGCCTTTCGCACCCTGCCACTGGCCGAAGGAGGTTGCGATCAGGCCCACGGTGTCGAGCACGTTCATCAACAGACTGCCCTTATAGGTGGCGGGAACTCCGGCCATGTTGAGGGCGGCGATGCGGCCGTGTTCGGAGGCCGTTGGCTGGATGGCGTGAACCGAACGTCCGCCGCTGGAGAAATCAAGGCCCTGGGCCACGTCACCGGTGGCGAAGATGCCTTCGATATTGGTCTGCATGTGGTTATCGACGAGGATGCCGTAATCGGTTTCGATGCCGCTGCCGTCGATGAAATCCATATTCGGCTTGACCCCGACGGCGACGATAATCAGCGCCGGGTTCATGGTTTCGCTGTTATCGAGGTCCACCTTGAGGCCACCATCATGGGTGACCCTGGTGGCGTTGGTCTCGGTCAGCACCCGGATGCCCTTCTCTCCGCACCAGCGTTTGATCATGCCTCCGGCGGTTTCCGTCATCATGCTTCGCACCATGCGCGGGCCGCGCACGATGGCGGTGACCTTGGCGCCGCGCTTGACCAGTCCGTTGAGGATGATGCAGGCGACGAAGCCCGCGCCCATCAACAGCACTTCCGAGCCGGGCTCGATGGATTTCAGGATGTGGCGGGTGTCTTCCAGGGTCCAGCAATGGTGGACGCCGGGTCCGTCCAGTCCTTCTATGGGCGGCGTGGTGGCGGAGGAGCCGGTGGCGATGAGCAGGCGGTCGTAGGGCAGTTCCTTGCCGTTATCGAGGGCGACGCGGCCTTTCTTGGTGTCGATTCCGCTGGCGCGAGCCTGCAGACGGTCGATGCCGAGCTTCTCGTAATGATCCGGGTTCTTCCTCAGATAGGTTCCGGATTCGTCGATAATATCCGAGAGCAGATAGGGAATGGCCATGCGCGAATAGGGCGGTTCGGGCTCGTCCCCAACCAGGGTGATGGCGCCGCCATGGCCTTGTTTGCTCAGTGTCTCGGCGGCGATGACCCCGCCTGGCCCGGCTCCGAGGATTACGTGTTTCATAGCCAGCCTCCAACGAATTTATGAAACGAGGCCCGCCCCCGGGCGCGGCAAGGGCGCGGGGACGGGCCGAATGATGCCGATCGATCCTGACCCGCTCTTAAAGAGCAAGCCGGTCCAGGGTTTCGTTGGTGGGAACTCCCTCCGTCGTCCACCCCCGCAACTCGTAGTATTCCGGCAGCATCTTGCCGAGATCGTTGACCTTGCCCTTGGCCGGCCCGGTCTTGGCGGCCTCTTTGAGCAAGCGCTTGGGCAGGGTGTCGTCCTTGGCGGTCATGCCGGCGGAGAGGTTGTACTTGCGCTCCAGGTTCCAGATGCGTTCGCCCGTGAGTAGCAGGTTTTCCACCGACCAGTCGCCCTCGCAGGCGGCCTGAATCTGGGGCGCGATGTCCTCCATGGACCAGGCGAAGGTGACGAACACGCACAGCCCGGAACTGTCCACCACCGCGGTGGCGTCCTGGAAGGCCATGACCAGCCCCGCCTTGCCATCGGTCACCAGGGGGTCGGTCTTTTCCGGAATACCCATGACTTCCGAGGCCACGGTATAGCTGCGCAGGTGGCAGGCGCCGCGGTTGCTGGTGGCGTAGGTGAGCCCCATGCCCTGGATGCCGCGGGCGTCATAGGCCGGGAATTCCTGGCCCTTGACCGTCATGGAGAGGTCGGGATGGCCGTATTTTTCGCATAGCCGTTTCGACCCCAAGCCGATTTCCTTGCCGAAACCTTCGCCCTTGGCGGTCAGTTCGGTCAGGGTGGTGAGCGCCTCGACCGAACCGAATTTAAGTTCGATCCCGCCCGTATCCTTATCCGTAATGGCGCCCATTTCATAAAGTTCCATGGCGGCGGCCACGGTGGCGCCGAAGGAAATGGGATCGAAGCCGTCCTCGTTGCAGAGGTAGTTGGCGTAAGTGAGAGCTTCCAGGTCGTCGATGCCGGTATCCGAACCAAGCGCCCACGCGGCCTCGTATTCAACCCCGCCCGAGGCGTGCCAATACTCGGGCTTGGTTTTCACGGTGAAGTGTTCCTCGTCGATCTTGGAGATGCGTCCACAGGCGATGGTGCAGCCGAAACAGGCCTGGTTGGTGACGAGATTGGCCTTGCCGTCGCTTTTGCGGGGCTCATGCATGGCCTCGCCGGAGATGGCGGCGGCGCCATCAAACTGCACTTCGCGCCAGTTGCGGGTGGGCATGGCGCCGATTTCGTTGATTACGTTCATCAATACCTGGGTACCGTAAGTGGGCAGTCCCTGTCCGGTGACGGCGTTTTCCGCCAGCACCTTTTTGCCCGCCACCGTGGCCTCCATGAAGGCTTTGGGATCGTGGGGCTTGTCGCCCTTGGTGCCGCGCACGGCGATGGCCTTGAGATTTTTCGAGCCCATGACGGCGCCGACGCCGGAACGTCCGGCGGCGCGGTGCAGGTCGTTGATGATGCCGGCATAGAGCACGCCGTTTTCGCCGGCGCGGCCGATGGAGGTGACTCTGATCTGTGGGTCCTGAAGCCGGGCCTTGATGGTGGGTTCGGTCTCCCATACCGACTTGCCCCACAGATCATCGGCGGGCATCAGCGTCGCTTCATCGTCGCTGATGAAGAGATAGACCGGTTTTTTCGACTTACCCTCGAGGATGACCATGTCCCAGCCGGCGAATTTCAGTTCCGCGCCCCAATAGCCGCCGGAATTGGAACAGGCGATGCAGTTCGTCAGCGGCCCCTTGGTGATGACCGAATAACGCCCGCCGGTGGACGCCATGGAGCCGGTGAGCGGCCCGGTGGCGAAGATCAGTTTGTTGTCCGGCGACAGTGGGTCCACCTTGGGGTCGGTTTCCTCGCACAGGTATTTGGTCGCCAGACCACGCTGGCCGAGATAGTTCCGCGCCCATTCCTGGTTGAGGTCTTCCGCCTTGCACGTGCCCTTGGAGAGATCAACGCGAAGAATTTTTCCATGCCATCCCATGTCCTTGTCCTCCCTAAGCCTGCGGCTGTTCGTTAGCGGTTTTGTCGGCCCAGTCGCGCATGCGTTCGAGCCCCGTCCAGTCGGCGTCCACATAGGTGATAGCCTCGGTGGGGCAGGCCTTGGCGCATTCGGGATCGCCGTCGCAGAGGTCGCATTTGACGACGACGCCGGCGGATGCATTGTAGTTTATGGTGCCGAAGGGACAAGCGATGGTGCAGACCTTGCAGCCGACGCAGAGAACATCCACCACTATTTTGGCGCCGGTCTCGGCATCGAGGCGGATAGCGTCCACGGGACAGGCATGGAGGCACCAGGCCTCGGCACACTGGGTGCAGGTATAGGGCACCATGCGGCCTTCTTCATGGAAATTAAAGACCTTGATCCGTGATTTGGCGGGGTTGAAGACCCCCTCCTTTTCGTAGGAACAGGCCATCTCGCACTGGAGACATCCCGTGCATTTCACGGGTTCGATTTGAAGCGCGCGGATCATATCTTGTCCTTCCCCTATAAGACGTATTCTACAAGGATACTAAAGCAGGGAAGGGACGCCATCAACAGCAAGATTCATAAGGTTTTCTCCCCGAGATAGCGGTCCGCGTCGTGAGGGGGTGGCGGCTGGCTGTTGCGGTGCGTGTTCTGCTATGGTGAGCCGTTATGAAACGGAAGAATCCTTCCCTGCCTGTTGCCCGCATTTTCGGCTGCTTGCGCGGTTTTGCCGCAGCCTCGATCCTGGCCGCGTTCCTGATCTCGCCTTCCGTTGCCATGGCGGCGGAAAAAGATGCGACCATTTTGGTGCGCCAAACCCTGCCCACCTTCACCATCACCCTGCACTCCAATCCCAGCACGGGATATTCCTGGTTTCTGGAATCTCTCGACGAGATCCTTTTGGAGGCCGTTCTGCACCGGTATTTGCCGCCGGAAAGCACCGCCGCCGGGACGCCGGGCAAGGAGGTCTGGACCTTCCGGGCGCGTCACGGCGCCTTTATTGTTCCCCGTACCAGCCGCATTGTTTTTCATTATCTGCGGCCATGGGATGCCGGTGATGCGCCGGGAGAGAGGGTTTTTACCGTTGTCTTCGCCCCCGGCGAATAACAACCCCGACACTATTTCCGTCCGGGAAAGCCCCTTGGTCTTGGCGGTCTCTGGCTCATGGGTCATACTGTGTTCACTCTGGGCCTGCCCCAGCCTCCGGCCCCCCCACCGGCGTTGGGAGGTAATTCTGTCCCCCCAGGTAACAGTCCCCCAGGTAACGGCCCTCAGGTAACAGCGTTTTGATGAGATTCATTTTCTCCTCCGGCTCTTTCCTTGTCCTGCTTGCCCTTTTCCTTGTGGCCGGAAGCGCCCCGGCATGGGCCGAGGCCGTGCCCTCCGCCGCGCCTCATCTCGAGGGGTCGGGGCTCGGCTTGATGTGGGCGGTTCCCTTCATGGGCATGCTGTTGTCCATTGCCGTGGTGCCGCTGATGGCGCCGAATTTTTGGCACGCTCATTTCGGCAAAGTTTCCGCCTTCTGGGCGCTGGCCTTTCTTATTCCCTGTACTCTCGTGTTCGGCGCCCAAACCGCCATCTACGAACTGGCGCATATCGCCCTGCTGGATTACATCCCCTTTATCATTCTTCTTCTGGCTCTCTATACGGTGGCGGGCGGGGTGCGTCTGAGGGGCACCGTGTGGAGTTCGCCGGGCGTGAACACCATGCTTCTGCTCATCGGCACAATCGTGGCCAGTTTTATGGGCACCACCGGGGCCGCCATGCTGTTGATCCGGCCCTTGATCGAGGCCAATATATGGCGCCGTCACAACGTGCATGTGCTCGTCTTTTTTATTTTTCTGGTGGCCAATGTGGGCGGCTCGCTGACGCCGCTGGGCGACCCCCCCCTGTTTCTCGGGTTTCTCAAGGGCGTGGATTTCTTCTGGCCCATGGTGAACCTGTTTTTACCCATGGCGCTGGTGGTGGGAATTCTGTTGGCCGTGTTTTTCCTTCTCGACAGCTATTTTTTCCGCATGGAAGTGGAGTCGCGCCCCCCGGAAGAGAGCGAAATGGTGCCCCTGAGCATCGAGGGCTGGGTGAATATCCTTCTCCTCACCGGCGTGATTTTGGCCGTGCTGCTCAGCGGGTTCTGGATGCCCGGGATCAGCTTTACCGTTAATCACGTTCCGGTACAGCTTCAGAATATCGTTCGCGATCTGCTGTTGCTGGGACTGGTTTTCGCTTCCCTGACGGCGACCAGAGATAAAGAGCGCCAGGCCAACGCCTTCAGCTGGTTCCCCATGATGGAAGTGGCGAAGCTGTTCGCGGGCATTTTCATCACCATCATTCCCGCCATTGCCATCCTCAAGGCGGGCGGCGAGGGCGCCCTGGCGGCGGTGGTTGATCTGGTGAGCGAGAATGGCGAGCCGGTGAACGCCATGTATTTCTGGGTCACCGGCCTGCTTTCCAGCTTCCTCGACAACGCCCCCACCTATCTGGTGTTTTTCAACACCGCCGGGGGTGACGCCGAAACCCTGATGGGACCGTTATCGGCAACCCTGGTGGCCATATCCTGCGGCGCGGTTTTTATGGGAGCCATGACCTATATCGGCAACGCGCCCAATTTCATGGTGCGCGCCATCGCCGAGGAGCGGGGCATCGCCATGCCCAGCTTCTTCGGCTATATGGGCTGGTCGCTGGTGTTCCTGGCGCCCGCCTTCATGGTGGTGACACAGGTCTTTTTCTAGTAGGGGAATAGGTTCACGGCCGGAACCCGCTCCCGCGAAACTGTCCGCGGTGTCAGTGAGCGAGAAGTACCGGGATGGTCATGTTGGCGGTGACGTATTTGGTGACGCTGCCTATCACCATTTCACGGATCTTGGAATGGCCGTAGGCCCCCATGATAATGAGATCGGCATTGAGGTTCTTGGCGTTGGCAAGGATGCTCTCACCCACATTCCCGGTGCCTGATTCGTCCGTCACCACATCCACCAGGACATCATGACGGGACAGAAAATCAACGAATTTCTGTTCCTCCACACTGTCTCGTGAGGTTTTGACGACGGTAAACATGGTCACTTTCTCGGCAATTTTCAGCAGCGGCATGGCGTCGCGCACGGCCTGTAGGGATTCCCGGCATCCCTTCCAGGAGATCATAATATGGCTGCCGGGCATCAAAACCTTGCACTTGTGGGGGATCACCAGGACCGGGCATCCCGAATAGAGCACCATGTTCTCGGGGATGTGGAAGGTAACGCGGTCCTCCCTCTCGTCGGCCTTGGCGTGGCTGACGATGACCAGGTCCACGGCCAGGGCATGGTGGCTCAGTACTTTGATATGGTCGCCTTCGCCCATGCGCCATTCCACGGGAATGCCCGCCTGGGCGCAGGCTTCCTCTACCTCGGCCTTGATGCTTACGGCCTTTTCGCGGGCAATCTGGGTGGCTTCGGCGAGATAGCCGATGGATGCGCCGCGCCCGGCCTGGGGCATGCTGACCGGTGAGGCGTTATAGAGGGCGATAAGGTGGGCCTGGTAGGCCTTGGCCATTTCCAGGGCCATGTTAAAGCGGGTCATATGGCCTTCGTCGTTGGCCATATGCACCAAAATGGTCTTGTACATAATCCCGGGCTCCTTTGCCGCCATGGCTTATGCCGATAGGGCCGGGGAAAAAGCTAGACCCGCCGCCACGCGATTGCAACGCCCATGACGTCCTGCCCCGAATCCGATCATGAATCTGATAACAAATTTGGGACGGTTGATGCGGGTCCACGGTCCGGATAAATATGGACCATGGAACGCTGGTTGTTTTCCTTCCTGTTTCCTTTTTTCCTGCTTCTCGCGGCGGCGTTCCCGGCCGTTGCCGATGATCCCGGCGAAGCCCCCGGTAAGACCTCCGATCCGGTTGTCTTTGAAACCTCAAGGCTCGGTATCGACGGCGGCGGGATTGATGGCGGCGGGCGCACTCATTCTTTTACGGTGGAACTGGCGCTGACGGCGCGCCAGCGCGCGCGCGGATTGATGTTCCGGGAAAGGCTGGGCGATGACGCGGGCATGCTGTTTCTCTACGAGGGTGAGGCCCGGCGCACCATGTGGATGGAGAACACCATGGTGCCCCTGGACATGCTGTTTTTCGACAAGGAGGGACGCATACTCCGCATCGAACACGCCGCCATGCCCTATTCCCGGCGGCCCATATCTTCGGGTGGCGCGGCACGGGGCGTTCTTGAGCTTTCCGGCGGCACCGCGCGGGGCCTAGGGATCGTGGCCGGGGATATAATCGTGCATCCGCTTCTTCAAGCCGCCGCCGAATGACCGGGGGCAGGGCTCCACGTAGTGGGAGGGGTCTTCCTGCAGGCCGATATTTTCCCGGTCATTTCTGCGATCATTTTTCGGGGTAAAGCGCCGGGAAAGAAAGCGGTAGGCAAGAATGACCGGGTAAAAAATGCCCACATAGAGCAAATCCGGCAAAAATTGCCGGTTTGCCGCCTGTTCCGCCGTGGCTGTCCTGAATCCCCGGCGCGGGGAGCCCGCCGCCGTATCGAGGGATACCAATGGGGGCAGGGGAGACAGTGATCTCGGCGCGGTCTGGAACAGCCGCCCCCGCTTTTGCCTGAGGGAAATGCCGGCGGCCTGCTCCGCCACCATGTGGAGGGAGCCGGGAAGATGAACCTTTGGCGAAACCGAGAGTCCCGAGCGGCGGATCAGATGGGGACTGATGGTCTTTTCCTGGCCGGGCAGAAGCTGGGCGAAGGCGCTGGCATTCACGGCGCTCTCTCCGCGGCCGTGATGGTCGGCGGCATGCCTGTGCGGGGCGGGTTTGCGAGGCTGGGCAGCGTCGCCTGGCGGTATCGGCTTAAGCAGAAAAGGATCATCCATAACCGCGGGAAAACCTTACATTTTATCATCCGCGACCGTTGCCGAACCGAACCCTGTTCCCACTGGGCTGCCAGTGGGTTTCCACCTGATTCCGGGGCCGTGTGTGTTCTGGAATCGGGTTAGATGCCCGATCCCAGGGCCACGGAATGGGGCAGGCTCGCCCAGCCTTCGCCCGAGGCCAGATAACAGCTGATGCCGTTGGGCAAAGTCATCATGATGGTCCAGGTCGCCCCGTCCTGGGACGACAAAACCTCGATGATGCGGCCGTTTTCGGAAAGGCCGAGCGCCACCGGCTGTTCGGCGTATTTTCCTTCAAGCTGCGCCAGGGCGTCGAGCCTTGGGGAGCAGCTGTTTTCTTCGGCCGCGGCGGAGACGGTGAAGGCCATCATGGTGGCCGCGAAAAGACTCAAAAGGCGTAACATTTGGACCTCCTACATGCGTGTCCAATGGAGTTACCCCTCCCTGTAGGCACTGACGTCGCAATCGCCATGCCATGTGCGGCGGTTTTTGCCGTCTTGGGGTTTTTTCGACGCTTGCCTATTTTGCCCAAAAACCCTAGGTTTCCCGAAGCACGGGGTGTAGCGCAGCCTGGTAGCGCACCTGCTTTGGGAGCAGGGGGCCGGAGGTTCAAATCCTCTCACCCCGACCAGTTTCCCGCCCCATGTCCCGTTCGGGGGAGTGATCATGGACGTTCGTATCTATCAGCCGGGGAAGACCCCAACCCAGTCGGGCCGCGCCCATAGCCAGGACTGGGTGCTGGAGTCGCGCCGTCCCGGCCGCAAGGTTCTCGACCCGCTGATGGGCTGGACCGGTTCGAGCGATACCAGCCAACAGGTATGTCTCAGATTCGACAGCCGCGAGGACGCGGTGGCCTACGCCACCCGCTATCACCTCAGCTATGTGGTGGAGGAGCCCCATAAACCGCGTCCCCGGATCAAGAGCTATTCCGATAATTTCAGTTATAACCGTGTGCGCTGAATGGCCGAAAACCCGCGGAGACGGAGCGATTTACCATATCGGGCGCCCTTAGCTCAGTTGGATAGAGCGACGGCCTTCTAAGCCGTAGGTCGCAGGTTCGAATCCTGCAGGGCGCGCCAGTTTAGCAAAGGGGCCGTTGCCGCGCGGTCCCTTTGTATTGTCCGCATGGCTCGGGACTGTGCGGGATTACGCTTCTTCGAGATGTTGAAGGAAGTCGTCTACTTCCGTTCCCAGGGAGGACGATTGGTGGGAGAGTTCCTGAGCCGCGGCTAGAAGTTGTGAGGCGGCGGCGCCGGATTCTTCCGCCGTCCGCGTCACATCGCCGATTCGCGACGACACTTCCTGGGCGGCGGCGGAGGTTTGCTGGATAGTGCCGGCGATTTCCTGGGTCGCAGAGGATTGCTCTTCCACGGCGGCGGAGATGGCGGTGGCCGTTTCGCTGATGGATTCGATGGTGCCGCCGATCCCCTTGATAGCCGCCACGGATTCAGTGGTGGCATTCTGAATCTCGCCGATTTGGACACCGATCTCGTCGGTGGCCTTGGCGGTCTGGTTGGCCAGACTCTTGACCTCGTTGGCCACCACCGCGAATCCCTTGCCGGCGTCGCCGGCGCGCGCCGCCTCAATGGTGGCGTTCAAGGCCAGAAGGTTGGTTTGAGAGGCGATGTCGCTAATCAGTTTCACCACCTCGCCGATCTTGCCCGCTGCCTCGGCCAGCTCTCCGACGCTGGCATTGGTGCGCGTGGCCTCGGCCGCGGCATTCTGGGCGGTCTCATTTGAGGATTCGGCTTGGCGGCTGATCTCATTGATGGAGGTGGAAAGCTCTTCCGCGGCGGCGGCCACGGTCTGGACGCTGGTGGTGGCTTCGTCGGAGGCCGCGGACACGGCGGCGGCCTGGGTATTGGTCTCATCGGCGGAGGATGACATGCCACGGGCACCGGTCTCCACCTGCGACGACATCTGGGCCAGGGATTCCACCACGGATTTAATCTTGGTTTCGAAGTTCCGCGCCAGCATGACCTGTTGGGTGACGACGACGAAGGAGACCATGGCGCCGGAGTAAGCGTCATCCTTGTCCTTGATGGCGTCAATGCGGATATCGATGAATTCATCACCGAGCTCTAGCCTGGCGCGATGAGGGAAATTATCCGGGTTGGTGATGTCGGGCGCCGCGGCGGGGCCGCCATGGAAGAAAACCTCGATCCCCTTGCCGACCACCTCTTCGGCGGTGCAGGGGAGGTGAGCCTCCAGCATCTTCAGCGATTCCTTGGTTGCCAGATTGACGTAGCTGAAAGTGAACCCGTCCTGGGCATTACACCAGAGAACGTTCTGGGGGACATGGTCCACCATCATCATGGCCGATTCGAACCAGCTCCGGAAGCGCTTGAGCTCATCCTTGCATTTTATTAATTCGTCGCCGGCCGTGGAGTCTGTAGATGACATCCTGCCTGTTCCCTCCTCTTGATAATGGGCCTTTCCCCGCTATATGCGCCGCCCTTTTTCGTCCCGGTTGTTTACCGGAATCGCTGGATTTCCTGCTGTTTTGAGATAAGTGTTCCCGGGGCACCGCGCCTCAACTTATAGCCAGGCACGATTTTCGAGCAACCGAAAACAAGGCTACTTTTAAACTGAAAAAATTAAAAATAGTGAAGTGGAGAGAGTGCAACGGTTGTCCGGGCTCGGGCCGTGGCGAGAAAAACAGAAGAAGATACCGAGGAGGCCGGTGGGGTTTACGGACGGCGGCCGGGGATGGCTCTCGTCAGAGTGATTGCCCTGCCCTGGTTCACTCTAGTCGTGGAATTCCTCACGGATTTCGATGATCTGGGGCAGGATTTTCATGAACAGGGGCACCAGATCGGGGTCGAAATGGCTGTCCGCGCATTTTTCGATCTCGGCTACTGCGTCCTCCACCGACCAGGCTTTCTTGTAGGGCCGGTCCGAGGTCAGGGCGTCGAACACGTCGCAAATGGTGAGAATACGGGTTTCGAGAGGGATTTCCTCGCCCTTGAGTCCTTCAGGATAGCCGCTGCCGTCCCATTTCTCGTGATGGGTCAGGGCCAGTTCGCGGGCCAGGGCCAGCACGCCGTGGTCATAACCGTCGAGAAGTTCCGCGCCGATGGCGGCATGGGTCTTCATGATCTCCCATTCCTCCGGTTCCAGGGGGCCGTCCTTGAGCAGGATGGTGTCGGGGATGCCGATCTTGCCGACATCGTGCATGGGGGCGGCGGTGAGCAGGCCGTGGCAGTCGGATTCGCTCATTCCCACCTCGCGGGCCAGAAGCTCGCTGAATTTGCTCATGCGGATCACATGCATGCCGGTTTCGTTGTCGCGGTATTCGGCGGCACGGCCGAGGCGGCGGATGATATCGAGACGGGTTTCCTCAAGCTCCCTGGTGCGTTCCCGTACCTTATCCTCCAGGACTTCGCTGTAATCGCGGACCTGGTTGTGGAGCAACCGCACTTCGAGAAGGTTGCGAATGCGGTTCAGAGCCTCGATGGTATCGAAGGGCTTGGTGAGGAAATCCTTGGCTCCGGCCTGTAGCGAGCGGTGGCGGGTGTCGGTGTCCTGGGCCGCGGTGAGGACGATAATGGGCAGGTAATCGTCGCCCTTGATTTCGTCCAGCTGTGCCATCACGGCGAAGCCGTCGAGCTCCGGCATCTGGATGTCGAGCAGGATCAGGTCGTGGCGGGTGGCCTGGTACATGGCCTTGACGTCGCGGGGTTCGGTGGTGGACTCCACGTTCCGGTAGCCGGCCTTTTCCAGCATTTTCGCAAGCAGCATCACATTGGCGCGCTTGTCATCGACGATCAGAATATGGGCTTCGAAATGATCTTCGGAGAGCTCAGTCATTATATCGCCGCTGCTTTTTCCAGGACTTCCACCAATTTATCAACATTCACCGGCTTGGTGAGGTAATCGTCAAAACCGGCATCCAGTCCCTTTTTGATATCGGCCTTCATGGCGTTGGCGGAAAGGGCGATGACCTGCATATGGTCGGTCAGGTCCTGCTCCTGAAGCACTTCGAGGACCTGGAACCCGTCGGTGCCGGGGAGGTTGATGTCCATGAGGATAATGTCGGGATTTTGCGAAAAGGCGGCCTCCAGCCCATCTTCCGCCGTGGTCGCCTCCAGCAGGTCAAATTGGGGCAGGCGGGAGATCACCTTGCGCACGAATCTCATGTTGGCGGGGTTATCCTCCACGTAAAGCACCTTGATCCGTTTCTCCTGCGCGGTCACGTCGGCGGGGGTGCATTCAATCTGATCCAGAACCGCATCGAGTTCCTGTTCCAGGGCTTCCCCTTCATCGAATTCCACCCAGAAATTGGAGCCTTCGCCGGGCACGCTGTCGACGCCGATCTCGCCTTTCATGGCTTCCACCAGCCTCTTGGTGATGGTGAGCCCGATACCGGTGCCCTCGATGGCGCTGCTTTCGCGGCCTAACCGGTTAAAGGGCTCGAACAGGCCGGGCAGTTGGTCTTGCGCGATGCCGTCGCCGGTGTCGCTCACATTAATGCGGATTTTCCCGTCCTCGCGCCGTTCCGGAACTAGAGTCACCTGGCCGCCTTCGTGGTTGTATTTGATGGCGTTGGAGAGGAGGTTGAGCAGCACCTGTTTGAGTTTAGTGTAGTCGGCCTTGAGGAAGGGAATCGCCTGCCCCGTGGTCTCGCGGTGAACGGCGATGCCGGAATTTTCGGCCTGAGCCTGGATCAGGCCGGCGGTTTCATCCACCAACTGGCTGATATCCACGTCTTCGATGGACAATTCTATCTTCTTGCTTTCGATCCTGGAGAGATCGAGCACGTCATTGATGAGATCGAGAAGATGTTTGCCCGATGCCATGATCTGGTCCACGGATTCGCTTTGGTCCTGGTTCAGGGGCGCTTCCCTGTCGGTGACAAGAATTTGCGAAAAGCCGAGGATGGAATTGAGCGGCGTACGCAGTTCATGGCTCATGCTCGACAAGAACTGGGACTTGGCGTGATTGGCGTTCTCGGCCTCGATCTTCAACGCCTTGAGCTTTATTTCCGCTTGCTTGCGTTGGGTAACATCCAGCCCATAGAGATTTATGTCATCGGAAGTTTCGCTGGGCGAGACCACGAAAGAAAACACCCGGCTGCCGCAAGCCACCTCAACATTGGTGGCGGCTTTGCGGTCCCTTGTCAGCACCAACAGTTTGTTCCATCCGCCGGGATCGCATCGGGAATCTTCCCGTGCCTTCTCGGTGGCGAAGATACCGGCCGCACCGTTGGCGTAAATAATCTTTCCGTCCTTGTCCACGCGCAGTATGGGGTTGGGACTCTCCTGGGGAAAACGGGCCAGGGATGTGATCTCGGCTTCCGCGTTCTTGCGTTCGGTGATGTCGTGAAACGTCACCACCACCCCGCTCAGCTCGCCGTCTTTTCTGACCGATGTACTGGTGTATTCAATTGGAAACGAGGCACCGTCCCTGCGCCATAGCACCTTGTCCTCCCTGGCCCCCACTTCCCCCGCTACAGGCGTAAACATGGCGCACTCCTCGCGAGGATAAGGCCTGCCGTCGGGAGATGTATAGTTCACCAGAGTGTGCATGGGCTGGCCGATCAGTTCCTCTTCGCTATAGCCCAGCATCTCGCAGGCGGCGGGATTGGCGAAGATGGTCCTGCCTTCCAGATCAAGGCCGTAAATGCCTTCCTCGGCGGCGGCCAACAACAGCCGGTTCTGTTCCTCGGCGGCACGAATGATCGCAGTGGCTCTTTCGCGTTCGATCATGCGGCCGATCTGGAGGCCCACCTGATCCAGGGTCTTGAGAAGAGTCTCGTCGGGCTCCACGGCTTTCGGGGTGAAGAATTCCAGCACCGCCCCCACCTCGCCCTCCACCATAATCGGGAGCGCGAGCCCGGCCTTGACACCGATGTTTTTTGCCTGTTTGGCCCGGGGAAAATTGGCATCCTTGGTGACATCGGCAATCCATATGTGCTGTTGGCTCTCGAACACCCGCCCCGGCAGGCCGTGGCCGCGTTTAAGGGAGGTTTTTTCGGTGACCTTGCGGAAGGTGGCGAATTTTTTCGGGTCCGCGAGATGCCAGATTTTAGTGGGAACAAGCAGGTCCGGGTCATCATCCGAGCGCTCATAGATATGCCCCACCGGCCATTTCATGAGGTTGCATACGTAGCGCAAGGCCGCCTGCATGGCTTCTTCCGTGCTTTCGGCGGTATTGGCCGTGGTGGCCACGTTATGCAGCATTTCGATGGAGCGGGTTTTTTCCTTAAGCAGTTCTTCCTGTTCGGCCTTGACCGTTTCATCGCTGATCTGGATGAAACAGCCCGTATTGCCTTCTTTAAGGTCATAGGGCTTGACGAAAATACGTTGCACCATGTTGCGGTGGCCTGGTGTCTTGAACGGAAACAGGGTTCCGGAAAGTTTTGATGACAATATCGTGGCGCGGTGGCCATCGACGGCCTCGGAAATGGCCGTGAGTATCCGGCTTTTTTTTAATTCCGGGAACAACTTCTCAAGGGTGTGGTTCTCCGCCTCTTTGCAGCCGATCCCGGTGGTGTTCAGGAACCAGTCATTGGCGAAGATCAGCCGTCCCTGATGGTCGAGCAGCACAATCCCCGTGGCCATCTCGTTGACAAGGGGGGGCAGGTCCATGGGAAAGGGACAGGAATCTGTCATTTTCAAGCTTTTCCACCATCAGGACGGATAAAATGCCGTCAGGTCATGAGGGCGACGTATTTTTTCACCAGTTCCACCAGCGCCGACATGGTGGCCACAGAAACGGTAAGTATGAGATAGCCGCTGATATTTTCCTGCTTCAGGGTGAAATCCACATGGATAAAAAGGATGATGCCTTTGCCCTCCTCGCTTTTCCCGAAAACATTCTCGATGGAGGCTTTTTTCCGGAAAGAGGGCAGGTCGGAGGAAATGGACACACCAAATTCGTTAGCCAGGGTCCCGAGGAAGGAATTGATGACCAGATTTCCCACCTCCTGAAGCGCTTCCTGTTCAAGATCGACGATTTCATTGGGCGATATTTCCTCACCCAGAATCAGGCGCACCAGCTCGAGGCTGTTGCCCTCCGGAAAGGCGAGGCAGGAGAGACCGGAAATCGCGCCGCCGAAATCCTGTTGCACCAGCGTCAGCGGCGGGGCCAGCATATTTTCGGCCTCGGTGGCAATCTCGCTTTCGCCCAAGATCTTTATCCGGGGTACCGAGAGGGTGACCTCCTGGCCCACCATTTCATTGAGCGCGCCCGCCGAACGGCCCACGGCCATATTGATGATCTCAGTCAGGGCATCATGTTCAATCTCGGAGATTTTCGGACTCATGGCTTAAGAAACGGTCCCAGTTTTTCCTTGTCCGCGGGCTTGGCGATATAGCCGATCCCCAGAGCCTCCGCACGGCTGGCTATTTCCTTCTGGATATTGGCCGTCAGCATGGTAATGCGCAGGGAAGGGTTGGTTCCCTTCATTTTTTCCGCCAGCATCATCCCGTCCATGCCCGGCATGTGGAAATCAAGAATGGCCGCGTCTATGTGGTTCTCGGCCAGTTTCGCCAGGGCTTCCTCGCCTTCGGCGGCCTCGATAATGGTGGCCTCGGGGATGATCTCGGCGATCACCCTCTTGACCATCATCCGCGAGACCTTGCTGTCATCCACGAGCAGTATGGTGCCGGTCATAGGCTTTCTTTCGGATTAGAGTATGTGGCCAGCCGCCCGAAGTGAGTCGGTCCCTGGAGGGGCATCCATATATTTAAGGTAGAATAAGTTAGGATCAGGTTACTTTTTTTACGCCCTTCCATCATAGTAAGAATGCCTGAAAGTAACCGCCCCCCCCGTGACATTCCGTCACATGCCGGCCCCGCCGCCGGTGATGCGGCGACGGCCCAGGCTGTGGCCGTCAATGGCCACGCTCTTGACCACGGCATAGGCGGACATACCCACCGCCAGTTTCAGCTCCTGGGCGGATTTCGCCGAGAGCCTTGCCCATAGAGGCACACCGATATCGAGCAGCACCTCCATGCGGGAACCGGTGTCCGGCTCCATCTGGAGGATGGTGCCGCGATAGATGTTCTGGGCGCCCATTTGCACCGGTTTGCGCGTCGCCAGGGTAACGTCACGGGCGCGGATACGCACCCGCAGGGCGGTGTCCAGGGGCAGGTCCACCCTGGGCGCCAACAATTCCCCGCCGGCAAAAGCCAGGCGGCTGAGGCCGAAGGTTTCATCGTGGCCGGCCAGCGTGGCGGCGATCACCGAACCGGCCTCGAAACGGCCGGTGAGCGGGCGCAGGTCGAGACGGCTCAGCAACTCCTCCACGTCACCGCTGGCGAGAACCCTGCCTTCGGAAATCAGCACCATCACATCGGCCAGGCGCACAATTTCCTCCATATTGTGGCTGACATAGATCATGGGGATGCCGGGATCGTCGCGCAGCCGTTCGAGAAAGGGCAGAATCTCGTTCTTGCGCCCGGCATCGAGAGAGGCCAGGGGTTCGTCCAGCAGCAACAACTCGGGGTTGGAAAGCAGGGCGCGGCCAATGGCGACGCGCTGTTTTTCACCGCCCGAAAGACCGCCCGGGCGGCGCTCGAGAAGGTGTCCCAGATCGAGCAGCCCGGCAACGCGGTCGAAGGAAAGTCCGCGGCCGTTTCCCGCCCGCCGCTTCATGCCGTATTCGAGATTGCCGCGCACGTTGAGATGGGGAAACAGCCGTCCCTCCTGGAACACATAGCCCATGCGCCGCTGTTCGGGGGGCAGGTCGATACCGCGCTCGCTGTCGAAGAGAACCCGGTCCCCCAGAACAATGCGCCCGCGGTCGGGGCGCGCCAGCCCGGCCATGAGATTGATCAGCGAGGTCTTGCCCGCGCCTGAGCGCCCGAACAGGGCGGTAATGCCCGAAACCGCGCTTTGCCCAGAGATATTGAGGGAGATATCCAGGGAAAGCCCGGCCGTGACGTGGCTGATGTCGATCTCGAGCAGGGGAGGGGTCGTGGTCATGGTTCAAGCCGGGCCGCCGCGCGGCGGGCGAGAATCTCGGAAACCGCCAGCGCTGCCAGCGCCACCACCACGGAAATCAGCACCAGACGCATGGCCGTTTCCTCGCCGCCGGGGGCCTGGATCAGGGTGTAGATGGCCAGCGGCAGGGTGCGGGTCTGTCCCGGGATGTTGGAAACGAAGGTGATGGTGGCCCCGAATTCCCCCAGCGAGCGGGCGAAGGCGAGGATTACGCCGGTGATGATCCCGGGCGCGATCAGGGGCAGGGTGACGGAAAGAAACACATCCGCCGGCCTCGCGCCCAGGGTCCGGGCCGCCGCTTCGAGCTTACGGTCAACGGCCTCCAGCGAGAGCCGGATTGCCCGCACCATGAGCGGAAACGCCATGACCGCGGCGGCGATGGCGGCACCGCGCCAGGTGAAGGCGATCTGGATATGGAACTGGTCGAAGAGCCAGGCCCCGATGGCTCCCTGACGCCCGAACATGACCAACAGCACATAGCCCACCGCCACCGGCGGCAGCACCAGCGGCAGGTGCACCAGCCCGTCGAGCAGGATTTTCCCCGGAAAACGGCCACGCGCCAACAGCCAGGCCACACCCACCGCCAGCGGCAGGCTCCAAGCCACGCCCCACAGGGCCACCCGCAGACTCAGCTGGATGGCCTCCAGTTCCATAGTACTTAGACCAAACACCGCACCTTCCCCTCCCGCACAAGAACAGTGTCGCTCATCCGGTTATTGGTTTCCAGAGAGGAACTCGCCTGTGCGGAATCCGGACTTCGTAAAAATAGCCGCCGCTTTTTCAGAGAACAGGAAATCCCGGAAACTCCTCCCCGCCGCGCTGTCGGCGACCAGGCCCAGGGGGTAGATGATGGGGGCATGGGTGGATTGAGGGAAGGCGGCGACAATACGCAGGGCACGGCTGGTGCGGGCGTCGCTGGCGTAGACGATGCCCAGCGGCGCCTCGCCCCGCTCCACCAGTACCGTGGCCAGCCTGTCATTGGCGGCGGGGATCAGGCGGTGTCTCAGGTTCATCCAAACGCCCAGAGACATCAAAGCCTCGCGGCCATAAATGCCCGCCGGCACATAAGCCGGATCGCCCATGGCGATACGGCCGTCCCCGAGAATCGTCATGATATCTTCCTCGAGGCCGGGGCGCGGGCTGAGATCGAGAGGGGTGGCGTCTTCGCCCCCGGAGTCAGCCCCGGAATTGGCGGGCGCCACCAGGGCCAGGGCGTTGCCGAGAAGGTCGCGGCGGTTTTCGGGCGCGATCAGGCCCTCATTGAGGAGGTGGTTCATCCATGCCTCGTCCGCGGAAATGAAAAGGTCGCACGGCGCGCCGGCGGCGATCTGGCGGGCCAGGATGGAACTGGCGGCAAAGGTGAGAGCGACTTGCTCCCCGCCGGTTTCGGCATAGGCGTCGGCGATTTTCTGCAGCGGTACGGTAAGGCTGGCGGCGGCGAAAACAGTAAGGGAGCGCCCGTCTTTTTCCTGGCCGAGAGCCATCCAGGGCCAGAGCAGGAGGAAAAAAGCCGTCCCCAGCATGGCCGTCCGGTTTGATTTAGAAGGGCGGGTTATTCTTCGCCACCTAGGCCATGGACTCATAAATCTGATGAGCAATGGCGCTCGAAGCCGCTAAGACAGGCTAGGAAACGCGCCGCAAGCGGGGTCGGCGCCCCGGTGTTGGGCGTTGACGACGCCTGTCGACGCGGTTTCAGCGCCCGCAGGGTATGGCGAATTTGCCCAACTACATTGTCCACAGACCTTGAAAACCATGGGGTTTCCGGCGGTCTGTCTCCGCGTATTCGGATAAATTCGCTCATACCATTGCCATTACATTTATGAGTCCATGGCCTAATCTTTGCCGCCATAGAGGGTTTCGGGGTCCACTTCTACCTCGGCGATGGTCTCCAGCCTGCCGCCGCGCAGGGCGCGGAAGAAACAGTTGCGGCGTCCGGTGTGGCAGGCCACGCCTTTCTGGTCCACCAGCAACAGCAGGGTGTCGCCATCGCAATCGAGGCGCATGTCCACCAGTTTCTGGGTCTGCCCCGAACTTTCACCCTTGCGCCACAGGGATGCGCGCGAGCGCGACCAGTAACAGACCTCGCCCGTGGCCAGGGTCTCGCGCACGGCCTCGGCGTTCATCCAGGCCATCATGAGTACTTCGCCGGAGCCGTCCTGTTGGGCGATGGCGGGAACCAGCCCGTCGCCGTCAAAGGCAATGGCCTCGAGAATTGTATCGCTGTTGTCTTCGCTCATGCCCGCATGTTGGCCTTTCCCGCCGCCCTGTCAAGCGGGGGTTAGGGCGCTCCGATCAGATTAACCCACTCTCATTATAAGCCATTGAATTTCAATGGGATTATGAAGAACTTTAAAAAGTATAACATCATAACAACAAGAATGTTATATTATAACATATGAGTGAAAACACCCCTATACGCCCTAGTTTTCCACAGACCGGCCATGATCACGGGGTTTGCGTGGAAACCGCCCTTGCCCGCGCCGAAGAGCTGTGCCGGGAGCGTGGCGCGCGCCTCACCGAGACCCGCCGCCATGTGCTGGAGCTCATATGGCGCAGCCACGAACCGGTGGGAGCCTATGCCCTGTTGGAATCCCTGCGCCACACCAAACGCCGCGCCGCCGCGCCCACCGTCTACCGCGCTCTCGACTTTCTCATGGCCCAGGGCCTCATCCACCGCATCGAATCCTTGAACGCCTATGTGGGCTGTGATCATCCCGGTGATACCGCCCACGGGCCTTTTCTGCTCTGCACATCCTGCGGCCAGGCCTTCGAGCTCATGGACGGCGATCTCGACGCCGCCGTGGAGGAGGGAGCCTCGAAGGTGGGCTTCGCGGTGTCGGATCGCACGGTGGAGCTGTCGGGAATTTGTCCGCGCTGTCGTCTGGCCGGTCTCTCCGATGACGAGGCGGAGGGTGGCGAGGCGGGGGACGAGGCGGCGCCTGCTGACTCGCCTGAGCCTTTCACGGCGCCTTCCCCAGCCGAGACCCCCTCGCGGCTGTTGGTGGAGGTCGACGGGGTGACGGTGGATTTCGCCGGCAACAAGGTTTTGGGCGGAGTTTCCCTGGCGGTGCGGGAGGGCGAGATCGTTACCCTTATCGGGCCCAACGGCGCCGGCAAGACGACGCTGGTACAGGTGATCCTGGGGCTGCTGCGTCCCAGCCGGGGCAGCGTCTTTCGCGCGCCTGGGCTGCGCCTGGGCTATATGCCGCAGCGTCTGGAACTGGACCGTGCCTTGCCCCTGCCGGTGAGTCACTTTCTCGCTCTCGGCGGCCCGGCTTCCCGCGACGCCATGTGGCGGGTTCTGGATGAAGTGGGCGCGCCCCACCTTCTCGACCGTCCCATGGCCGGACTTTCGGGCGGTGAGTTGCGGCGGGTGCTTCTCGCCCGCGCCCTGTTGCGCAATCCCGACCTGCTGGTTCTTGACGAGCCGGTACAAGGCGTGGACGTGGTGGGCCAGGCCGATCTCTATCGCCTTATTTCACAGGTGCGCAATCGTCACGGCTGTGGCGTGCTCATGGTGTCCCATGACCTGCATGTGGTGATGTCGGCCACCGACCGCGTGGTCTGTCTCAACAACCATGTCTGTTGCAGCGGCCATCCCGAGGCGGTAAGCCGCCACCCCGAATATCTCGCTCTGTTCGGCCCCCAGGTGGCCGGTGACATGGCGGTGTATACCCACCATCACGACCACAGCCACGACATGCATGGCGATGTTCTTCCACCCGGCTCCGAAAACAGTGCCGGAAACGAACCCGGAAAGGCCGCCCCCCATGATCATGGATGATTTAATCTTGCGGATGGCTCTGGGTGGTCTCGGCGTGGCCCTGGTGGCGGGGCCGCTGGGGGTCTTCGTGGTATGGCGGCGCATGGCCTATTTCGGGGCGGCGTTGGCCCATTCGGCCCTGCTCGGGGTGGCTCTGGGGCTCTTCTTCGAGGTCAATATGGTGTTCGCCGTCCTTGCCGTGGCGCTGGCCGTGGCGCTGATTCTAAGCGCCTTCGAGGACAGCCCCGTTTTGTCTACCGACACGGTTCTGGGAATCCTCGCCCACGGCTCCCTGGCGCTGGGTCTGGTGGTGGTGACCTTCATGGAGGGTGATCCGCAGCTGGACCTTGAGGCCATCCTTTTCGGCAACATTCTGGCGGTGTCGCAAGAGGATATTCTGCTTATCTATGGTGGTGGCGCGGCGGTGCTGGGCGTCATGGCCATGATCTGGCGGCCACTGTTATCGCTTACCGTGCATCCCGAACTGGCGCGGGTGGAAGGGGTGGCGGTGGAACGGGTGCGGCTGGTGTTCCTGTTGTTGCTGGCTTTCATGGTGGCGCTGGCCGTAAAGATCGTCGGCCTGTTGCTGCTTGTCTCCCTGCTCATCATTCCCGCCGCCAGCGCCCGGTCTTTCGTGCGTACGCCGGGGGGCATGGTGGTTCTGGCCACGGTGCTGGGGTGTGTCTCGGTGGGGGCCGGTCTGTGGGGAGCCTTTGTGTTCCATATGCCGTCGGGCCCCAGTATCGTGCTGGCGGCAATGGCTCTGTTCGGGCTTTCTATCTTTGCGTCGCGAGTGGCGAAGTGAGGACTCTTTAAGCCAACCTCTTCAGCCCCGCTTCGAGATCGGCGAGAAGGTCGTCGGGGTCTTCCAATCCGGCGTGAATACGCAACAGCGGACCCTTGCCCTCCCAGGTGGTGGCGCTGCGGCTGTATTTGGGCTCCATGGGCAGGATCAGGCTCTCGAATCCGCCCCAGCTGAAGCCCATGCCGAAGAGCTCGAACCCGTCGAGCATGGCGGTTACCTTTTCCTCGGCCACCGGCTGCAGCTCCACCCCGAACAGGCCACAGGAGCCGGTGAAGTCGCGCTTCCACAACTCATGGCCGGGGTCATCAGGCAACGCCGGATGCAGCACCCGGGCCACTTGGGGCCGCTCGGCGAGCCAGCGCGCCAGGGTCAGTGCGGTTTCCTGGTGGCGCGCCAGCCGCACCGCCAGGGTGCGCAGCCCACGCAGGCCGAGGTAACAGTCGTCGGGTCCGGCGCTGTTGCCGAGCGCCACGGTGACGGTCTTGATGCGCTTGAAATGGGCCTCGTTCATGATGATGACGCCGAGCATGACGTCGGCATGGCCGGAGATGTATTTGGTGGCGGCCTCGATGGCGATATCCACGCCGTGCTCGAAGGGGCGGAAGAAGAGGGGCGTGCCCCAGGTGTTGTCGAGCATGGAGACCACACCCCGTTCTTTCGCCGCGGCGGCGATGGCGGGCACGTCCTGGACCTCGAAGGTAAGCGAGCCCGGTGATTCCATGAATACGGCGCGGGTGTTGTCGCGTATGAGGGCGGCGATGCCGCCGCCGATCAGGGGATCGTAATATTCGGTCTCTACCCCGAAGCCCTTGAGAATGCCGTCGCAGAACTTGCGCGTGGGCTGATAGACCGTATCGGCCACCAACAGGTGATCGCCGCTTTTAAGGAAGGCGGTGAGGGCGCAGGCGATGGCGGCCAGCCCGGAACTGGTGGCGATGGCCTTCTCGCCGCCCTCGATCTCGGCTACGGCCTCCTCGAAGGCGGCGCTGGTGGGGGTGCCGAAACGGCCGTAATAGATGCTGTTGAAGGGGTCGCCCACCGCCTGCTTGAGCTCATTCACGGTGGGGAACAGGACAGTGGAGGCGTGATAGACGGGGGGGTTGATGATGCCGGAATTAGCCTCGGGATCAAGGCCGGCGCCGACGATGCGGGTATCGCGCCGGGTCTTGTTTTGCTTTTTTCCGTCTTTCTTCATCTTATGGCCACCTAGGTCTCGATGGGGGTGTCGTCGCGGCTCCCCCATTCCGCCCATGATCCATCATAAACGGCCACGTCCTTGTGGCCCAGAAGGTGCAGGCCGAAGGCCAGCACACAGGCGGTAATGCCCGAACCGCAGGTGGTGATCACCGGCCGCACCCGGTTGATTCCCGCCGCATCGAAGAGCGCCGTCAGCGCCTCGGCGTCGAGCACGGTGCCGTCTTCGGGATCGCTCAACTCCGTATAGGGCAGGTTGAGGCTGCCCGGTATATGGCCCGAACGCAGGTCTTCCCTGGGTTCCGGGGCCTCGCCCTTGAAACGGGCGGCGCCGCGGGCATCCAGCAATTGCGCCTTGGAGGTGTCGATATTCTTTCGCACCTGGGCCAGATCACGCACCATGAGGTTGTTGAGTCGCGCCCTGAAGGGGCGTTCCCTGGGGATGATGGGCAGGTTGGAGATGGGCCGTCCCTCGCGCTGCCATTTGGGAAACCCGCCATCGAGGATAGCCACTTCGTCATGGCCGAAGGTGCACAGGGTCCACCACACCCGTGCCGCGCTGAACAGACCGTGACGGTCATAGACGACGATGCGATGGCCGGTGCCGATTCCCATATGCCCCATCATGGAGGAAAAGGCATCGGGTCCGGGGAGCATGTGGGGGAGGTCGCTTTTGGTATCGGCGAAACCGTCAATATCGAAGAAGACGGCGCCGGGGATATGGGCGTTTTTATACTCCTCCTGCCCGTTCCGCTCCTCGCCGGGAAGGAACCAGCCGGCATCCACGATCAGCACGTCGGGGGCGGACAAGTGATCGGCCAGCCATTTAGTGGAGACCAGGGAATCAGGATTTACATATGACATGATGTTGTTTGTATATCCTATTATAATAATTAATTATTTAACCATTCAGGAATGGGGAGATTTTTCTCCTTGAGGAAGGCCGGATTGAAGATCTTGCTTTGATATTTGCTGCCGTCATCGGCCAGTATGGTAACGATGGTATGGCCCGGCCCCATCTCCTTGGCGAGGCGGATGGCGCCCGCCACATTGATACCCGAAGACCCGCCCATGACGAAACCCTCATACTTCACCAGATCGAAGATCACACCCAGAGCTTCCTCGTCGGAGATGCGCATGCTGCCGTCAATGGGGGCGTCCTCCAGATTCTTGGTGATGCGGCCCTGGCCGATGCCTTCGGTGATGGAATTTCCCTCCGCCTTTAATTCTCCTTCTGTGAAATAGTTATGGAGGGCCGATCCGCAAGGGTCGGCGAGCATAATTTTCACGTCCTTTTTGCGTTCCTTCAGGGCCTGGGCGACACCGGCAATGGTGCCGCCGGTTCCCACGGCGCAGGTGAAGGCGTCGATATTGCCGTCGGTCTGGTCCCAGATTTCCGCCCCCGTGCCCTCGTAATGGGCCCGGCGGTTGGCCACGTTGTCGAACTGGTTGGCCCAGATTGCGCCATTGGGTTCCTGTTCCGCGATTTCCCCGGCCAGGCGCTCTGAATAGCGCACGTAATTCATGGGGTCGGAATAGGGTTTGGCCGGCACCAGACGGAGATCGGCGCCGATCAGCCGCAGCATGTCTTTCTTTTCCTGGGACTGGGTTTCGGGCATGACGATGACCGAGCGATAGCCCAGCGCGTTGCCCACCAGGGTCAGGCCGATGCCGGTATTGCCCGCGGTGCCCTCGACGATGACGCCGCCGGGTTTCAATGTGCCCTTGGCCTCGGCGTCACGCACGATCCACAACGCCGCTCTATCTTTCACCGATCCGCCGGGATTGGTGAATTCGGCCTTGGCGAGGATGTTACAGCCGGTGGCGGCCGAGGCCCGTGGCAGGCGGATCAGCGGGGTGTCGCCGATGGCGCCGATGAAACCTTCACGAATATCCATAAAAAAACCGTAGTTTATATATAAATTACAGTAGAGAATGTAGCAATTAACATGGGGAGGATCAAGACGGGGAGGGGCCAGAGTACGTCGGCCCCCAACAAAGAGATCAGGGAGGGGCCAGGGCCCAGGGTACGTCGGGCCAAAAAAGAGGCCCAGGGTACGTCGGGCCAAAAAAGAGGCCCAGGGTACGTCGGGCCTCAACCAAGGCTCAGAGTACGTCGGCCCCCAACAAAGAGATCAGGAAGGGACCAGGGTACGTTGGAGACTGCGGCCTCGAAAGAGCCGGAAGCCCGGGCCGGCCGTCAGTGGAAGAGACGGTCCAGTTGGCTCCTGTTGGAGGCCAGGAATGCGAGCGTATAACGGTCGAGCACTCCGAGAAAGGAATCGCGCGCCTCTTCGAAGATGGTCAGGAGTTGGCACCCCTGCCTGATCGGGCAGAACGTGCCCTCGCAATCAACCACGTTGAGATTGGCCTCGGTTTTCCGCACCAGCTCGCCCACATTGACCGCTTCCAGGGGTTTCGCGAGACGGATGCCGCCGCCCTTTCCACGCACCGTGTGCACATAACCGTGCTGGGCCAGGTTGTGGACGATTTTCACCAGGTGTTGACGCGAAATACCGTACGCCGTGGCGATCTCGCCGATGGTCGCCAGCCGTTTGGGATCGGGGGCGAGATATATCAGGACGCGAAGCGAATATTCGGTGAAACGGGTCAGGTGCATGAGATCACTCGATGGTTGGAATTCCGGGCCTTAGGGCGACATTGTGCCTGCTGGAAAGGCTTTCTGGCGTTCATCCTATCATATGATAACGGGAAGGCTTGACCATAATATGTATTTTATATACATCTTATAATTCTTAACGGAATCCGGTCCACGGGGAAGGTTATTTCTTGGACGGTGATCGTTTTCCTCGTTGTTGCAACGGTGATGTTAAAGGGGAACCGAAATGAGTATGAAATCCAACGGGAATTCAATCCACACAAACTTGGCGCTGATATTGCTGAACAAGAATTACTGGATTTGGCATTTCCTGGTCGTCGTTGTGATAGGTGTCGTTGGGTTAATTTATCTTGGCAGGGCGACCTATACGGGAGCTCCCCCGCTGGTTGATTATGTTTCATCGGCCGGAGACACGGTGATTTCCCGTGAGGAAATCAAAAAAGGAGAGGAGGTCTTTCACCTCCGGGGCCTGATGAGTTACGGCTCTTTCTGGGGCGACGGGGCGGAACGGGGGCCGGATTTCACCGCCGATGCCCTGCACCGGACCGTTGTCGCCATGAAATCCTTCTATGAAGATGCAAGGAGCAAGGAGACCAGCAGAACCGTAAGTCAACATGACAAGGACGCCATCGCGGCGCGGGTAAAACGAGAGGTCCGTAAAAACACTTGGGACGAAGACGCCAACCTTATTCAGATCAATCCCGCCCAGGCCCACGCGTTTGAGGAGTTGAACGATCATTACACGAAGATGTTTTCGGACCCTGAGTATCCGGAATTTTTCATGTCCGGATACATTACCGACCCGGAAGATATCCGGAACTTAACGGCATTTTTCTATTGGGGAGGTTGGGTCGCCGCAGCCAATCGGCCGGGTGAGACATACAGCTACACCCATAACTGGCCCTATGATCCGGACGCCGGCAACACCCCCACTTCCGCGACTAATATCTGGAGTATTATTTCCATACTCGCGCTGTTCCTGGGGATCGGGGTGATCCTGTATGTGTATGGTCAAATGAAAACACTGCAGGGTGATCCGTTTGCCAGTAACGGGACATCACTGACCACCCACGACCTTGAAAACGAATATGTCCGTCCCACCCAGAGGGCCACCTATAAGTTTTTCGCTCTGGCGGTCATCCTGTTCGGGCTCCAGGTTTTGGCGGGGATCATCAGCGCCACCGATTTCGTCCGTCCTTTCGGACTTTATCTCGGCGATATCATCCCCTTCACCGTCGCTCGCAGCTATCACACTCTGTTCCAGATCTTCTGGTTCTTCATGTGCTGGGTCGGCTACACCATCTTTTTCCTGCCCCGGCTTGCGAAGGTGCCGAGCGGACAGGCGTTCCTGATCAATCTGCTATTTGCCCTGTGCATGGTCGTCGGCGCGGGATCGCTGGTGGGAATTTATCTCGGACAGACGGGAATCCTGACTGGCCCCGCCGCGTACTGGTTCGGCAGCCAGGGCTGGGAGTTCATGGAGCTGGGCCGGGCGTTCCAGATTATCCTGTTGGTGGCGTTCGCCCTCTGGATACTGATCATTTACCGCGGCGTGAAACCATGGCTGACGAAGAAGAATCTGTGGTCGGTTCCGGCGTGGCTTCTCTACGGCAGCGGCATAATGGTTGCGTTCCTGTTCTTCGGACTTCTCGTAACCCCGGAGACCAACTTCGCCATCGCCGACTATTGGCGCTGGATGGTGGTGCATATGTGGGTTGAGGTGACTTTCGAGGTGTTCACCACCGTCATCGTCGCCTACATGCTGGTTCAGATGGGTCTCGTCACCCGGATGATGGCGGAACGGGTTATTTTCCTCGCCGTGATGCTTTTTCTTATCACCGCCACACTCGGCATTTCCCACAATTTCTACTGGATCGCCAAACCGACGGGAATTATCGCCATCGGCAGCGTCTTCTCCACCCTTCAGGTGCTGCCCTTGCTCTTGCTGACTCTGGATGCATGGCAGATGCGCCAGGAAGGAGAGCGGGCCAATGAATACGTCGCCCAGGGAAAACAGAGATTCCTGATGGACGGTGTCTGGTTGTTTATTTTGGCCGTTAATTTCTGGAATATTTTCGGCGCCGGCGTATTCGGCTCGTTAATCAACCTTCCCATCGTCAACTATTTCGAGCATGGAACCTATCTCACCGGCAATCACGCTCACGCCGCCATGTTTGGGGTAAAAGGAAACATTGCGCTGGGCGGAATGCTGTTTTGCTGCATGCATCTGTTCCACAGGGCAAGCTGGAACCCGAAGCTGATTAAAACGGCTTTTTGGTCGCTGAACATCGGCGTTGCGTTAATGATGTTCCTCGATCTGTTCCCGGTGGGCGTGTACCAGCTCGTGGCCGTTCTCCAGGAGGGGTACTGGTACGCCCGGTCGCATGAGATCGTGCAGGGTGTGGTGTTCCAGACCTTGACCTACTTCCGCTCCATCGGAGGGGCCGTGTTCGTCATCGGCGGTCTGTTGCCTCTCATCTGGTTCATTCTGTCGAGGGGATTCCAGCTTCGCCGCGAGGTGGAAGTCAAGGATGGCGAGTGGTCCGTCTACGAGAAGAATTGGGCGACTCAGGAAGACCCGAAACTGTTGGGATAGAAAGTCAGATACCCCCGGCTCTGCCGGGGGTATCTGCCATGGGGGCTTTTATTACTGAGACCGGTGTTATCGGCACCGCTCGAATCGTGGGAGAAAATGTGAAATGTTTTTGAGCAAGGAACAAATAGCGGAGTTTCAGGATAAAGGGTTCATCGTATTGAAAGGCTTCCTTGATGAGGGGGTGATGGACAAGGTCTCCGCCCATCTGGACCAATTGCGGGACAAGCAACCCGCCGAAGGCGAAGAAGCGAAGTATTACGAGACAAGTCCGATTAGCGGCGAGAATATCCTGGTGCGGATCGAGAATGTTTTGGGTGCTCATAACCCCGAGCTCGGCAGACTTCTTCTCCCTCCCGAGGCCATTGAATGCCTGGCCCAGCTTCTGGGTGAGCCGCCGGTTCTGTTCAAGGAGAAGATCAACTACAAGCTGCCCGGCTGCCGCCCGGACCAGCTGCATCAGGACCAGGCCGCCGGCTGGAACGCATACGGCCCCTTCTACATCACCATGGGTATCGTGGTGGACCCGAACCGCAAGGAAAACGCGGCCCTGAGCTTCATGAATTCAGGGAACTACGAAAAAAAGCTTATGTCGGAGGAGTGGCAGCCCTTAACGGAGGACGATCCCCCCTACAAACCCGAGGACGAATATGTGCTGCTCGAGGCCGATCCCGGAGACGTTATCTTTTTTGATTCCTTTGTTCCCCACGGATCTCCGGCCAATACCGGCGACAAGAGCCGGCGCAACATCTTCCTGACCTTCAACAAAAGGTCCGAGGGTGACAAGAGGGACCAATATTATCAGGACAAGTGGGCGAACTACGCGCCCAATCAGACCGACAGCGCACGGTCGAAAGAATCGTTCCGGGTGTAAGGGCCAGGGTACGTTTAGGTACTGCGGGCCCAAAAAGAGGCCCGACCCGGTATCAGGCATTAACGAAAAACCCTGCGGGAAAATCTCGCGGGGTTTTTTGTGTTTTGACCATTGCTTGACAGGGGGCGACGGTCTTCCGATCATGCCGCGGGCATGACACCTCCTGACCCCTGCCTTTTCCCGATCCCTCTTATGACCCGTCTCGCGGCCCGGCTGTTGCTGGTCTGCGCGGGGATTTCCCTGGTTTTTTCGGCCTTTCCCGCGACGTCGCGCGCCGCAACGCCCGACGATGTGCTGGTGATGGCCAAGCGCATCGACGACATCATATCGCTCGATCCGGCGCAGGTGTTCGAGTTCACAGGGGCCGAGGTCATCGCCAATATCTATGACCGGTTGGTGACCTTCGACGTCAACGACGCCTCCAGGCTCGAAGGCGGAGCGGCGCAAAGCTGGAAAATCTCCCCCGACGGCAAGACCTATCGTTTCACCATGCGGCCGGACATGCGTTTTGCCTCCGGCAATCCAGTCACCGCTGATGATGCCGCATGGTCGCTGCAGCGGGTGATCCGGTTGGGTCTTTCCCCGGCCTTTATCCTCGCCCAGTTCGGTTTGACGGCGGAAAACGTGGAAAAACGCATTCGCGCCGAGGACGCCATGACGCTGGTGATCGAGCTTGAGCGCGCCTACGCACCCAGCTTCCTGCTCTATTGCCTCACCGCCGGGGTGGGATCGGTGCTCGACCGCGAACTGGTGCTGGCCCATGAGAAGGATGGCGATCTGGGTCATGAATGGTTGAAACAGGCCTCCGCCGGGTCGGGGCCGTTTTCCCTCATACGCTGGCGCGCCAACCAATACGTGATCCTCGAGGGCGATTCCGGCTATTGGCGGGGCGCCCCGGCCATGCACCGGGTGATCCTCCAGCATATCGCCGAGCCCGCCACCCAGCGCTTGATGCTGGAAAAAGGCGATATCGACGTGGCCCGCGATCTCTCCCCCGATCAGGTGGGAGGGCTGGCCGGGCTTTCGGATATGCGCATCCTCCATGCGCCCAAGGGCACCCTGATGTATCTCGGCCTCAACCAGAAAAATCCCATCCTGGCCCATCCCAAGGTGCGCAAGGCCTTCAAGCTTTTGGTGGATTACAGGGGCATCGGGGACAATATTCTGCGTGGCCGTGGGCGGGTGCATCAGGCCATCATCCCCAAGGGCCTGTTCGGGGCGCTTACGGAGACTCCCTACCGTTTCAACCCGGAGCGCGCCCGCAAACTTCTTCGCGAGGCGGGATATGAAAGCGGCTTCGCCGTCACTATGGACGCCAGCCATGGCTCGATCATTACCGAAGTGGCGCAAGCCCTGCAATCGGACTTCGCCGCCGTGGGTATCGAGGCGGAGATCATCCCCGGTGACGAGAAACAGGTGTTGACCAAATACCGCGCCCGCAACCACGATATCTTCATCGGCGAATGGGGGGTGGATTACCAGGACCCCCACAGCAATGCCGACGCCTATGCCTCCAATCCCGACAATTCCGACGACGCCCGTTTCCGCACCCTGGCCTGGCGCAACGCCTGGGCCATCCCCAGGCTCAGCGAACTCACGGCTTCCGCCATTCTGATGCGTGACCAGGACGAGCGCGCGGAGCTTTACAATGAAATCCAGCGCCGGGTACTGGCGGTTTCGCCTTTCGTGGTCATGTTCCAGAGCGTCGATTTGATCGTCGAGCGCAGCTACGTCTCGGGGCTGGTCTGGGGACCGAGCTTCGACAGCAATTTCTATCGCGGCGCGGTGAAACGCCCCCATTCGAGGGAGAAATGATCCCGTGAGCAGGATCGTCAACACCTTGCGCAGCCTTTCGGGTCTGCTGTTTTCCGTGTCCCTGACCTTGCTGGGGCTCATCGCCGTCACCTTCTTCATCGGCCGCGTTGTTCCCATCGACCCGGTCTTAGCCGTCGTGGGCGACCGCGCCAGCGCCGATATCGTGGAGCAAATGCGCGTGGAGATGGGACTGCATCTGCCGCTCTATCAACAGTTCTGGGATTATCTCGGCCAAGTGCTGAGAGGTGATTTCGGAAATTCGGTGCTCACCGCCAACCCCGTGTCCGAGGATATCCGGCGGCTGTTCCCGGCAACCCTGGAACTGGCCACGGCGGCCACCCTGATCGGTGTGGTTTTGGGCGTGCCCATGGGCGTGGCGGCGGCGGTATGGCGCGGGCGTTGGCCCGATCACGTGATCCGGGTGGTGGGGCTGGTGGGCTATTCGGTGCCCGTGTTCTGGCTCGCCCTGGTGGGGCTTTTCGTTTTCTACGCCCAGCTCGATTTGGTGCCGGGGCCGGGGCGCATCGATATCTATTTCGAGGAAACGGTGCCCTTCGTCAGCGGGGTGATCCTTCTCGACAGCCTGTTGGCGGGCAACCGCGAGGTGTTCTGGAACGCTCTCTCTCATCTTCTGTTGCCGGCGTCCATTCTCGGCTATTTCGCGCTCGCCTACATCGCCCGCACCACCCGTGGCTTCATGATCGAACAGCTGGGCGAGGAATATATCGTCACCGCACGGGCCAAGGGGATGAGCCCGGCGCGTGTGGTCTGGGGCCATGCCCTGGGCAATATCCGGGTCCAGCTGATCACCGTGATCGCGCTCGCCTATGCGGGATTGCTCGAAGGTTCGGTGCTGACCGAAACGGTGTTCTCCTGGCCCGGGCTGGGGCGCTATATCACCAGCTCGCTGCTTAATGCCGACATGAACGCGGTGTTGGGGGGCACGCTGGTTGTGGGGGTGGTGTTCGTGGGCGTCAACCTGCTCACCGACCTTCTCTACCGTTTTCTCGACCCCAGAGTGAGATGAGGGAGGGCCAGGGATGACAGCGACATCACAGGAAACCCTCACCCTTCCGGAGTCGCGGCTGCGTGCCGCACTCCCGGAATCGCGGCTGCGCGCTGGCCTGGCCCGGTTTTACCGGGTCTGGAAGGAACTGGCCGCCAACCCCCTGACCCTGGCCGGAATGGTGGTCATCGCCGCTCTGTTGGTGATGGCGCTGGCGGCGCCGGGGATGACGTCGTACGATCCCCTGGCCCAGAACCTTTCGCAAAGGCTGTTGCCGCCCAGCGCGGATCATTGGTGCGGCACCGACGAGCTGGGCCGGGATATCTTCGCGCGCATCGTCTATGGCTCGCGCATTACCCTGCATATTGTGTTGCTGGTGCTGGCGGTGGTGGCTCCGGTGGGACTGTTGGTGGGATGCGCCGCGGGCTATCTGGGGGGCTGGGTGGATGCGGTACTGATGCGGATTACCGATATCTTCCTCGCTTTTCCCAAGCTGATTCTGGCGCTGGCGCTGGTGGCGGCGCTGGGTCCGGGGCTCGACAACGCGGTCATCGCCATTGCGCTGACCGCCTGGCCGCCCTTCGCCCGCATCGTCCGCGCCCGCACCGTTTCCCTGCGTGAGGCGGAATTCGTCCAGGCGGCGCGGCTCATGGGGGCGGGCCGGGGGCGTATCATTGCCGCCCATATTGTGCCCTTGTGCCTGCCGCCTTTGGTGGTGCGCATGACCCTGGAGATGTCGGGGATCATCCTCACCGCCGCAGGCCTTGGTTTCCTGGGCCTCGGGGCGCAACCACCCTTGCCTGAATGGGGCGCCATGATTTCCACCGGGCGCGCCTTCCTTCTCGATCAGTGGTGGGTGGCTACCATGCCGGGAATCGCCATTTTCGTGGTCAGCCTCGGTTTCAATCTGTTCGGCGACGGCCTGCGTGACGTGCTCGACCCGAAAACGGAAACGGGAACGTGAAGAAGAAAAAAACACCCCTGCTCGCGGTGGAGGACTTGCGCGTGTCCTATCCCGCCAGCCATAGCCGGCGGGGAGAGGTGAAAGCCGTGCGCGGCGTGTCCTTCACCGTGGGCCACGAAAAAGTGGGCATCGTCGGCGAATCGGGGTCGGGAAAATCCTCCATCGCCCGCGCCGTGCTGGGCCTGTTGCCGCCCTCGGCGCGGGTGGAGGCGAAGCGCCTGGCCTTTAAGGGGCGCGACCTGTTGGGCCGCAACGAAAAACATATGCGCTACCTGCGCGGAAAGCGCCTGGGATTCATCCCCCAGGACGCCCGCATGGCCCTCAATCCGGTGATGACCGTGGGGGCGCAGATTGCCGAAACCTGTTCCGGCCTCACGCGGCGGGAGACCCGCGAACGGGTGCTGGAAATGCTCGACGCGGTGCGTATGGACGATCCGGAACGGGTCTGGAGCGCCTATCCACACCAGCTTTCCGGCGGCATGTGCCAGCGCGCCATGATCGCCATGATGCTGATGCCCGGTCCTGATTTACTCATTGCCGACGAGCCGAGCTCGGCGCTGGACGCGCAGCTGCGGGGGGAAATCCTGCGGCTCATGGAGGGGCTGGCGCGGGAGCGCGGCATGGGGCTGTTGTTCATCAGCCACGATATGAATCTGGTGGGGTCGTTCTGTGACCGGGTCCTGGTCATGTATGGCGGGCGCATCCTCGAAAGCCTTGCGGCACGAGACCTGGTCTCCCAGACCGGCGCCAGCCATCCCTATACCCGGGGTTTGCTGGCTTGCGCGCCGCATTTGCGGGAGGGGCGGAAAGGCAATCTGCCGGTTTTGGAGCGCGATCCCGCCTGGCTCGGTGAAGGGGAGAGTTCCCCATGAACGCCCCGAGTACCCAGATGAGCGCCACCAGTGCCAGAAAAACGCCGCCGCTTTTGGAGATACGCGGCCTCGATTTGTCCTATCCCGGCAGCGGGACCGGGCGCTCCGCTCCGCATCCCGTACTGCGCCGGGTATCCCTGTCGGTGGCGGTGGGTGAGTCTTTCGGAATCGTCGGCGAATCGGGGTCGGGGAAGTCCACTCTGCTGCGTGCCGCCTGTGGCCTGGCGGCGCCTGACAGCGGCAGAATTCTTCTCAACGGCAAATCAATTAAATCTTTAAATAACAAAGAATTATCAAAAATAGTTCAGATGGTTTTTCAAGACCCGTACGGGTCTCTGAATCCCCATTTCACGATGGACCGGGCGCTGGGCGAACCCCTGGCGCTTCATGGCATGGGAAAGGGGCCGGCGCGTGTGGAAAAGGCCCTGGGGGATGTGGGGCTGGAACCTGAATTCCGCTATGCCTATCCCCATCAGCTTTCCGGGGGCCAGCGCCAGCGCGTAGCCATCGCCCGGGCGCTGATGCTGACTCCGCGGCTGCTTCTTCTCGACGAGCCCACCTCGGCGCTGGATGTGTCGGTACAGGCGGAAATCCTCAACCTGCTTACCCGGCTGCGCCGGGAACAAGGGTTGGCTTACGTTCTGGTGAGCCATGATCTGGCGGTGGTGGCCCATATGTGCGATCGCGTGGCGGTGATGAAGGAGGGCGAGATAGTGGAGGAACTGACCGTGGCGGCCCTGCGCAAGGGAAAGGCGGAGCACCCGTACACGCGGGAACTCCTCACCGCCGCCTTACACGCCGCCTGATTTCGCGATTTTCCCTGTGTCGGGATGGGATTTGCTCTAATATCGGGCTGATGGATAAGTCGGAACTGCTGTCTGTTCTTGAGGATCACCACGCTTGGTTACGGGATGTGGCCAAGGGCGCACGCGCCAATGTCACGGAACTGGATTTGCGGGACGCCAATATGCGTGGCGCCGTTCTTATCGACGCCGACCTGCGGGGAGCCGATCTCAGCGGCGCCGATTTACGCGATGCCGACCTTACCAAGGCAAATCTCAGCGGCGCCATCCTCCAGAACGCCAATCTGCAAGGGGCCTGTCTCGATTATGCCGACATGAGTGCGGAGGATCTTCGTGGCGCCAATCTGCTCAACATTTCCTCACAAGGTACCGATTTCTGGCGCAGCAATTTTGGCGGCGCCGCCATCACTCCAGAGGTTCTGCATAACGCCCTGCGATGCCGCCTCTGACCTCTCCTTTCCACCGCCGTTGTTTTCTGCAATTTCTGGCGGCTGGCGTGCTGAGCGCGGGGGGGCTGGCCGGGTTACGGGAGGCCCGGGCCATGAAGGCTCCGCCCGGCGTCAGCAAGATGACGGGTGATTTGCGCATCAACGGCGCGGCGGCTGAGATCGGGGCCCTGGTGCGGGCCGGCGATACGCTCACCACCGGCCCGGAAAGCACGGGCGTTTTCACCGTGGGTGATGACGCCTTTTTGTTGCGTGAAAACAGCGAGATCGGCCTGGAGGGCGAGGATTTTTCCACCCGCACCCTGAACGTGCTTGCAGGCGGCGTTCTTGGGGTTTTCGGTCCAAAGGAGCTGACCATCGAAACCCCCACGGCCACGGCGGGTATCCGCGGCACCGCGGCCTATACCACGATCGAAACCGGGCGCACCTATCTCTGTATCTGTTACGGCAGGGCCACTCTGACTTCCAAGGCGGCTTTCACCATGATCGAAGGAGTGGAAACCATCCATCACGACGCGCCGCGCTGGATCTATGGCCCCGGCTCCGAGCATCCTATTTCGCCCGCCCACATGAAGAACCACCATGACGCCGAGCTGGTTATGCTGGAGGCCCTGGTGGGGCGGGTGCCGGCCTTCGATATGGATATCTATGGACATTAGGGACTCTGCAGGACTTTGGAGAACTCTGAGGGGCGTGCGGGCATGCCGCCGCCGTTTCCTGCAATGGCTGGCCGCGGGGATGATGAGCTCGGGGATGCTGACTGCGGGGGGGCTTGCCGGGATGAGGGCGGCCAGGGCCATGTCGGGCAAGCCGGTGACCGGAATTGCCCGCATCGAGGGGGAGTTACGCGTCAACGGCAAGCCCGCCCATGTGGGTGAGTTGATCCATCCCGGCGACCAGATTACCACCGGCGCCCACAGCGAGGCCGTCTTTACCGTGGGTGACGACGCCTACCTCTTGCGCGCCGACAGCGAGGTGGACCTGGAAGGCGAGGGCTTCGTGGTGAGCGCCCTCAACGTGGTTTCGGGAAAGATTCTCTCGGTCTTCGGTCCCGGCAACATGACCATCGAAACCCCCACCGCAACGGCGGGGATCAGGGGCACCGGGGCCTATGTGGAGATCAGGGACGACCATACCTATCTCTGCGTCTGTTACGGCAGCGCCGATCTGCGTTCCAAGGGCGCGCCGGAGGTTCTGGAAGCGGTGCGCACCACCCGTCACGAATCACCGCGCCGTATCTATGGCGGCGGCGCGGAAACCCTGATCGAGGAGGCGGAAGTGGTGAACCACAGCGATGCCGAGCTGGTCATGCTGGAGGCCCTATTGGGACGCGAGCCGCCTTTCGGCACGGAGGATCTTACCGAGGGTCTCTACGGGGGCTAGGATTAGCGCCATTCTTCGCGCAGGCGGTCGCGGTTCAGCGCCAGCCATTGCAGGGAAATGAGCGCCGCCGAATTGGCGATCTCTCCTGATTCCACCATGGCGAAAGCCTTGGCGAAGGGCATGGCGGTAACGCGGATATCCTCGTCTTCGTCGTCACAGCCATGGATGCCCCCGGCGCTCGCCGCGCTGACCCGTCCGCAGAACAGACTCACGGTCTCGGAAGTGCCGCCGGCGCTGGGCAGATAGGTGCTGATATGTTCCAGGTCGCTGACCTCGCAGTTGGCCTCTTCCCGGGTTTCGCGGCGCACCACGTCTTCCGGGGTCTCGCCTTTTTCGATGACGCCGGCGACAATTTCGATCAGCCATGGATTCCATCCCGCCACATGGGCGCCGATGCGAAACTGTTCGATCAGCACCACCGTATCGAGCAGGGGGTCATAGGGCAGAAGGGCGGCGGCGTGACCACGCTCGAAGACTTCGCGGGTGATTTCGCGGCTCCACCCTCCGGCGAAGAGCCGGTGGCGCAGGCGGTATTTGATAATCCGGAAATAGCCCTTGAAGGCCTCGATGGTTTCGAGAATTTCCAGTTCTTTTTCGCTCATGGCTCGCCTCGGCGGGGATGATGGGTTAGGTTCACGTGAAACCCGCTCTTAACCTTCCTATTTAAGGAGATCATATCCCCGCCATGTCAAACAAGTTCCGCTTTTTCCCCCCTCTTCTTGCCTGTTTTATCCTGCTCGGCGGCTGTGACGGCGGCGATACCGGGGGTCACGTGCCCATCGTCACCGAAGTCTGGCGCCTGGATGGCTTCGAGGGACCCGAATCGGTGGTCTATGACTCTACAGAAGAAGTTTTCTACGTCTCCAATATAAACGGAAATCCTACGGAGAAAGACGGCAGCGGCTATATCTCCACGGTGACTAAGGACGGCGTGCTGCTGGAGCGTAAATGGCTCGACGGTTTAAACGCACCCAAGGGCATGGCGGTGGGCGGCGGTACGCTTTTGGTGGCGGATATTGACGAGCTTCTGGCCATCAAGCTGAGCGACCGTTCCATCACCCGCTTTGTGGCGCCGGGGGCTAAATTCCTCAACGATGTAACCGTTGACGCCAAGGGCCGGGTCTACGTTTCGGACATGATGGATGACGCCGTCTACCGCCTTGAAGACGGGAGCTTCGATCTATGGCTGAAATCGCCGGAACTGGAAGCGCCCAACGGGCTGTTGGCCGAGCCCTCGCGCATTGTGGTGGGGGCCTGGGGGGTGATGACGGAGGGTTTCGCCACCGAAACGCCGGGCCATCTCAAGACCATATCCCTGGCCGATCAATCCGTATCTTCCCTGGGAAGCGGCACTCCCATCGGCAATATCGACGGGCTGGAGGCCGATGTCTTCGGCCGTTATCTCGCCACCGACTGGATGTCGGGGAAGCTCTACCGTATCTTACCCAGCGGCGAGGCCAGGCTTCTTCTGGAACTGGACCAGGGCAGCGCCGATCACACATTCGTCTGGGATGACAATCTGGTGGTGATCCCGATGATGCTGAGCGGAACCCTTGTGGCCTATAATCTGGAGGGCTGAGGGTCGACAGGGAAGGAAAAAGCCGCCAGAACGTAGAGGGCGGCGGCGGCGCAGACCACCACCGTAAATCCAAACTCTATCGCCAGAATGGCGGCCAGAACGGCGCTGATGACCGAGGCGCAGCCGTTGATTCCCCACGCCCAGGGTACCAGTTCCGGAGTCTGCGACGATATCTGACGTAGCCCCAGAGGGAACGGCATGCCCATGCAGAAGGCCAGCGGCGCGATCACCACGATCGCCACCGCCACCCGCCCCGCCTGGGGCAGGGTCATAAACAATTCGAAGAGGGGGGGCAGGACAAATAGATAGGCCAGCGCCAGGACAACGATTCCCGATACCGGGAGCTCCGGCCCTCGCAGCCCAAAACGTCCCACGATAATTCTGGCGGCGGCGCTGCCCAGACCGGCGAAGACCAGAAAGGCGCTCAACACCACGGCGATGGCGTAGAGGGGATGGCTGAGGAAGGGCGCGAAACGCTGCATGAAGGAAATTTCCATGAACAGAAAAGCCAGCCCGATAGCGGAAAAATAGATGGCGGTGCGGCGCCGGGCGCCGGGTGGGGCAGGGATTTTCCTCTGCCGTTTTAGGGCTTTTAGGGGCAAGAGGATAAGCAGCAGGCTGGCCGCTATAGCTTGGACCAAGGTGGCCAGAAGGATCACGTAACTCCATTCCACCAGAGACACCCCGCCGCGTCCCCGCAGTTCCAGAAACTCCGGCAGCGCCCGCCACGTGAAAAAGTGGAAGAAATAGGGACTGTCATCGCTGGCCGGGGCGACGTGGAACTTGTAGGTGGCGATGAATTCCTCCCGCCCGGATCCCAGCAATGCCCTGGCGCCTTCAAACAGGAAAGGCCGGGCCAGGATATTATGACGGTTGGCCTCGGTAGCCGACATGCCGGGAACATAGGCGAGATCAAAACCGCGGTCTCTGCTGAAGGTGCGGATGTTCTCCAGTTCCGGCGCCGTGAAGGCGCCGTTTTTCACCAGCAGGGTGGCGGTGTTCCAGCCCCGGATCAGGACCATCCGCGCGCCGGGATTACCGATGCCCAGCGCCTCTTGGGCCTGCGCGGCGGTGACGAAAAGCTTGAGGGTGTCGCGCGGGGGAAGTTTGAGCCAGCGCGTCACCGCCAGTACTCCCCCCGGCGCCAGCCGCGAGAAATAGGCCCTGAAGGCTTCCACGGTATAGAGCGTACTCTCCGAAAGGGCGTGAAGTCCCGCCGATGAGGCGGTGAAAGAATCAAGGAGGGAAAGCTGGATCAGGTCATAGCTTTCCCCGCTGCGTGCGGCGAAGCCACGGGCTTCGGCCTCGTGGGTCTGGACTTGGGGCAAGTTATAGAGATTCCCCGCATGATCGGCGAAGTCCCGTCCCACCAGTTCCAGCATCTGCGGATTGAGTTCCACGGCATCAATCTGGCGGGCATGGTGATAGAGGGCGCGCAGCACATCACTGCCGCCTCCGGCCCCCAAGATCAGCACCTTGGGGCGCTTGAGTATGGAAAAGGGCAGGGCGGCGGTCTGGGAATCAAGATAGGCCAGTGTCTCGTGGCTGCCGTCATAGCGGGTAATGGCGGTCATGCCGCCGCCATCGGTGAAGACGCCGAGTTGGGGCGGGATGGGATTGCCCGAGAGCAGGCTGCGGCCGGGCGCGTAACGCAGCGGCACGCGCGGGCTTTCCACCACCGTCAGCGTCCCCAGCGGACTGGAGCGCTCAAGCAGCACTCGCGCTTCCGGCATCTGTAACATCTGGGAAAGACCCTTGTAGGGAGAAAGATGCGGCGCGGTCAGGGCTTGAGGCCAGAGGAAAGGCAGGATCAGCCCCGCCGTGCCTAATGCCAGGGCAATTGCGCGGCCATCACGTCGTTCCGTGAAAACCAGGGCGGCCGCCACGAACCCGGCGCCGGAAAGAATCTTGAGGCAGGTGGCGGGGGGAAACAGAAACATGAGGAACACGATTCCCAGCGCGCCGATACCTGCCCCCGTCAGGTCGGCGCAGTAGAGGGTGGTGATACGTTGGGAAAAACGTGAAAAGGCGAGCCCCAGACAAGTAGCCGCACAGAGAAAAGGAACCGCCAGAACCAGATAAAGCAGCAGCAGATGAAGCAACTGGCGCTGGTCCCACACCATTTCCAGCGGGTTGAAGGGAAGGGCCTGGGCAAGGGCGAAGCCGCTCACCGAGGTGATGCCGAACAACGCCGCGGCGCAAGCGAAGGCGGTCTCGAAGCGGGGCAGGAGCCGGTCCCGCGCCAGGGCGATGAGGGTGCCGCTGGCGCCATAGCCCAAGAGCGCCAGACTGATGATCATATAGGCGAAATGATGCCACTGGATGATGGAAAACAGCCGCATGAGAAGAATCTCGTAGGCGATAGCCGAAGCGGAGATCAGGGAAATGGCGAGCGCCATGGGCATGTTCGGAATCCCGGTTCAGTGGGCGCGCGTAAACGGCACGAAGGATACTGGAAGAATCTGGCGCGTTGTCACCCCGCCTTGTGCATCCTTTTCCACCAGCACCAGCTGTTGAGTCATGAATCGTGCACCCACGGGAATAATCATGCGTCCCCCCGCCTTCAACTGGGCCACAAGCGGTGGCGGAATGTGGTCGGCGGCGGCGGTGACGACAATGGCGTCGAAGGGGGCGTGTTCCACCCAGCCGTCGTAGCCGTCTCCCCAGCGCGCGGTAACGGAGGAATAGCCCAGTTTTTCAAGGCGCGACTTGGCGCTTTCGGCAAGCGCTTCGATGATTTCCATGGTGAAGACCCGCATCCCCAGCTCGGCAAGCACCGCCGCCTGATAGCCGGAGCCGGTGCCGATCTCCAGCGCTGTCTGTCCCGCTTCGGGGTCGAGAAGATCGGTCATCAGGGCGACGATATAGGGTTGCGAGATGGTCTGGCCGTAACCGATGGGCAAGGGCCGGTTGGAATAGGCGTAGGGGCGCAGAAGAAGGGGAACGAAAAGGTGGCGCTCCACCCGGTTCATGGCGTCGAGAACGTTCCCGTGGAAGGTCTTGCGGCCGGTCAGGCCGGCGGTCAGGTTCACATCAAACCTGATCTCTTCCATAAGAAGCCGTCGCTCGGCGGCGTAGTCGTCGCCAGCCGAGGCTGTGCCGCCGGTTGCGGCCAGCGTCAGGAAAAGAATGAAAATGAGGGGCCGCCGAAGGAACATGGGCCAAGCACCCTATCGCCAATTTATAGGGACAGATTTACACGAACTGGTTTGAGTCTAGCAGGGAATGGCTACCCCGCCTACGCGGACCGCCTGGGGTGAATCGGGTGGGGGGAAATCGGGCGGCGCGGATTCCTAACAGCAGGAGCCGCCTTTCTCTGGGCCTTGGGGATCGCTTTTCCCAGAATCGCTGGAATTCCCTGAACAGCAGTCGCCGCCGGTCTCGGTGGTCTTTGCGGCGAGGTAGCCTTCCTTGCTCTTATGGGCGGTTATGGTGACGGCGCGGAACTCAATCCCCTCCACCGTCTGCCAGGGCTCCTGGTCGCGTTTCTCGATGGTGACCTCGTGAAACCCGGCATCCTCGAAGGCGCGCAGGAATTCCCCTTCCTCATAGGCGCCGGAGATGCATCCCGACCACAGTTCCGGATCCTGCGCCATATGGGCGGGCACTTCCTTGTCGCTGACGATATCGGAAATGGCGACCCGGCCACGCGGCCCCAGCACCCGGTAGACCTCGTGGAAAAGCTGGACTCTGTCTTCGGTGCGAACCAGGTTGAGCACACAGTTGGAAACAATAAGGTCGATGCTGTTATCGGCGATCAGCGGCGGCGAGGCGGCGCGGAAATCCTCCAGTTCCTGATAGGCGGCGAAGGAATCCACGGGCTGGTTCCCGAGGCGCGCCTCCAGCGCGGAGATATCGGTGTGCAGATCCTGGATGCGGGCACGTTTGAAGGTGACATTGTCCCAGCCCACGCGCTCGGCCACGGTCTGGCGGTGGGATTGCGCCAGATCAAGCATGGCCGGGTTGAAGTCGACGCCGATGACCCGGCCCTCTGGTCCTGTGATCTGGGAAATGATGTAACAGATTTTGCCGCCGCCGCTGCCCAGGTCGAGCACGGTTTCACCTTTGCGCACGAAGCGCGAGGGATCGCCGCAGCCGTAATCGCGATCGAGGATTTCCTGGGGGATGACCTCGAGATATTTGCCGTCATATTCCACCGGACAGCACAGGGCCTCTTCGCGGGCCTTCGAGGCCGTTTCGTAGCGCTTCAGGACTTCCCGTTCGGCATCAAGATTGACCACGTCCATGGTGTTTTTCTTTCTCTGATTCTGGCCACTGGTTTTAGCGATGATCCGGGGTGGATTTCATAAACAGGCGGAACTTAACAGATATGGGACGGCCTGGACACTTCACAAAATGGTGAATAGCTCTCTCCTTTTTGAGGCTTCATGTGGCGCGAGGGAGAGCGGCAAATTGACCGTGAATTGACTGTGGCCCTCCCAAAAGCGCATGCTTGACCCCATGAAACGTGTTTTGCTCCCCTGTTTGTTTCTTGCCGCCGTCCTTCTGGCGCCGTTTCCAGCACGGGCGGCGTTCGTACTTTATTTCCATACCTTTGGCGACTGGTCAGTGAGTTGTTGGCGTGATCCCTTTTCCGGCGACAACTATTGTTCCCTGAGCGCCCCGCCGCCGGCGCTGAACACCACCGGCAGGCGGGGGCAGGTGGGCCTGTCCGAGGAACTGGACGGCATCATGATCTGGACCATTCCGGGAGGCGAGCCCGGTGATCATGTGAACCTGCAGGTGGATGACAACCCGGCCCATCCGGCACAGCTCGACATCAACGGCAAGGCGAGTTGGCGCGGGGCGGAGGCCCTGGATCTTATCGATGAATTCATCTCCGGCCTCACCATACGCCTGAACTCTTTTCCCGTTGGCGGCAGGGCATCCCCGGTGGAGGCTCTTTCGCTGGATGATTTCCTCGATGCCCTGTCCATCTATCAGGCCAAGTTGCTGACCTATGGTGTTAATCTTCCCCACGACAATTAATCCCATGATCATTGCGGGTTGCATCGCCGTTGGTGATCTGATTCCCTTGGCGGGTCTTTTGCTTCATATGGGGGAGGGGTAGTTGCCGGTTACTTCCCACCACTGCCGACGGAGACGGAGGATAACGTGGACATCTCCGTGATCCGCAGCCGCGTGTTCGAGATTGTCGAGGCCGGGGCCAAGGAAACCCTGCTCTCGCGCGGCTTCGACATTTTCATGATGACACTCATCCTCACCAATGTGGTGGTGGTGGTGGTGGAGACCGTGGAGGCCCACGCCGAGCGTTACGAAGCATTTTTCTACGCCTTCGAGGTGTTTTCCGTGGCCATCTTCACCGTGGAATACGTGCTGCGTATCTGGGCCTGCGTGGAAGACCCGCACAGACGTTACTTGCGTCCCGTGGTGGGGCGTTTGAAATACGCCGCCTCGCCCATGGCGCTGATCGACCTTCTGGCCTTTCTGCCGTTTTATCTCTCCGTCTTTATCGATGTGGACCTGCGGTTTCTCCGGGTCTTCCGTCTGTTGCGAATCCTTAAACTGACGCGCTATTCCGGGGCCGTCGAGACCCTGGGCAATGTTTTCCGCAACGAAAGCAAGCCCCTGTTCGCCGCCGTCACCATCATGATGAGCATTCTGGTTCTGTTGTCGGGCGTCATGTTCTTCCTGGAAAAGGATGCCCAGCCCGAGGCCTTCGGCAGCATCCCCCACGCCATGTGGTGGGGTATGGCCACCCTGACCACGGTGGGCTACGGCGATGTGGTGCCGGTGACGGTCCTGGGCAAGATGGTGGGGGCCTTCGTGACCCTGCTGGGGCTGGGCATGTTCGCCTTGCCGGCAGCCATATTGGCGTCGGGCTTCGCCCAGGAAACCAAACGCCGCGATTTCACCGTCACCTGGAACCTGGTGGCGCGGGTGCCGCTGTTCTCCCGCCTCACGGCGGTCGAGATATCGGAAATTGCGGAACTGCTGCGGCTACAGACGGCGGTGCCTGATGAGATCATCATGCATAAGGGCGACATGGGAGACAGTTTGTTTTTCGTTCTTGTGGGCGAGGTGAGGGTGGACCTCGAATCGGGTCCGGTGGTTCTCGAACAGGGAGAGTATTTCGGCGAGCTCGGGGTTCTCTATAAAAAACCGCGCATGGCCACGGTGACGGCGGTCAGCAGTTGCCAGTTCCTGGTTCTCGACGCCGATGATTTCAATCTCCTTCTGGCCCAGCATCCCGATCTTCATGAGGAGGTGATGCGGGTGGCCACCCAGCGCATCGAAGGCGAGGGGATCGCCGGGGAGAACGCCTAGAGTCTTTCTCAAAAAAGAAACGGCCCCGCCGTAGAGGGGGCGGGGCCGTTCTTGCCATGGAATGGATAGATACCTGAGGGGGGGATCTCCATGGGGGAACGGTGACACAAAATAATTTCCGTTCCGTTAATCCATGATGCGCAGAAAATCACAAAACCCTATTCCGTCCAATGCGGCGTTTTGACGCCCTTTCCCGAAAGGCGTTGACAGTTTTCTTCTGGAACATACCTTTTTTATATCCCCACGATTGATCATAGGGAGGGCTTCATGTCTGGATGGTTTAAGTTTGCAAGCGTACTGGTTCTGGTGGCGATACAGGCCCTGGCGTCCGCTTCCGGGGTCCGGGCCAACCAGGATGAGATCATCGCCGATGGGTTGGAGGAATATCTGGATAATTGCGCCGCCTGCCACGGCCCTGAGGGGCTGGGCGATGGCAAGATGGCGAAAATGCTCCTCACGCCTCCGGCGGACCTGACCGGGATCGCGGAGCGCAACGGCGGTGAGTTTCCTTTCTGGCGCGTTTACGAAACCATTGACGGTCGCGATAGCGAAACCATACACGGGACTTTCCAGATGCCCATATTTGGTGAACGCTTCCGGGGCCAGGAAAAAATATATGGCTACGACCCCACCGGCACCCGTATCCTGTTGTTGACCCATTACCTGCAATCCATCCAGAAGCCGTAGATTCTAATCTCCGGGATTGTAATTCCCGGGATTGTAATTTTCGGGGCAGGGACTCCAGGGTCTCCGGGCCTCTCCGGCGGCGGCGCTCTAGTCGGCGACGAAGGGATTTCTTTTGCGTTCCTCGCCGAAAGTGGAATTGGGGCCGTGACCGGGTATGAAGGTGACGTCATTGCCCAGCGGCCAAAGCTTTTCGCGGATGGAATTGATCAGCGTCGCGTGGTCGCCCCTGGGAAAATCGGTGCGGCCGATGGAGCCCTTGAACAGCACGTCGCCCACCAGGGCAAGCCGGCTCGATTCCTCGAAGAACACCACATGCCCCGGCGTGTGGCCGGGACAATGAAGAACCCGGAGGCTGATTTTCCCCACGCTGACCGTATCGCCGTCGGCGAGCCAGCGGTCGGGGGTAAATACACGGGCCTCGGGCAGGCCAAACATCACGGCCTGTTGGGGCATGCCGTCAATCCAGAAGCTGTCATCGGGATGTGGCCCCTCTATGGGAAGGCCACGCGCCTCTGCCAGTTCGGCCACGCCCCCGGCATGATCCACATGGCCGTGGGTGACGAGAATTTTTTCCAGCTCGATGCCTTTTTCATCGGCGCGTTCGAGGATGGCGGCCACATCCCCGCCGGGGTCCACGGCGGCGCCCTTCATGGTTTCTTCGCACCAGATCAGCGAACAGTTCTGCATCAGCGGCGTGACGGGCAGGATTGAATATTTCATGGTGAATATCTTGGGGGATTTCCGTGTTTCAGGATTTGCCGGTCTGTGGGTTTTAGGCTGTGCCGGGGCGGACCACAAGGGGCCGCCGCAAGGGGAGGCCGCGTCATTTTCCTTGATTACCGCCCAAGTAAGGGTCAAGCAAGGGGAGGCTTAGGAAAAAATACATGACATGTCCGAGACGCGGAATGTTAGACTCATTTGAGAGAATTTCTACATAAGGTCAAGCTGTGGAACTCTGGCATTACATAATTTTCGGCCTTCTTTTCGTCCTTCTCGGGATTCGTCTGGTTCTCAAGAAAGAGATGGCCGTGGCGGGAATAATGGCCATATTCGCGTTCCTCGGCGTCGGTCTCTATATCTTTGATGTGGTGGCGCCCGACAAGGAGACAGAGGCAACAATAGCCAGGAGCGATGCCATCGTCACCGGCAAGGCGGAGACATCACCCACCAGGAAAATGGAAGAGGCCATGGCCAAGGCCAGGAGGGCCGAAAAGCTCACGGCTGAAACCGCCAAAAAACTGGACTTCGAGCGCGACCGCATCATGCCCGAAGACAATTACGAACCCGGCGTGGTGCTGGTGGCCAATCCGCCGGAAAACTTCGGCGACAAGGTTGCCGCCGCCGGCTTTATAGTAGTTGAAAAGGTGGTGCTGGGCGAGTTGTCCATGGAGCTGTGGCGTCTGGGCACGCCCAGGGGCATGTCGGTGCCCGACGCCATAAAAGAGGTGCGGCGTATTTCCCCCGGCGCCCTGGTGGACGCCCATCACTATTTCGAACCGGGCCAGGGCGTTGAGAGGAAAAAGAGAACAAAAAAGAAGAGAAAACCCAAACTCAAGCACGCCCGCGGCCTGATGGGCTGGCCCAAGGTTTCCAACGATTGCGGGGAGGGCTTGCGTATCGGCATGATCGATTCGCCGGTGGAGGTGGACCATCCGGCCCTGGTGGGGCGCGATGTGGAATATATTTCCTACGTCCAGGCTCGCTCCACGCCCGTGGGCACTCACGGCACCGCGGTGGCCTCCATACTGGTGGGCTCCAATTCCCCGGAGGATTGGGGCGGTATTCTTCCCGGCGCCTCGCTTTATGCCGTGAACATTTTCAAGACCGGCAAGGGCGGCAAGCCGGTGGGTGATGGTATGGCCCTGGGCAAGGGCATCGACTGGCTGCTGAAGAAACAGGTCCATGCGGTTAATCTCAGCGTCGCCTCGGCCAAGAATAAGGCGCTCAATTTTCTTTTCAAACAGGCTCTCAAGAAGGGGTTAATTATGGTGGCGGCCGCCGGAAACTGGAGAGACATCGGCCGCATAGGTTATCCCGCCGCACTCGACGGGGTGATGGCGGTCACCGCCGTGAGCCGTAAAAAAGCCATATATAATAAGGCCAGCGTCGGTCCCTATATCGATTTCGCCGCGCCGGGGGTGAAAATGTGGACGGCGGTTCCCGGCGGCGGCAAGTTCCAGAGCGGCACCTCCTTCGCATCGCCTTATCTGACCTCGCTGGTGGCCATCGAAATCGCCAAATACGGCAAGATGGACCTCAACGAAATTCGCTCCCGCCTGGGCAGGAAGATTCATGACCTGGGCAAGCCCGGTAAAGACCGGATATTCGGCGTCGGTCTTGTGCGCCGCCTGCCCAACTGTAAGGCGGCGGGGTAAGGGGCACGTTTCCCAAACGTATCAGGGGGCCAGCGGTTCCCCCACTGACCCCCTGATTTAATTGGCTCCGGCGGTAGGACTCGAACCTACGACAAGGCGGTTAACAGCCGCCTGCTCTACCAACTGAGCTACGCCGGAATAAGGATGACGCGGCCTGTTGCAACGCCCGTCATCTTATAACGCGTGAACCGCCGCGGCCATATAGCAGACCATCGGGAATGGCGCCAGCGCTTTTGCACTCACATTTCCCCGCAAGGGGAACATCAGGAGTCGTCGACGCCAGCCGGCAGGGCCGCGCCGCTCAGCGTGGCATCGGTGAAGTCGGTGTTACGGTCCACATTGGTTTCGGCCAGATTGGCGCCGGTGAGGTTTGATTCGACAAAAATAGCCCCCAGCAGATTGGCCGAGTGCAGGTTGGTGTTGACCAGGGAAGCCCTGGTCATGTCCGCCTCGGCCAGGCTGGTGGGCCATTGACGCCCGGTGGAATTGCCCTTGCTGTCCTTGATTTCCGCCGGTCCCAGATTGGATCCGTTGAAGATAGCGCCGGTGAGGTTGGCCCGGCTGAGATTCGATCCCGCGAGGTCGGCGCCGGTGAGATCGGCGCCGCTGAGGTCGGAGCTGGAAAAATCAACCATGCTCAACAGGCTCTCGACCATACTGGCCCCTGAAAGGTTGCTGTCGTGGAGGGTGGCGCCGGAGAGATTAACCCGTGAAAAGTCCACGTTGCTGAGGTCGGCGTTATCCAGGGCGGCCCTTTTCCCGGCCTGGCCTGTGGTTTTGATCCAGTTTTGGTGATCGGCAATGACCTTACGCAGGTCGGGATGCAGGCTTTCAATGTCACGGATCAGCTTGGCCTCGGCCATGGCCTTTCTGTCGAACATCACATTGTCGAGAATGGCGCCGTTAAGCTCCGCATCCTTGAGGCTGATCCCCTTGACGACGGCGTCGGTCAGGTTGGCGCCTAGCAGCTTGGCGTTATCCAGAATCGCGCCCGACAGGTTTGATCCCGTGAGGTCGGCCCCCGACAGGTTTGATCCCGTGAGGTCGGCGTTCGTCAGGTTGGCCCCCACCAGGTTGGCGCAGCGCAGGTCGGTTTCCGTAATTGCCGAAGCCGACAGCTTGGCGCCGGCAAGATTGGCGCCGGCCATGCTGGCGCCCTTGATCTTGAAGTCCGCCGTGTCCCTTGAGGTGATGTTGGTCGCCCCCGCGGCCGAAGAGAGCAGGCTGCCGTCCCTGAGATCGGCGCCTTCGAGATCGGCCCCGGCAAGATTGGCGCCGCGCAGTCTTGTCCCCCGGAGGTCCGCCCCCTGGAAGAGACAGTCTCTCAGATCGGCTTCCATGAAGTCGGCTCCGAACAGGTCCGCCTTGTTGAAAATGGCGCCGCGCAATACACAGCGGGACATGATGGTGCCTACGCATTTGGCGCTGGTCAGGTCGGAGTGGGAGAGATCGAAGCCGGTGAGGTCGCGCATGGTGAGGTCGGCCGGGATGCCGCTACGGCTCTTCGACAGCCACTCCAGGTGCTTTTCAAGGATGCTCAGAACTTCCGCGGGCGTCATGACAATCCCATCTGTGAATTGAAGAGTATGCACAGAACTTCCCGACCACAGAGCTTCGGCTCCTGACAAGCCGAAATTGGACCGGGTCTCGCTATACCCTGTCTCAGGAGTGGTTAATAAAACGTCATTCCGGCCCGCGCGTCCAGTGTCGTCATGGGCTTAGAGCGGGAACGGATCGCTGCACAGGACAGAGAAAAAATGGAGGCACGGGCCGGAATCGAACCGGCGTACACGGATTTGCAGTCCGCTGCATAGCCACTCTGCCACCGCGCCATTTTTTATCCTCCGAAGGAGGCGGATGCTCCCCCGATTCTGTGGATAAGGACGCGCAGATATACTTTGAAAGCCGGGGTGTTTCAACGGGCTTTCATATTTATGGGGCGCCCATGTTTATGGGGCGCCGTGGACGGTCAATGGAGATTTCGTGGATGTTCACGCGCCTCTAGAGTCCACAGGGGCTACGGAGTGCCTGCGAGCCATGTTGCCATTGGGGGGTGTTTCTCAAGGTGAAGCCGGGGCGGTGGTTTCAAGTGCCGTCTTTTTTCGCTGTTGCTGTCATCATCCCCCACCACAGGCTGATCCTGTAGCGCTCGACGGTAATTTCAGAAAAATTTGCAGAATCAATCAGCTGATATATTTTCTTTGATCCGTATGTGCGGAAGTGCGCGGGGCTGAACAAGCGCAGGAAAAGGTCATGGAGAAAACATGTGGGATAATCGCTGCACCAGTCGGTGAGAACGATCCCTCCGCCCGGGCGCAGGACGCGGTGCATTTCCGCCAGGGCGGCGGCGGGGCGCCGGAAGAAGTGAAAGGCGCTCGACGAAACCACCACGTCATAGGCCTCGTCCTCGAAGGGCAGGGCCTCGGCGCGCCCTTCTCTCAGGTCAAGGCCGCCACTGCTCTTGGCGCGGGCGATCTCGAGCATCTCGGGCGATATATCGACCCCCGCCAGCCGCGCCTCGGGGACCGCGAGGGATATGGCCCCGAGAAGTTCGCCGGTGCCGCAACCCACGTCCAGAACCCGGTCGCCGGGACGAATGCGGGCCCGTTTGAGCGTTTCACGGACCGACTCCGCCACGTAGGCTTTCCACCTGATGTCGTAGCGCGGGGCAAGCGCCGCGTATTCCCGCCGGATGGGGCCATCGTCGTTCCCTGGGCGTCCCGGCATCCCGGCCTCCTTAGCAGGCTTAGCGCAAGGGATCGCGCGCCGTTTCCTTCATTTTCAGGATCACCAGCAAGGACACCGCCGCCGCCGCCATAAGGTAAAAGGCCGGGGCCAGGTCCACATGGGTGCGGGCGATGAGATAGGTGGCGACCATGGGCGTGGTGCCGCCCACCAGCCCAAGGCAGAGATTATAGCCGATGGACATGGCGCTGACCCGGACCCGGCGCGGAACCATCTCCACCATGGCTGCGGGATAGGCTCCGAATATGAGGCCGATCAGCACCGCGAACCCCAGCTGGCCCGAAAGAATCATGGCGGTCTGGTCATGGTGCATGAGCCACATGAGAGGATAAGCCAGCACCAACAGACCGATCACCGCGATCAGCAGCATGGGCCTGCGCCCGACGCGGTCGGAGAGGCGCCCCATCAGGGGGATCATCACCAACAGCACCACCATGCTGGCGGTGTTGATATCCAGCGCCCGCGAGGTGGAGATATGGGCCGTCTGGTGGAGCCAGGTCACGGCATAGACGAAGATCATGTAGAAACCCACGGCGTTGACCACGTTGAACCCGGCGATCTGGAGCATGGCCCGCCATTCGTCGCGGAAGGCGAGAATCACCGGCGAGGTCTTATCTTCGGTTTCTTCCGCGGGAGCGTCTTCGGCCATGTGGCGGCGGATGTAAAGCCCGGTAAAACCGATGACGATGCCGAAAATGAAGGGCAATCGCCAGCCCCAGTCGGCCAGGGTCTCGGCCGACACCGACGCCGCCAGGGCCGCCCCCACGGCCGAGCCCATAAGAATACCCGCCACCGCGCCGAATATGCTCCAGCTTCCCATGAAGCCGCGCTTTTTCTGGTCGCCATGCTCCACCAGGAAGGTAATGGAGGTGGTGTATTCGCCGCCCACCGAAAGCCCCTGCAGCATGCGCAGCAGAACCAGCAATACCGAGGCGGTGACACCGATCTGGGCGTGGCCGGGCAGCACTCCGATCAGGAAGGTGGGAACCGCCATCAGAATCACCGACAGGGTCAGCGCCCGCTTGCGGCCGTATTTGTCGCCGATATGGCCGAAGACGAAGCCGCCGAAGGGGCGCATGAGAAAGCCCGCGGCGAAGGCCCCGAATGAGGCGATAACCGAAGTCGTGGGGTCTTCGGAAGGGAAGAAATGCTGGCCGATGATGACGGCGAAATAGCCGTAGACCGCGAAATCGTACCATTCCATCACATTGCCGGCGATTCCGGCGATGATGGTGCGCCGCAGATCATGGGGCTTCTCGTGCGGCGCCCCATGGTTTGAGGTAACGGATGCGGTCTGGCTCTCGCTCATGGAATGGTTCCCCCCAATACCCTGTTATTTTGAGGCGGCGAGGGTGGCATGATTTTCCTTTTCCGTCTATCCCCTGGCCATCCCCGGTTCGGCCCCGGCCCAACCCCGGTCCGGCCATGGTGAAAACCGGATATTTTGGTGTAAACACCACTCTATTTGATAATATTACGGTAGAGCACACAAGATGTTGTGTTTACGAAACCGTGCACGTATACTTCGCGGAATTTGTGGAAACGTACCGGACGCCCGCACAGATGCGGTTTTCATGCCCAGGCGGGTGTGGTTTTCAAGAGGGTCGGGGGGTCCCTAATGATAGGCGCTATTACTGATTTCGAGACACCGCGCCGAAATATGGTGGAAAGCCAGATCCGCACCAACAAGGTGACGGACCCGGCTCTGGTGGAGACGTTCTCCACCGTGCCCCGTGAACTGTTTGTTCCCGATCGTCTTTCCAGCCTCGCCTATGCCGACGAGGATATTGAAATCGCGCCCCGCCGTTATCTCATGGAGCCACTTGTTCTGGCCCGTCTTCTCCAGACGGCGGGCGTTACCGGGGATGACATGGTTCTCGATATCGGCTGCGGCACCGGCTATTCCACGGCGGTTCTCTCGAATCTGGCCAATACGGTGGTGGCGGTTGAAAGCGATCCCAAGCTGGCCTCTCACGCCGGATCGTTGCTTTCCCAGCTTGATATGGACAACGCCGTGGTCATGACCGGGCCTCTGGAAGAGGGCTATCCGCCCCAGGCGCCCTATGACGTCATAGTGCTGGGCGGCGGCGTGGCCGCGATTCCCGAAGCCATTCTGAAACAGCTGGCCGAGGGCGGGCGTCTCGTCGCCGTACTACTGGAAGGGGAACAATTGTTAGGTAAGGGAACGTTGATGATCGGACGCAACGGGAATTATTCCCGGCGCGAGGTCTTCGACGCTGCCGTGCCACCGCTGCCGGGTTTCAGCGGTGATCAGAGTTTTCAATTCTAGCCGGAGGCGTTGCGCAACTCATGATCCGCACCACATCAGCCACCGGCACGGAGGAGAGAGCGCTCTTGTCGGGTGAATATCGGATTTCCAGGCGCGTGTCGGGCTTTTTTGCCCGGCCGGGAAGGTCTTTTCCGGCGGCCCTGACCCTGGCGCTGATCGTATTTTTCCCGCCTCCGGCTTCGGCCCGGGGCGAGACCCTGGAAGAAGCTTTGGCCTCGGCTTACACCCTCAACCCTGCGCTTCTCGCGGCGCGGGCGAAGCTGCGCGCCACCGACGAACTGGTGCCCCAGGAACTGTCCAACTGGCGTCCCACCCTCAATGGCGCAGGCGCTTACGGCAAGGCCTATGTGAACAGCGGCTCGAGTTTCTTTAGCGCCGCCGAGAGCGTGGTTCCCAAGAGCGGCAGCCTCACCCTGACCCAGCCTGTATACCGCGGCGGCCGCACGGTGGCCGGCACCAGCAGTGCGGAAAACCAGGTCATGGCTGAACGCGCCCGCCTTATCTCCACCGAACAGGACATCCTGTTGGCGGTGGCCACAGCCTATATGGAGGTTCTGCGCGATCAGGCCGTTCTCAAGCTCAACATCAAAAACGAAGAAGTCCTGGCCCGTCAGCTTGATGCCACCCAGGATCAGTTTGAAGTGGGCGAGGTCACCCTCACCGATGTTTCACAGGCCGAGGCGCGTCTTGCCCGGGCCAAGGCCGACCACATTCTTGCCGAAGGGGTTCTGGAATCCTCGCGCGCGGCCTATCTCAACGTGGTCGGTGTGAGGCCGGAGATTCTTGCCAGTCCGGAGCCTCCGGATGGGCTGCCGGCCACATCCGAGGATGCCCACGCCATCGCGGCGGAGGAAAACCCCGATGTGGTGGCCGCCTATTACGAGGAGATGGCGGCCAGGGATGATATCCGCGAAGTAACGGGTGAATTGCTGCCCAGTATTGATATCGTCGGCGAGGTCAGCCGCTCGCGCAATTCCTCCCAGAGGAAGAGCTTCACCGACCGGGTGGAGATCATGGCCGAACTCACCGTGCCCCTGTATCAGTCGGGTTCGGTGACCTCGCGGGTGCGCGAGGCCAAACAGACCGCCAGCCAGCGCCGCATGGAAATCATTGAGGAACGGCGCAACGCCGTGGAATCCACCACCCGCGCCTGGGAATCCCTGAAAACGGCGCGAGCGCAGATCGGTTCCATCGAGGCCGAGATCAAGGCCAATACGGTTGCCCTGGAGGGAGTGCGCGAAGAGGCCAAGGTGGGCGACCGGACGGTTCTCGACATCCTCGACGCGGAACAGGAATATCTCGATTCAAGGGTGGCGCTGGTGCGGGCGCAGCGTGATGAATTCGTTGCCGGCTATGAACTCATGAGCGCCATCGGACGGCTTTCGGTTGCGCATCTTGGGCTCGGCGTGACGCCCTATGACACGGAGCTACATTATCGTGAAGTGCGGAATAAGTTTTGGGGGTTGGGCGACAATAATGATTGACCTTGTGTTCCATTGAGGCGAGGATTTGCCAGTGCTTTTTTGTCGATATTTCCGCTTGGGCTCGGCAGTTGTTCGCCCTCTTTTCCGGAAGCGGTGTAGATGAGCGATTCCAAGGAGCAAGAAGAACCCTCCATGGAGGAAATTCTTGCGTCTATTCGCAAGATTATTTCCGAGGATGAGGAGGAGCCGCCTGCTGGGGAGGATGAATCAGCAGCCGAAGATGTTGCGGAAGTAGAAGAAGCCGCCGCGGAAGAGGTGGTTGAGGAAGCACCCGAGGAGGTTCCCGAAGAAATGCCTGAGGAGACTCCTGAAGAAACGCCAGAAGAGACTCCCGAGGAAATGCCCGAGGAGCCTCCTGAAGAGCCTCCCGCGGAACCTCCCGAAGAGGCAGGAGACGCGGAGGAAGAGGTTCTCGAACTGACGCAGATGGTGAACGAGGATGGGACCGTGGTCGATTTGACCGAAGAAGAAGCGCCGGAAGAGCCGCCGCCCTCCACCGAGGCTCTGGAGCTCGTGGATGAAATAGAGCCGGAGCCCGAACCGGAACCGCTTCCTCCACTGGAGCCCGAAGAACCGCTGATTTCACCGCCCGTGGCCGCCACCTCCACGGAAGCCTTCGCCAATCTCGCCGATGCCCTGGTGCGGGAAAAGCTTATCGAGGGCAGGACCGTGGAGGATCTGATCAAGGAGATTCTCCGTCCCCTGCTCAAGCAATGGCTCGATGATAACCTCTCGGGCCTGGTGGAGCGTCTGGTGAAGGAAGAGATCGAAAAGCTGTCCGAGCGGGCCCGCAACTTGTAAACGGGCGGTTTTCACGTATAAGTAATTTTATTGCCGGGTAGCGCGCGAAGGCGGCGTTCTTCGTCGGCTGTTTGTGCGTTTTCACGATGATGAAGGAGAAGGTTCAGCGCATGCTGGACAAGACTTATCTTCCCGCCGAGGTAGAGGCGAAGCATTACGGCGCCTGGGAGGAATCGGGCGCCTTTGCCGCCGGTGTCCGGGGCGGTGCCAAGCCCTATACCATCATGATGCCGCCGCCCAACGTCACCGGCAGCCTGCATATGGGCCACGCCCTCAACCACACCCTGCAGGATATTCTCATCCGTTATCACCGGCTGCGTGACCGCGATGCCCTGTGGCAGCCCGGCACCGACCATGCCGGCATCGCCACCCAGATGGTGGTGGAACGCCAGCTCGACGAAGAAGGAAAGAGCCGTCACGATCTCGGCCGCGAGGGTTTCATCGATCGTGTGTGGTCGTGGAAACAGGAATCCGGCGGCGCCATCACCCGCCAGCTACGCCGCCTCGGCGCCTCACCTGACTGGATGCGCGAACGCTTCACCATGGACGAAGGTCTCTCCGACGCCGTGGTCAAGGTCTTCGTCGAGCTCCATAACCAAGGCCTGATCTATCGCGACAAGCGTCTGGTGAATTGGGACCCCAAGCTCCACACCGCCATTTCCGACCTTGAGGTGGAACAGCGCGAGACCACGGGGAGCATGTGGCATTTCAAATATCCCATCGAAGGCGCTGATAACCAGTACATCACCGTGGCCACCACGCGGCCGGAAACCATGCTCGGCGATTCCGGCATCGCCGTTCATCCCGAGGATGAACGCTATGCGGAACTTGTGGGCAAATCCTGCGTGCTGCCCATCGTCGGGCGCACCATTCCCATCGTCGCCGATGAGTATGCCGATCCGGAAAAAGGCTCGGGCGCGGTGAAGATCACCCCGGCCCACGACTTCAACGATTTTGAGGTGGGCCGCCGCCACGATCTCGAACTGCACAACATCTTCGATGCCGACGCCCAGTTAAACGAGACCGTTCCCGGGGCCTACCGCGGCCTCGACCGCTTCGAAGCCCGCCACAAGGTGGTAGCCGAGATGGAGGCTCTTGGCCTGTTGGCGGGGACGGAAGAGAACCCCATGGTCATCCCCTATGGCGACCGTTCCGGCGTGGTCATCGAACCCTGGCTCACCGATCAATGGTACGTGGACGCGGCGACGCTCGCCGGGCCGGCCATCGAGGCGGTGGAGAAGGGCAAGACGAAGTTCGTTCCCGCCCATTGGGAAAACACTTATTTTGAGTGGATGCGCAATATCCAGCCCTGGTGCATCTCGCGCCAGATATGGTGGGGCCACCGCATTCCCGCCTGGTACGGGCCCGACGGAGAGGTTTTCGTGGCCGCCGACGAAGACCAGGCCCAGGCCGCCGCCGACGCCCATTACGGTAAGCCCAGTGAGATCACCCGCGACCCCGATGTCTTGGATACCTGGTTTTCCTCGGCCCTGTGGCCGTTCTCGACTTTAGGATGGCCCCAGGAGACAGCCGAGCTTGATACCTATTATCCCACCGACGTTCTGGTGACGGGCTTCGACATCATCTTCTTCTGGGTGGCGCGGATGATGATGATGGGTCTTCACTTCATGGACGAGGCGCCTTTCCACACGGTCTATATCCATGCCCTGGTGCGTGACGAAAAGGGCCAGAAGATGTCCAAGTCCAAGGGCAATGTGATTGATCCCCTGGAACTCATCGACCAGTACGGCGCCGATGCCCTGCGCTTTACCCTGACCGCGCTCGCCGCCCAGGGCCGCGATGTGAGGCTTTCCGCCTCAAGGGTGGAAGGCTATCGCAACTTCGCCACCAAGCTGTGGAACGCCGCCCGCTATTGCCAGATCAACGGCTGCGCGCCCCATGCCGGTTTCGATCCGGCCTCCTGCACACTCACCGTCAACCGCTGGATCGCCGGCGGCGTCGCCGCTCTCGCCGATGACGTCACCGCGGCCATTGAGGCCTACCGCTTTAACGACGCCGCCTCCCATCTCTACCAGTTCATCTGGGGCAGTTTTTGCGACTGGTATCTGGAATTCACCAAGCCGGTGCTGACCGGCGAGGATGCGGCTGCGAAGGCGGAAACCCAGGCCGCCGCCGGATGGGTGCTGGATCAATTGCTGCATTTACTTCACCCCATCATGCCCTTCATCACCGAGGAGTTGTGGGAGAAGATGAGCCCCAACCGCGAAGGCCGTCTCATCACCGCGCGCTGGCCGGAATTTTCCGACGACCTTACGGACCCCGCGATCGAGGCGGAAATGGATTGGGTCATCCGCTGTGTGACGGCCATCCGCGCCGTACGCTCGGAAATGAACGTGCCGCCGGCGGCACGGATTCCTCTCATCGTCGGCAATGCCGGGGAGGCCACCCGCGCCCGGCTGGAAATCCACGGCGACGTAATTTCGGTGATGGCGCGGCTCGACGGTATTACCTTTGGCGATGACGTGCCCAAGGGCGCGCTGCAGATCGTCCTCGACGAGGCCACACTGGCGTTGCCCCTGGCCGGAATTATCGATGTGGCTGCGGAGAAGGCGCGGCTGGAAAAGGAAATCGCCCACCAGAAGGACGAAGTCTCCCGCTTCGACAAGAAACTGGCCAACAAGAAATTCATCGCCAAGGCGCCGAGCGAAGTGGTGGCGGAACAGCGCGAAAAGCGGGAGGCCGCCATGGGCGAACTGGACAAGTTGGGCCAGGCGCTGCAACGGCTGGAGGCGCTCTAGAGATGGCCATGCACCAGATAGAGTTGGGAGAAGGATTCAGTCTCATCCTTTCCTGCGAGGAACGGCTCCTTGATTTACCCAAGGACGCGCCTGATGACTCTCCGGGCGATCTGGTGCTGTTCCTGCACGGGCTGGGCTG
>JADHSZ010000042.1 GCA_016776635.1 Alphaproteobacteria bacterium
GCTGGAGCGACGTGGGGTCATGGTCGGAGCTGTGGAAAACCGGCCACAAGGACGAACAGGGAAACGTGGCCCAGGGAAAAGTGGTCCTGACCGATGTCAGCAATTCCTATATCCGCAGCGAACGCCCGCTGGTGGCGGTTATCGGGCTCGACGATGTGGTGGTGGTGGCCACCGACGACGCCGTGCTTGTCTCCCACAAGGACAGCGCCCAGGAGGTCAAAACCCTGGTTGCCGACCTCAAGGCCCAGGGCCACGCCGAAGCCACGGCCCATTCCAAGGTCTACCGCCCCTGGGGCGCCTATCAATGTATTGATGCCGGCGACAGCTTCCAGGCCAAGCGCCTGACCATCAATCCCGGCGGCATACTCTCCCTGCAAAAGCACCAGCACCGGGCCGAACACTGGGTGGTGGTCAACGGCACCGCCCATATCACCCGCGGCGAGGAAACCTTCGAGCTTCACGAAAATGAATCCACCTTCATCCCCCAGGGCATGGTGCATCGCCTGGAAAACAAGGGGGACGAACCGCTCCTCCTGATCGAGGTACAGTCGGGGAACTATCTCGGCGAGGACGACATCGAGCGCCTCGAGGACGTCTACGGCAGAGACTGACCGGTTTCCACCTGGGAGGTGTTCCATCTCACTGATTTCCATCTGATTGATTTTCATCGGGGGGCGTCCCGCGGGGCGGGACAATTTTGTGTAAAAACTGTGGACACCCTGTGGATAACCATGTGGATAACATGGGAAAAAGGCCCTCTGCCCCCGCCCAAAACGCCCCGTAATACCGGGTCCGTAACGTGACTCCCCCTGTGGACCTTTTCCCCGCACGTTCATCCACAGCCAGCCCAACAGTCCCAATCCTCCTGCCCCGGCGGGACAGTCGGTCGCACCCCCCATCGCGCAGTTTGAGAAGCCTTTTTCCCGGCGTTATGATAGGTTTTCGTGACTTTAAGCCCCGAAGTGGAACAAAACTCCATGGATTACGAACGATTCTTCGCCGAAACCCTGGGCGGCCTTAAATCCGAAGGCCGCTATCGCGTTTTCGCCGACCTTGAACGCAAGGCCGGACAATTCCCCTTGGCCAACAATTATCGCGGCGACAAGGTGGAGGAAGTCACCGTCTGGTGCTCCAACGACTATCTCGGCATGGGCCAGAACCCCAAGGTCATCAGCGCCATGAAGGACGCCATCGCCCGTGTCGGCGCCGGCGCCGGGGGCACCCGCAATATTTCCGGCACCAATCACTATCACGTGCTGCTGGAGCGCGAGTTGTGCTACCTCCACCGTACCGAAGCCGCCCTGCTCTTCAATTCCGGCTTCATGGCCAACGAGGCCACCCTGAGCACCCTGGGCTCGCGCCTGCCCAACTGCCTGCTGCTCTCCGACGAGATGAACCATGCCTCCATGATCCAGGGCATCCGCTTTTCCAGGGCCGAGAAAAAGATTTTCCGCCATAACGATCTCGCCCATCTCGAGGAACTGCTGAAACAGGAAGAGCCCGGACGCCCCAAGATCATCGTGTTTGAATCCGTCTATTCCATGGACGGCGATTTCGGCCCGATCCCGGAAATTGTGGATCTCGCCAAACGCTATAACGCGCTGACCTTCCTCGACGAAGTTCACGCCGTGGGCATGTATGGCGACCGTGGCGGCGGCGTGGCCGAGCGCGAGGGCGTCATGGAACAGGTGGATATCATTCAGGGAACCCTGGCCAAGGCCTTCGGCACCATCGGCGGCTATATCGCGGCATCGGAAAATCTCGTGGATTTCGTGCGCAGCTTCGCCACCGGGTTCATTTTCACCACCTCGCTGCCCCCGGCCATCGCCGCCGGAGCATTCGCCGCCATCCACCACCTCAAACACTCCACCGCCGAGCGCGAGGGATTGTTTAGCCAGTCGGCGCGGCTCAAACGCCTGTTCGGCGAGGCGGGAATTCCGGTTCTCCCCGGCGACAGCCACATCGTTCCGGTGATGGTGGGCGACGCCAAGCTGTGCAAACAGGCCAGCGATGAGTTGCTGACCCGGCACCGTATTTATGTCCAGCCCATCAATTACCCCACCGTGCCGCGCGGCGAAGAACGCCTGCGCTTTACGCCCTCGCCGCTGCATACCGACGCCATGATGGACCGGCTGGTGGATGCCGTGGTGGACGTATGGGGGCGGCTCAATATCAAGAAAGCGGCCTGAAGAGGGGCCAGGGTACGTCGGCCCCCAACAAAGAAGGGCCAGGGTACGTCGGCCCCCAAATAGACTGCGGCCCCCTAATGCGCCATCAGCACCGGCACTTCGGCATCGCTGAGCATGTCCCGCGTTATCCCGCCGAACAGCATCTCCCGGAAACGGCTGTGGGTGTAGCCGCCCATAACGAGAAGATCGGCCTTCCACGCGGTCACTTCCGCCAACAGCACGCTTCCCTCGGGCTCTTCCGCCGCGCCAAGACAGCGCCCCTCGGCGGCGATTCCGTTCCAGGCGAGATAGCGCACCAGATCATTGGCCTCGGCCAGAGCCGCGTTCCTGTCGTCATCGCCATCCCTTTTCCAGGCCCGCAGGACGCTCACCTCCTCGGCTTCGCGCAGAACAGGCATGGCCGCAGACACCGCCCGCGAGGCCTCCACCGAACCATTCCAGGCCACGGCTACCCGCGCGCCGGTTTGCGGCGGCGACGAGGGCGGCACCACGAGAACCGGCCGACCGCTTTCGAACAGGGCGGCCTCGATAATGAGATGGGCCGCCGGACCTTCCGATTCGTCGGGGCGGGCCACCACCACGAGATCAGCCAAACGCCCGCGCGCGGCGACAATATCATCGTCCTGACCCACCTCCTCGCGCCATGCCGCCGTTGCAGCCTTGCCCGGCGACTCGCCCGGAGACTCACTGAGAGTGATTTTTTGTTCGCCGCACAGGGAATCGAAAAGGGCGCGCAACTCCACTGAATGGGCCGCCTCGTCCCGTTCCGAAACCTCCATGATCTCCTGGATGGCCGCGCCGGACATGCCTTCCCCCATATAGGGCATGGCGGCGCGCGGGTCGCTGCGCACGTGGAGCACCTCCACATGGGAATTAAAACGCGCGGCCAGACCCAGAGCCGTCCTTATGGCCTGCTCGCTCCCTGAAACCGTGCTCACGGCCACCATGATTACCTTGATCGCCATCGTCCCCTCCCCAACGAGTCCAACATTAATATTAGACCAGACTCGCGCGGGCTGCGGCAAGGGTAGCTTCCTCCCCGCCGCCGGCATCAATAGGTTGCCAGTCCATCTTTCCGGGCTTGTAGTCGAGCTGGCTTTTCATCACCGCCACCGTGGCGTCGGAAGCATCCCGCCCCGTTCCTTTGATGCGGCTCTCCATACGTCCCTCAATCCGCTGGGTCATCACCTCAACAGGCGCCTCCAGCCACAACCCCGCAAAAGGTACACCACAGGTTTTCGCCACCGCCGCCAGGGCCTCGCGCTCTTGCCTGTTGGCATAGACGGCATCGGCGATAACGCTACGCCCAGCGGCCAGCGCCGTGGCGGCTCTTTCATGAATAGTCCCGTAAACTTTACTGGTGATCTCCGGCGTGTAGGCCTCCGGCCCCAGGGGTGAAAATTCATCTCCGCCCATAAGCCGCTTGCGGATCACATCGCTGCGCAGAATCACCGCTCCGGGAACCGGCGCCAGTCCCGGCGCCAGGTTCCGCGCCAGGGTGGATTTACCGCTCCCCGACAGGCCGCCCACGGCAATCAGGCGCGGCGGCACGTCTTCGAGGAACGACAGGGCAAGATCGAGATAGGCCCGTGAGTCGTCGAGCAAGCGGCGGCCTTCTTCCTCATCGGGCTGGGCCAGACCGGCATCGGCAACCGTATGGGCGCGTATGCCCGCGCGCGCCGCCAGAAACAGCGGCAGGGCGGCAAGCCCCTCCAGCACCGCCTGGGCTTCCTCCATATGACTCAGATAACGGTTCAGCAACAGATTGGCCTGGGACGTCATGCCCCGATGCACCAAATCCATGAGAAGGAAGGAAAGATCGTAAAGGATATCAATACAGGCAAATGACTCGCTGAATTCGATGGCGTCGAACAGGGTGGGACGTCCTTCGAACATACAGATATTGCGCAGGTGAAGATCACCGTGACAGCGCCGCACGAAGCCCGCCTCGCGCCGTGATTCCAACAGGGGTGATATGGTTTCCAGCTGCCGCGCGCACAGAGCATCTAGACGCGCCACCTTTTCTTCATCAAATACCGCCGCGCCGTGATGACCAAGCCGCTCGGCATTTTCCGCCATGGTTTCCACCATGCTTGCCACACCGCCGAAATCGGGACGCGGCTCCGCCTTTTCATGAAATTCCGCTATTTCGCGGGCCAGTTCTTCCACCAGCTCGTCATCGAGGGCGCCCCGTTCCGCCAGGCGGTCGAAAAGGCCATCACCGTCGAAGCGGCGCATGACCACCAGCCAGTCACGGACCTCCCCCTCGCCATCCAGGGCGAGCTCGCCGTTGGCGGCACGGGTGACGGCGGCCACCCGCTCATAAAGGCCGGGCGCGGTACGCCGGTTGACCTCAAGCTCGGCCTGACAAAAACGCTGCCGCGCCGAGAGATCCGAAAAATCGAGATAGGGAAAGCTCACCGCCTTTTTCAGCTTGTAGGCGCGATCTCCCGCCAGGAAAACCACGGAAATATGGGTGTCGATTCTCTCCACCCGGTCCGCCCCAACCCCATAGGCTTCGGGCCGGGACAGGAAGTCTATGACCGCGTTTTGATCTGAATCCGGGGAATCTTCTTCTGGGATCGGAGCAGCCATGGCGCCAAAAACCTATTCGCTAAACACCGCCCGCTCTTCCTCGATACCCTCCGGATCCTCGTGGATAAGAACCTCGGCATTGGGGAAAGCCTTGCGGATATCCTTCATCACCTGTTCCGCGATTTCGTGGGCGTGGTGTAGGGTGATTTCCCCATCCATTTCAAGATGGAGCTGGATGAAACTGTGCAGTCCCGAAGAACGGGTACGGAGATCGTGCATGTTGCGTACCTCCGGGTGGGCAAGCACGATTTCGGTGATTCGCGCACGGTCCTCGTCCGGAAGTTCGTGGTCCATGAGTATGTGCAATGCCAGGCGGCCGATCTTAAAGGCGCTGTAAAGAATATAGAATGCGATGGCGCCGCCTATGATGGGATCGGCGTACTGCCAGCCGAGATTCACCGATAACAGAATGGCCAGGATGACACTGGCGTTAAGCAGAAGGTCGCTTACGTAATGCAGGCTATCGGCGGAAATGGCCACCGAGCCGGTAACCCGGATCACGTGGCGCTGGAACGCTATGAGAAGAAAGGTGGCGATGATGGAGAGACCCATTACCACAATTCCCACCATGCCATGTTCAATGGGCCGGGGAGTGAGTATATGGCTGCTCGCCTCGAATAAAAGGAAGATGGCCGAGCCGGTGATGAAGGCCGACTGGGCAAGCCCGGCCAGGGGCTCGGCCTTGCCGTGACCAAAGCGGTGCTCCTGGTCAGCCGGCTGCAAGGCATGGTGAACGGCATAAAGATTGACCACCGACGCCAGGGTATCGAGCAGTGAATCAACCAGTGAAGAGAGAACGCTCACTGAATCGGTATAGAACCAGGTGGCCAGCTTCGCGCCCACCAGAAGAACCGCCGTGGCGACGGCGGCATAGGTGGCAGACCGCATCAGCCGCGCCTTGCGTCTTTCGGTTATGCCCCCGTCCTCCATGGATTCCACCTTAAGGGTAGACATGCCTCATGCTCCAGCCATCGCCTTGCCTATCATACACAATCCTCTCGTGGAGACGGAACGAACGGCGGTGCCAGAACTCGATACGCACAGGCACCAGACGAAACCCGGACCAGAACGGCGGTCGCGGCACCTTACCTATGGCGTGCTTGGCAGCAAATTTGGCGACACGTTTCTCCAGCGCCAGCATTCCCTCCATGGGACGCGACTGATCCGAGGCCCAGGTTCCGATCTGGCTTGCTCTTGGCCTGGTGGCGAAATAGGCGTCGGCCTCTTGCGTGCTCACAGGCGTCACTTTGCCCTCGACGCGCACCTGGATATCAATGCTGTCCCAGTAAAAACACATGGCCGCTTGGGGATTTACCCTCAGTTCCTCGCCCTTGCGGCTTTCCAGATTGGTGAAGAACATGAATCCCTCGGCATCGGCCTTTTTCAAAAGCACCATCCGCACCGAAGGCGCACCTCCCGCATCCGCCGTGGCCAGGGCACAGGCCGTGGCGTCGCCGGGCTCACTCTCCTTCGCCGCCGCAAAATACTCATCAAAGAGGCGGATGGGGTCGGTTTCCTTGGTCATGTCCAGTTCTTCCCGAAAGCCTTATTTTCTCCACATTCGGCGTTCATAGTGACACCCATCACATTTTCGCCAGTTTCATCGGGGTACAGTCCCATTATAGGGAACACCATGATAAAATATGCGTAACCAGTTACATGGCCTGTGGCGATATCGGCAACCTTTTTCAAGATATCCAAATCATACAGCCATGCGGAACGACTCTATTCCGGAGGTTCGAAAAATGAAGAAGACACATTCAATTATTCCCGCCCTTATTCTGGTCTTCACCTTGGGCGCCTGTCAGGACGGTCAAGGCGGTAAGGAGCTTTTGGGCACCTTGGGCGGCGCCGCGCTGGGCGGCTATCTCGGCTCCAAGGTCGGCAGTGGCACCGGTCAGTTGGCGGCCACCGCCGGTGGCGCTCTCCTCGGCGGATTGGTGGGTGGCAATATCGGCCGTTCGATGGACGAAGTTGACCGCATGAAGGCCCAACGCGCCCATACCCAGGCCCAGGCGGCCCCCATCGGTGAAACCATCGCCTGGAACAATCCCGATTCCGGCCACAGCGGCACCGTGACCCCGACCCGTGACGGCTATGCCAATAACGGCGATTACTGCCGCGAATTCCAGCAGACCATCACCGTGGACGGACAGACGCAACAGGCTTACGGGAATGCCTGCCGCCAACCGGACGGGTCCTGGCGTATCGTTAAGTAACGCCGTCCCTCCCATAAAACCCCCTGCGACAAAGCCAGGGGTCAGGTCAAAGCCCGGCCAAATCCGGGAACAGAGAAGCGGCCCTATCCAGATAGGGTCGCCTTCTTTTTTGTCCCTGCGCCCTTGTCCCTGCCCTGGCATCGGCGGCTGTTCCCGCCTCTCACAGCCATACCGGCTTTGAACGCGCCTGAACTTTCGTGTAGGATGCGGGCCATTCGTTGATTACTTCCGGTTTCAGGGGAACTCAATGACAGAAAACACCTCCCTCATGGCGGGCAAGAAGGGCCTGATCATGGGGGTCGCAAACGACCGTTCCATTGCCTGGGGAATTGCCAGGGCTCTGCACGATCACGGTGCCGAACTGGCTTTTACCTTTCAGGGGGAGGCCTTGGAAAAACGTGTCCGGCCGCTGGCCGAATCCGTGGGCTCGGACATAATTCTGCCCTGTGACGTGAACGGGGAAAGCGCCATTGAAGAAGTCTTTTCGTCTCTGGGAAAAAGCTGGGACGAACTGGATTTCGTGGTTCACGCCATCGCTTTTTCCGACAAGGAAGAGCTGAAGGGAAGATACCTCGACACCAGCCGGGAAAATTTCCAGCAAAGTCTGGATATTTCCTGCTACTCCTTCACCGCCACCTGCCGCCACGCCAGCGCCCTCATGCCCAACGGCGGCAGCCTGCTGACCTTGAGCTATTACGGGGCGGAGCGGGTGATTCCCCATTACAACGTGATGGGGGTAGCCAAGGCGGCCCTGGAAGCCAGTGTGCGCTATCTGGCCACGGATTTAGGCAAGGAAAATATCCGCGTTAACGCCATCTCGGCGGGGCCTATCAAAACGCTGGCGGCTTCCGGAATCGGGGATTTCCGCTATATCCTCAAATGGAACGAGCTGAATTCTCCCCTCGGCCGCAATACCACTCTCGACGATGTGGGGGGCAGTGCCCTCTTTCTTTTAAGCGACCTCGCCTCGGGCGTTACCGGCGAAGTCCTTCATACCGACAGCGGCTATCACGTGGTGGGTATGAAATCGGTGGACGCCCCCGACATCGCCACGGTCTAAGACACTAGCAAGAACGGAACCACCTATGCCCGGCAACAGCTTCGGCAACCTTTTCCGACTCACCACCTGGGGTGAAAGCCACGGACCGGCCATCGGCTGCGTTGTCGACGGCGTGCCCCCCGGCCTGGCCCTGTCGGAGGCCGACATCCAGCCCTGGCTCGACAGGCGGCGTCCCGGACAGTCGCGCTTCACCACCCAGCGCAAGGAGCCCGACAAGGTGATCATCCTCTCCGGCGTGTTCGAGGGCAAAACCACGGGCACCCCGGTATCGTTGCAGATCGCCAATACGGACACACGGTCAAGAGATTACGCGAACATCGCGGAGACCTATCGTCCCGGCCATGCCGATATCACCTATGACATGAAATACGGGCGGCGCGACCATCGCGGCGGCGGCCGCGCCTCGGCCCGCGAGACCGCCATGCGGGTGGCGGCCGGCGCCATCGCCCGCAAGGTTCTGGGCAAAAAGGTGAAAATCCGCGGCGCCCTCATCCAGATGGGCCCCCACCAGGTGAACCGCAACCGCTGGAGCTGGGCCGAGACCGAAAAGAATCCCTTCTGGTGCCCCGATGCGCGGACGGCAAAGGAATGGGAGACGTTTCTCGATTCGGTACGCAAACGGGGCTCGTCCACCGGCGCCGTCATCGAGGTTGTGGCCAGCGGTGTTGCGGCCGGACTCGGCGAGCCGGTTTACGACAGGCTCGACGCCGATATGGCTAAGGCCATGATGAGCATCCCCGCGGTCAAGGGTGTGGAAATCGGCGCCGGATTCGCATCCGCCGCCCTTTCAGGCGAGGAAAACGCCGATGAAATGCGCCGCAAGGGCGGAAAAACGGTGTTCCTGTCCAATAATGCCGGCGGTACCCTGGGCGGTATTTCCAGCGGCCAAGACGTGGTGGTGCGCTTCGCGGTGAAGCCCACCAGCTCCATCCGCACCCCCCGCCAAAGCATCAGCACCAAGGGCAAAAATGTGGAGGTCGCCACCAAGGGCCGTCACGATCCCTGTGTGGGTATCCGCGCCGTTCCCATCGGCGAGGCCATGCTGGCGCTGGTGCTGGCCGATCACCTGCTGCGTCACAAAGCGCAGTGTGAATAGGGTGCGGCTAGATTAAATTAACGGGAGTTTCAGCCCTCACCCGTCATGGCGCGCGGCGATCAGAAACTCCTTATTGCCCTCAGCGCCCGCGATGGGGCTGTCACAGATTCCCGTGACCGTCCATCCGGGAAGTGCCCCAAGCCAGGACGAAATCCGCGCACAGACCTCTTCATGAAGCGCCGGATCGGTGACGATCCCCCCCTTTCCCACGCGGCCCTTGCCCACTTCGAACTGGGGCTTGATAAGCGACACCAGAACCGCTCCCGGCGCGGCCAGGGACAAAGGCGCGGGCAGCAGGGTCTCCAGCCCGATAAAACTGGCGTCGCAGACGATCATATCCACCGGTTCGGAAATGTGATCGCGCGTCAGATGGCGGGCGTTGGTGCGTTCCATAACCACCACCCGGGGCTCGTTTCGCAATTCCCAGGCCAGCTGCCCCCGGCCCACATCCACCGCATAGACTCTTGACGCGCCCTGCTCCAACAGCACGTGGGTAAAGCCGCCGGTGGAAGCCCCCACGTCGAGGCAGACGCATCCCTTGGGATCAATGGAAAACACTTCCAGCGCGCGGGCCAGTTTCACTCCGCCCCGCGACACCCAGGGATGATCGGGAGACCGCAACTCAACTTGCGTATCGGCGGCGAGGGACTGACCGGGCTTGTCGAGACGGGCTTGGCCGGAAAAAACCTTGCCCGCCATAACCAGACTCTGCGCGCGGCTGCGGCTTTCCGCCAGACCGCGTTCCACAAGCAATTGATCGAGTCGAATTTTACCGGGCTTGGCCATAAGGAATGGCCATATCACGAAATGACGTCAGGAAATCAGGCAACGTGGTTGGTGAGAAGATGTTGCGCCTCATCCTCCTGCCCCAGGGCGGAGAGCACGGCCGCGGCGATGGCGGTGGCATCGAGACCGGCCTGGCGCAGCTGTTCATCCTGGCTGTCCTGCTCGATAAAGCTGTCGGGCAGGGTCAGGGGCCGGAACTTCAACCCACCATCGAGATACCCCCCATGGGCCAGCTTTGTCATCACATGGGCGCCGAAGCCTCCGATGGCGCCCTCTTCCACTGTAATCAGAACCTCGTGGTTGGCCGCCAGATCAAACAACAGGGCCTCATCCAGGGGTTTGGCGAACCGCGCATCGGCAACCGTTACCGACAGTCCCCGCGCCGCCAGATCGTCGGCCGCGCGCATACAGTCCTCCAGGCGCGTTCCCAGGGACAGCAGCGCCACCGTAGTCCCCTCGCGCATGATCCGGCCCTTGCCCAGGGCCAGAACCTCGCCACGCTCCGGCAGGGTGAGGCCCACTCCCTCTCCCCGGGGATAACGCAGGGCGCTGGGACCTTCATCATAGGCGGCGGCGGTGGTCACCATGTGAACCAGCTCCGCCTCGTCGGCCGGCGCCATCACCACCATTCCCGGCAAGGTGGCGAGATAGGTAATGTCGAAAGCACCGGCATGGGTCGCTCCGTCCGCGCCCACCAGACCGGCGCGGTCCATGGCGAAACGGACGGGAAGTTTCTGGATCGCCACGTCATGCACCACCTGGTCATAGGCACGCTGTAGAAACGTGGAATAGATGGTAGCGAAGGGCTTCATACCCTCGCTTGCCAGGCCCGCCGCAAAGGTCACCGCATGCTGTTCGGCAATGCCCACATCGAAACAACGTTCCGGAAATTTCTCCGCGAACAGGTCGAGACCGGTTCCCGACGGCATGGCCGCCGTCACCGCGACGATCTTCTTGTCGCGCTTGGCTTCCGCGATCAGGCTGTTGGCGAATACCCTGGTATAGGACGGCGCGTTGGTCTTGGTCTTGACCTGCTCGCCGGTGACCACATCGAAGCGGGAAACCCCGTGCCCCCTGTCCGGCGACTTCTCCGCCGGCTCATAGCCCTTGCCCTTCTGTGTCACCACATGCAGCAGAACCGGGCCTTGCGCATCCACATCGCGAATATTGCGTAGAACGGGAAGAAGGTGGTCCAGATTGTGGCCATCCACCGGACCCACGTAGAAGAAGCCCAGCTCCTCGAACAGGGTGCCGCCCGTCACCATGCCGCGGGAATATTCTTCCACGCGCCGCGCCGCGCGGGCCAGTGATTCCGGGAACTTATCGGCGATGTCATGGACGATTTGGCGGATTGAACGGTAGGAACGGCCCGAAATCAGACGCGACAGATAGGCCGACAGCGCCCCCACGGGCGGCGCGATGGACATATCGTTATCGTTGAGGACCACCAACAGACGTGCATCGGTGGCTCCCGCGTTGTTCATGGCCTCATAGGCCATTCCCGCCGTCATGGAGCCATCGCCGATGACCGCCACCACATGATTGTCCCCGCCCTGAAGATCGCGCGCCACGGCCATGCCGAGCCCGGCGGATATGGAGGTGGAGCTGTGGCCCGCGCCAAAGGGGTCAAATTCACTCTCGGAACGCTTGGTGAAACCCGACAGGCCGCCGGGCTGGCGCAGAGTGCGGATACGGTCGCGGCGTCCGGTCAAAATCTTGTGCGGATAACACTGGTGCCCCACATCCCAGATCAAACGATCGCGGGGCGTGTCGAATACGTGGTGCAGCGCCACCGTCAGCTCCACCACACCCAGACCCGCGCCGAGATGGCCTCCGGTCTCGGCCACCGCCTCGATCATCTCGGTACGGACTTCCCCGGCAAGGGTGGTCAGATCCTCGTCGCTGAGTTCGCGCAGGTCGGAGATATCCTTTATGCCGTCGAGAATCGGCTTTTCAAGAGTCATGATTATCCTTCAGTCCCCCATTTTCCCCTTAGTTCCGGCGTTCCACCACAAAGCGGGCGACGTCGCGGAGAAGATTGGCCTTATCATCAAACATTTCAAGATGCGCGATGGCCTGATCGGCCAACATGTCCGCCTGTTCCCGTGCCCGGTCCACCCCCAGAATAGATACGAAAGTGGCTTTTCCGGCATCGGCGTCCTTCCCCGCACGCTTTCCAAGATCCTCTTCATTGCCCAGCGTGTCCAGTAAATCATCCGTGATCTGGAACGCAAGCCCAAGATCATGAGCATAGCCGTGAAGGGCATGGTACGCCTGATCGGGCGCCTTTCCCAGAATTGCCCCGGCGACGCATGAAAAGGCGATCAGCTCCCCGGTCTTCATGCGCTGCAGGCGGGTGATGGCACCAATATCCAGGTCTTCGCTCTCGGCCGCCAGATCGATCATCTGACCGCCGACCATGCCCGGTCCTCCGGCGGAATCGGCAAGGGACGTGATCAAGCGGCACCTTACTTCAGCGTCGGAATGGGTCTTTTCGTCACCAAGAACGCCAAAGGCAAGGGTAAGCAAGCTGTCTCCGGCGAGGATCGCCGTGGCCTCGTCGAACTTGATATGACAGGTAGGCTTGCCGCGCCGCAGATCGTCATTATCCATGGCCGGCAGATCATCGTGAATCAGGGAATAGGTGTGGACCATCTCCACAGCCGCGGCCACGCGCAGGGCGCTGTTGGACGACACATTGAAAAGTTCCGACGACGTCACCACGAGAAAGGGGCGCAGGCGCTTGCCCCCGGCGAGAACGGCATAGTCCATGGCTTCAAAGAGCCGTGAATCAAGACCATCGCCCTTTGGAATCAGGCGCTCGATCTCGTTCGTGACCGCCCCGGCGGTTTGCTTCAGGGCGTCCTCAAGATGATTCAAAACGTATCCTCAGTCGGTTTCGGCGGGTTCCAGATCAATCTCGCCATCGGCGCCGGGAACGACTTTTTCGACCCGTGCCTGGGCTTCCTGAAGTTTGGCCTCGCAATGTCGTTTCAGCGCCACGCCGCGCTCATAGGAACGGATGGCGTCATCGAGCCCCCCCTCTCCGCTTTCCAGAGTCTGGACAATATCTTCCAGCTCCTTCAAGGCGTCCTCGAAGTTCAGGGCGGCAATGTCCTTGGGAATTGATTTTTCGGAATCAGCAGCGGCCATGGGGTTTCCTCAACCTGAAACCGGGCGAGTGTAAGCGCCGCCGCAAGTCGGGGCAAGACCGTTAGCCTTCTCCCATCAGGGCCTTTATATGCGCGCTTACACTGGCGGCCAGCGCCGACAGGTTATAACCGCCCTCAAGGGCCGAGACGATCCGCCCGGAACAGTGACGGGAGGCAATATCCATCATCTCCGCCGTCACCCAGGCATAATCTTCCTCATGAAGGGCCAGGGACGCCAGGGGGTCCTCGGCATGGGCGTCGAAACCGGCGGAAATAAACACGAACTCCGGCGCAAAATTATCCAGCGCCGGCAGGATCACGTCGCCATAGGCGGCGCGGAAGGCCTCCCCCCCGGCCCCTGCCGGCAACGGTTCATTGAAGATATTACCCATGCCGCGGTCTTCCTTGGCGCCGCTGCCGGGATAATGGGGCCACTGATGGCTGGAGCCGTAAAACAGATCCGCATCATCCCGGAAAACGCCCTCGGTGCCATTGCCGTGATGAACGTCGAAGTCGATGACGGCGACCTTTTTAAGCCCGTGGGCGGCGCGGGCGTGAAGCGCCCCGATGGCGATATTATTGAACAGACAGAATCCCATGCTCCGTGTGGGTTCCGCATGATGGCCCGGAGGACGCACGGCGCAGAAGGCGTTGTCACCCTCCCCGGCCATGATGGCATCCACCGCGGCGCAGACGGCTCCCGCCGCGCGCAAGGCGGCCTCGCCACTGCCCGGTGAGGCGATGGTATCGGCGTCGAGCCCCACATAGCCGGTTTTGGGAATGGCGGCGAGAACCTGCGAGACATAGGATTCCGGGTGAACCAGCTGCAACTGTTGTTCGCTGGCCGGGGGCGCCTTGCGCCTCTCAAGGGCGGCGAAATCATCGCCTTCCAATGCTTTCAGGATGGCGCGCAACCGTTCCGGGCTTTCGGGATGACCGGCCCCGGTATCGTGCTCAAGAAAGGCGGGATGGTAAAAAAGAAGCGTGGTCATAGGGCTGAATTCGTGAAATGGAGATGTCAGATACCCTATCATGTCGTCCCGGCAATGTCCCCCGGGAGGAGGGGCCACAGGGCTAAAATGTGGTGACAAGAAACGCCGGAGAATGTTTCAGGGATGCCGTTCCCTATGTATAGTGGCCCCACCCTGCCTGAAAAATTTTCAAAAGAGAGCCATGAGAGCCCCAGGAATATACGCCCTTACCCTTGCCGCCACCATGATGCTGTCGATGGTTTTCATCACCCCGTCAGCGGCGCAGGACCAACCCGCCGACGCGCCACCGGCTTCCGTGGGCGTGGACCAGGTCACGATCAAGCCCCTGTTGCAAACGGCGCCGGTCATTGGCCGGCTGGTGGAGCGTCAGTCGGGCGAGGTGGCCGCCCGCATCAACGGCCCGGTGGGAGTCTTGAACGTGGATGTGGGCGACCGCGTGAAAAAGGGGGACGTGCTGGCGGAAATCATAGACAACGAACTGCGGGCCTCGCGCGATCTCGCCAAGGCGGAAGTGGCGGAAAGCGTGGCCAAGGAAAAAACCGCCCAGGCCAAGTTGGCCCTCGCCAAACAGGAATTCAAACGGCTGGAAAAACTGAAAGCCTCCCCCGCCTTTTCACAAGCGCGTCACGATGACAAACGCCAGGACGTGATCCGCCTTAAGAGCGAACAGGCCGAGGCCAAGGCCAGCCTTGATCGCGCCCAGGCCAATCTGACACTGGCCGAAATCAACCTCTATAACGCCCTCATCCGCGCCCCCTATGACGGCGTGGTATCCCAGCGCCAGACCATGATCGGGGCCTATCTGAATGTGGGCGATTCCGTGGTCATGCTGATCAATGACGGCCTTTGGGAAATCGAGGCCGATGTGCCCGCCGATCACATTGCCGGTCTTTCCCCCGGCAAGGAGATCACCTTCGATCTGGGGTCCGGGAAAACCTATCCAGCCCATGTCCGGGCCATCGTGCCCGATGAAAATCCCCGCACCCGTACCCGCGCCGTGCGTTTTACCCCCGGCCCGGAAATGACCGCCGGCGGACTGGCGGCCAATGAAACCGTGGTGCTTCATCTGCCCAAGGGCGAATCCCGGGAGGCCGCCACCGTTTCCAAGGATGCCGTGATTATCCGCCAGGGACAGAACCTTGTGTACGTGGTGACCGACGACCAAAGCGTACAGATTTCCCCCGTGAAGCTGGGTCTGGCCGTGGGCGACCGCTTCGAGGTCGTCGACGGCCTCGCTGCCGGTGATGTGGTGGTGATTCGCGGCAACGAACGCCTGCGGCCGGGACAGAAAGTCCAGTTCGAGAGCACGCCTTAAGATGGACCTTATCCGCATCGCCATCGACCGGCCCATCGCCGTTGTCGCCGCGGTGCTGATGGTGGTGACTTTCGGCCTCGTGGCCCTTCAAGTGATCCCCATCCAGCTTGCCCCGGATGTGCGCAAACCCGTTGTCTCGGTCAGCACCTTCTGGGGCGGGGCGGCGCCCGCCGAGGTGGAACGGGAAATCGTCAACCGCCAGGAGGACAAGCTCAAGGGCCTGGAAGGTCTGGTGGAAATGGAAAGCCGCTCCGAAGACAGCCGCGGCTCTATCACCCTCGAGTTCAACGTAGACCAGAACATGAACCGGGCGCTGCTTCTGGTGGGCAACCGCCTCGACCAGGTGGAAACCTACCCCGACGAGACCGACAAACCGACCCTCAATACCGCCGGCAACGATGATTCTCCCATCGCCTGGATCGTTCTCAAGCGCCGCCCCGGTAACACCCGCAATATCCACAGCTATGGCGACTTCGTCGAAGATATCATCCGCGACCGGCTGGAGAGGGTCTCCGGCGTCGCCCGTTCCAACGTCTATGGCGGCAGCGAGAAGGAAATCCGGGTCATCGTCGACCCCGAGCTGATGGCCCGCTACCGGCTCACCGTGCCCGAAATCGTCGAGACCCTGCGCCAGGCCAACGCCTCCATCTCGGCGGGCGACGTGGAGGAAGGAAAGCGCCGCTATGTGGTTCGCACCGAGGGCGAACTCAACAGCCTGGACGCCGTCCGTTCTGTCATCCTCCGCAGTTTCGAAGACCCGGCCACGGGGCGCGTGGCGCGGGTTACGGTGGGCGATATTTCCCGGGTCCGTTTCGACTACAAGGAACCCCAGGCGGTGATCCGCCATCTCGGCGAGCCGGCCATCGCCCTCAACGTCACCCGCGAGACCGGCGCCAATGTGATTGAGGTCATGAAAGGCGTGCGCGCCACTTTGGCCGAACTCAACGAAACGGTCCTGCCCCAGCACGCCCTGGAGATCAAACAGGTCTATGACGAGACCATCTATATCGATTCCGCCATCAGCCTGGTACAGCAGAACATCTTCGTGGGTGGCACGCTGGCGGCGCTCATCCTGTTGCTGTTTCTGCGTTCGGGCCGCGCCACTTTGGTGGCGGGGCTGGCCATACCGGTTTCGGTGATCGGCTCCTTTGTGGCCATGGCCGCCCTGGGACGGTCGCTCAATGTGATCTCACTGGCCGGCATCGCCTTTGCCATTGGCATGGTGGTGGATGCCGCCATCGTGGTTCTGGAAAACATCTACCGCATGCGCCAAGAGGGCAAACCCTCCGCCGAAGCCGCCTATAAGGGGACGAAACAGGTCTGGGGCGCGATTCTGGTCTCGGCCCTGACCACGGTTCTGGTGTTCATTCCCATCCTCATCATGAAACTGGAGGTGGGCCAGCTGTTCCGGGATATCGCGGTGGCCATTTCGGTGGCCGTGCTGCTCTCCCTGCTGGTGGCGATCACGGTGGTGCCGGCGCTGGCCAACAGGCTGCTGGGCGGAGAAAAGGGGATTTTCAGAACCACCATAAAACTGCCTGTCATCGACGCCTTCTCCAGGAAATTCGTCTCCGCGATTCTGGGTTATACCCGGATTGTGACACATAACAATCTGCTGGCCCTGGGTTCGGTGGCCGCCATTTGCGGCGTGGCGGCGCTGGCCACCTATCTTCTGTTGCCGAAGCTGGAATACCTTCCCGAGGGCAACCGCAATCTGGTGCTGGGCATCATTCTGCCGCCGCCGGGCTATAATCTCGACACCACCACCGACATCGCCGAGCGTATCGAGGGCGAGGTCCGTCCCTTATGGGTTTCCGAAATCGAGCCGGAATCGGAATCTGAGCTGGACTCTGGCGGCCCGCCGAAAATTGACAATTTCTTTTTCGTCGCCCTGCGCGCGCAAACCTTCCTCGGCGCCAAAAGCCTCGATCCGTCCCGGGTTTCGGAACTGATCCCGGTCATCAGCGATGCCGCCTTCAGCGAACCGGGAACCTTCGGCTTTATCTCGCAGCCTTCCCTGTTCGGCCGCGACATCGGCAGCGGGCGCTCCATCGAACTCAACGTGTCGGGTCCCGATCTCGAATCTATCCTCGGCGTGGCGGTCCAGGCCGCCGGGCTGATCGAACGTCACATGCCTTTCGCCGAAGGCAACCAGCTGCGCCCACGGCCGGGGCTTGAACTGGGCGCGCCGGAAATCCGCGTCACCCCCGATCCCGTGCGCCTGGCCGACAATGAAATGAGCGCCACCGATCTCGGCCTCACCGTGGACGCCTTTAACGACGGCCTGCGGGTGGTGGAAGTCACCGTGGATGGCAAACGCATCGACCTCACGCTCATAGGCCCCCAGGACAACGTCACGGAAACCCAGGGCATAGGTGAGATTCCCGTGGTCACGCCCGGGGGCAAGATTCTGCCTACCAGCTCGCTGGCCGAGATCGAGGTCACTTCGGGGCCGACGGAAATTCGCCATCTCGAAAGGGTGCGCACGGTGACGCTGGAAATCCGTCCGGCGCCTGATCTGCCGCTGGAAGCGGCGATGGAGATCGTCCGCGACAAGGTCATGGCGCCGCTGGAAAATCAGGGCCTTCCCACCGGCGTCGAGATGGGCCTGTCGGGCACGTCCGACGAACTAACCAAGACCTGGGACGCCATCGTCCTTAACCTTATCCTCGCCGTGATTATCGTTTATCTGGTGATGGCGGTGCTGTTCGAGAGCTTCTTCTATCCCTTCATCATCCTGCTTTCGGTGCCGCTGGCCACCGCGGGCGGCGTTGTCGGGCTGGCCCTGCTCAACCTGATGACCTTCCAGCCCCTGGATATGCTGACTCTCCTGGGCTTTGTCATCCTGGTGGGAATCGTGGTCAACAACGCCATCCTCATCGTCCACCAGACCCTGTTCCATATCCGCGTTGAGGGGATGGAGGTCTCGGACTCCATCACCGAGGCCACGCGCAACCGTATCCGGCCCATCTTCATGTCCACCCTGACCTCGGTCTTCGGCATGCTGCCCCTGGTGCTGTTTCCGGGCGCCGGATCGGAGCTCTATCGCGGGCTGGGATCGGTGGTGGTGGGCGGTCTGGCATTGTCGGCGATTCTTACCCTCATTATCATTCCACCCCTGCTCACGGTTTTTGCCGCGGCGGCCGAATCCGCCCATCTTCGGGGGCTGGAGCATGGCGTCGGGGAATAACCCGTCCCCAAAACGGTAATAGATAACGGCAAAGATTTAAGTCTTGTCCGGGGGGGCGTTTTCCGGCACACAAGACATCTTCCAGAAATGAGAAACCGGTAAAGAGAAAAACCAGGAGCGTAAGAGAACCAATGACCCTTTCCCGCATCACAGCCGCCCTCTTCGCGGCCCTGACGACCACAGCAACGGCCGCAACGGTTCAAGCTCACAATCTCAGTGATGGCGGCGCCCACTCGCATTTTGCCGAAACCCAGAGTCTTGCCGCTCTGTTCGCCGATCATGGCTGGCTGGTTCTGGCCGTGGCCACGTCCCTCATGGCGACGGGTCTCGTTCTTCGGCACTGGAAGCGGGGCTAATTCCGGGGCTGATTCCAGTGCGGGCTATTCCGGCTTTTTCAGCCTGAAACTATAGACGCCGTCTTTCTCGGTACTTTCCAGCATTTCGCATCCCGTGGCCTCACAGAAGGCGGCGAAGTCCTCCACCGATCCCGGATCGGTGGCGAGAACCTCCAGAATTTCCCCCGGCGCCACTTCTTTCAGGGCCTTGCGCGCCTTCAATACGGGCATGGGACAGCGCAGTCCGCTGGCGTCGAGATGGTGGGTCACGACGCTCCCCCAATCCCAGGCCCAATCCCTGTGTGAAGCCCGTACCAAGCCAGCGCCAGCCAGCCAATGATGAAGCTCATGCCGCCCAGCGGCGCCATGCGGCCGAAAGCGCCGTTCCCGGTCAGCGCCATCCCATAGAGCCCGCCGCAAAACAGCACCAACCCGGCGCAAAAGGCTCCCGCCGACACCGTCAGGGCCGGGCTCCATCCCGTCTCCCACATACCGAGAAGCACCACCGCGATCAGCGCCAGGGCATGCACCATCTGCAGACGGACCGCCTTCTCAAACCAGCCCACGGCCTCGGGAGAAAGCCCGCCATGGGCGGCATAGGCCCCGGCGACCACGGAAAGCGCGCCGTTCAACGCGGCGAAAGCCAGCCATAAATTCATGAGTCCCATTCCCCGTCAATTTTGTCCCACTGTACTGTCATAGCATGGCGGCCTTTCTCCGGGGAGGCTACACTTCTCCCTGTCATGAACGAACCCTCACCATCACCACTTGCGACAGAGACAAGTTCAGCACCCGGTCTGTGGCCGCTGATCACCTGTCCCGGAACCCCTCTATCGGAGCAACAGGCGGAAACCCTGCGGCCTCTGCTGGAACGCTTCAGCAAACGGATCAAGCCGCCGCTGACGGTCCATCTTCTGGGTGAAAACGCGGCAGTCTTTGGATATGACGATCTGTCCCCCCAAGAGGTGGAAAAACATCTGTTGGGTCACCGCTTCCTGCGTCACAAGCGGCTGCAATGGGCCGACTTCATCGCCGCCAAGGGCATCGAAACGGTGGTGCTGAAGGGCATGGCCACCGCCCATGACATCTATCCCGATCCCGATCTGCGGCATATGAGCGATATGGATCTGCTGGTGCGGCGTGATGACCTCGGCCCGCTGGTGGCGCTTCTCAAAGCCGAGGGGTTTAAATTCCATTCCGGCTCCCAGGTTCCGCCCTGGGGCCTCATCACCGACGCCAGCTTTCCTCCCCTCATCTCCCGGGAAGGCGACGTGAACATCGACATTCACATCCATCCCGACGACTACCCGGTCCATCGCTCGCTGTCCACCGAGGCGGTCTTCGCCGATTCCCGCGTGGTTGAGGCTGGAGCCACGCGCCTGCGCATTCCTTCACGCACGCACTTGCTGTTGCTGGCCATCACCAATGCCGGGCGTGACAAGTTCGAGAAACTCTGCCTCAAGGGGTTGGTGGACGCCCTGCTCTTTATCGAGAACTTCGCCTCGGATATGGACTGGAACGAGATCGAAGCCCTGGCCGCAAAGGGCGGGTTTCTTAAACCCGTGGGCTGTTTCCTCGCCCTGGTGACGCGGCTCGGCGTCCCGCCCGATCACCTGCCGCAACATCTTATTCCCCATTACCGGGGATTTCCCGCGGCGGAGTTCGAGCGCCTGATCGGTGATTTCGAGACCATGTTCGAGACTCCGCCTTCCATGCTCACACGGCTGCGCAGGGAAACCCTGCTCACCGCGCAGTGGCGCACAATCTTGTGGAAAAACATGCGGCGGCTGCGGGGGCTGATCACGGGCTCCGAAAGCCTGATTCCAAAACCCTGACCCGCCCTCAGCCGCTCTTGATCACCAGATCCTCGGCCAGCATATCGTCCAGTATCTTGCTGATATCCTCGTGCAGCTGCTCCGGGGGGGCATCGGGAAAAGCTTCGCTGAGTACCGCCACAATTTCTTGCAGATCATGGGGCCGGGCCAGAAGACGCCAAACCCCGGTACCGATGGCGTCGAGGTGATGGATGCTTTCGCCGCCCGGATAAACCAGGAAGAAATCGTCTTCCACCTGGGTGACATCCACCTTGGGATTGGCCTGATAGCTCGTCATGTTCCCCTCCCTATCCTTCCTACGGGCCCGCGAAAGCGTCCATCAACGCCGCCACCGCCTGATCGGAACGGGCATAGCTCAGGCGGTAACACGCCGTTTCCACGGTCAGGTCATGAAGCCGCTGAAAACGGTCGGGCAGTTCAATACTGGCGGAAAAATTCTGTTTGATCATGCGCTGCAGGGTCTTGCTCTTGGAAACCGGTTCAAGTACCGCCCCCTTCTTCGCCGATGTTACCCGATCCAGCAGGACGATGGCATCCAGCGCCGCCGTCTCGCCATGGGGCGCCCACTGGTCTTTGTCGGGAACAACATAGCGGTAACGCTTGCTCGAAAGCGATTTGTGTTTTTGCACATAGTCGCGGAATTCCTTACCGGCGTTACGCGCCAGCGGCAAGCGCAGGCGCGGCGCGAACCCCAAAGCCACGAGGCGATCCTCGCTTAGGGAGAGCGGCAGCACGTCATCGGAGAATAAACGCGCCCCGGCCGCCAACAGGTTGACCGTCATCGTGCTTTTGCCCGAACGTCCGGTGGCCGGAAAGGCGATCAGGTGGCCGCCGATCTGCAACCCCGCGCAATGCAGGCAAAAAGCGGTTTCCGTGTCCCGCGCATAGGCGGTTACCAGGTCGGCGATGACGGAACAGAGAGCCCCGCAGGCATCGCCATAATATTCAGCCTTGAAGGTTTCCGGATTTACGGATAGCTCCGGCGAATAAAGCCGATAGCGGCCATCCTCTGGGGTGACGGTGATTGAGGGTGTCACATCACCCCCCCGCCATTCCCCATAGTTCCAGCCGTTCACAAGCGGCGCCAGGGACTCAACCAGGTCCCCGCACCCATCGAAAAGAATCGGGGCCTTGAGCCCGTCAAAGGAAAGCAGCATGTAAGGAGTTATAAAGGGGCCGGAAGGCGGGGAAAAGGAGAGCCTTTAATCGGAGGCCGAACCGCCAGGGCGAACCACCGAGGCTAAACAACAACACCCAGGCGCGGAACAACGCTCCCACAACCGGGCAACAACCCCTCAGGGAAGTCTCCAGCCACCGGTGACAGTGCCGACAGCGGCGGAATTATCTAGTGAATGCCCTTTTTCTTGCCCTTACCGCGCGAATGCCTGCCGCGGCTTGGATGGCTGCGGCGGGTGCCGCCGCTGGAGCGGGCTGAAACCCCCTTCAGCTGAAGCAGGGTGGGCGCGGCATAGGCCACCGTGGCCGCCAGCCCAAGCCGGGCCAGGGCGTCACGACGGCTCAGGCCGTCACTCTTAGGGGTTTTGTTGCTCTCTCTGCTCATAATGTAACCTCGGTCTGTCTTTCCCATCTTTTCTCTATCACGGTTCCTGCCACGACGGAGCGGCCCGGAAATCCAGAACGCTCCATGAAACTCATCATCTAAAATCCGCCGCTGCCAAGCTTCGCCTTCCCTCGCATTAACGAAGAAGACGGTTCAAACACTGGAAAACCAGAGCCTTCAGCTATTGCTAGTGGCGACCGCGGCGGCGTCTGCCCCGGGAGTGCCTGCCGCTGCCACGGCTGCTGCGGCTGCCGCCGCCGGTGCCGCCGCTGGAGCGGGCGGAAGCCCCCTTCAACTGAAGGAGGGTGGGCGCGGCATAGGCCACCGTGGCCGCCAGCCCAAGCCGGGCCAGGGCGTCACGACGGCTCAGGCCGTCACTCTTAGGGGTTTTGTTGCTCTCTGTGCTCATAATGTAACCTCGGTCTGTCTTTCCCATCTTTTCTCTATCACGGTTCCTTTACGACGGAGCGGCCTCAGAATCCGTTCAGAATACTATTAAATCCTTTTCGGATTTTTCTTGCAAAGGCCGTTTCACGCATCCCCCAAGGACTCTCGCAGTATACCAAAAAACGTTAAGAAAATGCCACTGTTTTCGGTATTCCCGGCATCTCCGTGCGGACGGAACGGGGGTAAAAAGCTCCGTGAACAGAATGCTTTAAGCTATATAAGCGACGTGTTCCGGCTTTCAACGGGCATGGGCCCCACACCCCGCTCATCCGTGAAACGCTACTGTATGAGGTGCACCACGATTCGCCGGTTGGCGGCCTGGTTTTCCGGCAGCGGGTCGCCGTTGTAATCGCGGTTGGGCAGCTTGGGCTGCACATCGGCAAGGCCGGTCGCCTTGAAACGGTCGGGTTCGAGCCCCTTGGAGATCATGAAACGCACCACATTGATGGCCCGCGACGCGGAAAGTTCCCAGTTAGAGGGGAATTTCCTGGTGGCGATGGGAATGTCGTCGGTGTGGCCTTCCACATGAATCTCGTATCCCCTGTAGGATTTCTGGGCCAGGGTACTGGCGATTCCTTCCAACAGGGGCTGGGCGGACTTTTTGACGGTGGCCGACCCGCTGTCATAAAGGGCCGAGCTGGCGAATTCCAAAACGATCCCGTCGTCATCCATATCCACGGAGACGGCATTTTCCATGTCCATTTCCGCAACCTCGTCCTCCAGCTTGAAGGACAGCAGGTTGATGGGCTGGAAGACATCGGTCTGCCCGCCCAACTCCTCCTTAATGGCGGCCGAGGCCGCCTCGAAGGCGGGCATGTCATATTCCGCGAAATTGAGAATCATGACGAAAAACGCCATCAACAGGGTGATGGCGTCGGCGTAGGTAAGCAGCCATGATTCGTCTTCGACTTCTTCCTTGACTTCAAATTTATTGGCCATGGCTGCCCTATTTCCCTCTCTTCATCTGCTTGTCGATGTCGAAATGGATGGACGGATCGAGGAAGCTGTTCATGGTGTCCTGGATATTGCGGGGGCTTTTCTTGTCGGCGAGCATGATAAAACCTTCCACCAAAAGCTGGTTGCGGAAGCGCAGGATTTCCTGACGCTGCTGCAGCTTATTGGCCGCCGGAAGCAAAACGAGCCGCGCCACCAAAACGCCGTAAAGCGTGGTGCACAACGCCACCGCAAGGCCCGCGCCAAGGGAGGAGGGATCGCCCCCCATGCTGTCGAGCATGACCATCAATCCCACCAGCGTCCCGATCATGCCAAAGGCCGGCGCCGCGGCCGCCATATATTTGAGAACCATGACCTGGACCATGTTGCGGCCAAAGGTGGTGTTCACGGTGTTCTCAAGAAT
>JADHSZ010000043.1 GCA_016776635.1 Alphaproteobacteria bacterium
ACGCCGATGGACATGGTGATGGTGCCGTAATCCTCGCCCGATTGGCGGGAATGCAGTTTGCGTGTGGCGATGGTGGAACGCAGGCGCTCGGCCAGGCCCATGGCGTCCTTATGGGTGGTTCCGGGCAGGATGGTGACGAATTCCTCGCCGCCGAAGCGCGCCGCGGTGTCGCCCTCGCGCACCGAGCGCTCCAGAACCCTGCCCACCAGGTGCAGCACTTCGTCCCCCACCTGATGCCCGTACTTGTCGTTGAACTTTTTGAAGAAGTCGATATCCACCATGAACAGGCTCAAGGGATCGCCGCTTTCCATGGCGTCACGGACGGCATTGCGCAGATGCATATCAAAGGCCTTGCGGTTGGCGATCCCGGTCAGGGCATCGGTCAGCGATTCCTGACGCACCGTATCCAGGCTCTTCTTTAAAGTGATGATTTCCCTGGACGATTGCTTCAGCTGGCTTGCGAAGAGCTTGTTGTGTGTATGCATTTCCCGGGTTTCCTGCATCACGCTGTCCACCAGCGAGCGCAGGTCTTCCAGGGGGGATTCCTTGGCCAGTTCCCCGGCGAAGTTTTCAAGCGTCTCGCCGTACTTGGTCGTGCCGTCATCAGCCACGCCCACAAGTTTAGTCAGCTTCCCCAAGGCCACTTCGATACGCTGTCCGGTCTTTTCAATGGCCTCCACCTCCTCCAATCTGCCAAAGAACTGGCTGAAGATTTCATCGCTGCGGGATTCGGTGAACGCCTCCTCCTCGTCCACCAGGGTGTCTAGGACACGGTTGAGATCAAGATTCGATCCCACCGCATAGGCGTACCAGATGGTGTAATTCTTCGGTGTCGGAGGGATTTCATGGGTCGCCATCAGCTTCAACGCCTGTTTGGCGTGAGCCGTGGATTCTTTTATGTCTCCAGAAAATTTCACTCCAGCTTCCCCCCAATCTGAAGCATTTGCCGTGCAGCAGCACGGTATCAACACGGTATCAATAGGGTATCATACGATAGCGTGGGGTGTTCTTAAACCATCCCGGCGCACGGAATCAAGATGAACGGCCCCGTTTTCCGCTGTTTATGGTCCCCGGCTGACGCCCGTAGGAAGCGAATTTTTTCAGCACCTTTTTCATTTCAGTAGCCGAAAGCAGCTTGGGTTTTCCCAACAGGTGCACCCGCCAGTACTGTTCGGCCAGGCGTTCCACCTCGCCCGCGAGCGCCACCGCCTCGTCCATGTCTTCGCCCAGGGCGATCATACCGTGATGGGCGAGAAGACAGGCGCGGCGGTCTTTCAGCGCCTTCACCACATGGCGCGCCAGCGCCTGGGTGCCGAAGGTGGCATAGGGCGCACAGCGGATATCCCCGCCGCCGGCAAGGGCTACCATGTAGTGAAAGGGTGGAATTCCGAGACCCTGACAGGCCAGCGCCGTGGCGAACATGGAATGGGTGTGCACCACCGCATTGATCTCCGGCCGGGCGGCGAGGATATGGAGATGGAATCGCCATTCGCTGGACGGCTGCCGGCTGCCCACCGCCACGCCCTTGCTGTCGAGCCAGACCATATGGGCGGGCTTGAGGGTCTCGTAATTTATGCCCGTGGGCGTGATCAACAGGCCGCCGTCGGCGCGCAGGCCCAGATTGCCTTCGCGGCCATGAATCAGGCCCGCCGCGCACAGTGATCTGGCCGCGGCAATTACGGCGCGGCGCTCTTTGAGCGAGCCCCGGGATGTGGTCCGGGGACTCATGATGTTCCTTTTCCTGCTTGTTCGGGATAGAGCCCCGCCAGTCCTTCGCGCGACGCCGGACACAGCCCGCGCTCGGTAATCAGCCCCGTCACCAGCCGCGCCGGAGTCACGTCGAAGGCGGGGTTAGCGGCGGGCGAGCCCTCGGGAGTGACGTCCACGCTCACCACCTCGCCCTCTTCCGTGCGGCCGGAAATCCATTTTACCTCGTCGCCGCTGCGTTCCTCGATGGGGATTTCGGCCAAGCCGTCGCTCATGGTCCAGTCAATGGTAGGCCCCGGCAGAGCCACATAGAAGGGCACGCCGTTGTCATGGGCGGCCAGCGCCTTCAGGTAAGTGCCAATCTTGTTGCACACGTCACCTTGCGCGGTGGTGCGGTCGGTACCGGTGATGACCATATCCACTTGGCCCCCCTGCATTAAATGCCCTCCGGCATTATCGGCGATAATGCTGTGGGCGACGCCATGCTGGCCCAGTTCCCAGGCGGTCAGCGACGCTCCCTGGTTGCGGGGCCGCGTCTCGTCGACCCAGATATGGAGGATAATACCCTCATTATGGGCGGCGTAAATGGGGGCCAGGGCGGTGCCCCAGTCCACCGCCGCAAGCCAGCCCGCATTACAATGGGTAAGGATATTCACCGGTGTGCCCTCGGGCTTTCTTTTCGCCGCCTCGATAATGAGGGGCAGGCCATTGATGCCGATATCGCAGCAGATGGCCACGTCCTCGTCACAGATTTCCGTCGCCCGCACATAGGCCGCCGCCGCCCGCTCCGCCGCCGCCAGGGGGGCGAGAAAAGAACGCATCTCGTCCAGGGCCCAGCGCAGGTTGACCGCCGTGGGGCGGGTCGCCATCAGGGCGGCGTAAGCCGCGTTTAGGGCCTTATCGGAGGCGTCCTCGCGCAGACCCAGATAAACGCCATAGGCGGCGGTGGCGCCGATCAGCGGCGCGCCGCGCACCTGCATGGTGGAAATGGCGTTGGCGGCCTCGTCCAGGGTGGTGAGGCGGCATATTTCGAAACGGTGGGGGAGCAGGGTCTGGTCGATGATCTCCACCGCCCCGTCGTTTTCCACCGGCCAGATGGTACGCATGGACTTGCCGTTGACCTTCATAGATCCTTGCCTCTGTCCCGTGTTTCTATTTAGCCAACACGCGGCCCGCCACCGCGTCGAGACGCCGGATAAGTTCCGGATCGCGCGCCTCGGGGGCCGTGATCAGGGCGTATTCCAGCGCCCTCTGGCAGCCTTCCGCGCACGGTCCCTGGTGATCGCCCAGTTTCGGCACCAGCGCACTCATAAGCGAGCGGGCCTTGTGGGCATTACCTTGCAGCACCTCGATCACCGCTTCCACCGTCACATTGTCGTGGTCGGGGTGCCAACAGTCAAAATCGGTGACCATGGCGATGGTGGCGTAACAGATTTCCGCCTCGCGGGCGAGCTTGGCTTCGGGCATGTTGGTCATGCCGATCACGTCACAGCCCCAGCTGCGGTAGAGTTCGGATTCGGCGCGGCTGGAGAATTGCGGACCTTCCATCGCCAGATAGGTGCCGCCGCGCACCACGGCAATACCCACCTCTTTCGCTGCCGCCTCCACATGGCCGCCGAGACGCCCGCAGACGGGGTGGGCCATGGAGACGTGGGCCACCAGACCGGTTTCGAAGAAACTCTTGATGCGGGCGAAGGTGCGGTCGATGAACTGGTCGATGATGACGAATGTGCCCGGAGGCAGGTCGGGATTAAGGCTGCCCACCGCGCTCACCGAAAGAATATCGGTCACCCCGACCCGTTTCAGGGCGTCGATATTGGCGCGGAAATTGATTTCCGACGGCGGCAGGCGGTGGCCGCGCCCATGGCGGGGCAGGAATACCAGCTGTACCCCTTCCAATTCACCGAAACAAAGCTCGTCGGAGGGCTCGCCGAAGGACGAATGGACTTTTTCCCGGCGCTGATTGGTCAGGCCCTCTATATCGTAGAGACCGCTCCCGCCGAGAATTCCGATAACGGGAGAATGGCTATGGGCCATGGGAAAACTTTCTGCGAATAGTTAGGGACGGGGTGGTTATGGAGGGGCTGGCGGTCCATGACCTAGTGCAGCCGCGACCACACCTTACGTTTAACGGCGGCAAGCAGGGCCGTCAGCACCAACAGGAACAGCATGACTTTGAGCCCCAGCCGCTTGCGCTCCTCCATCTCTGGCGAAGCGGCCCAGGCCAGGAAGGTGGTGACGTCGGAGGCCATCTGGTCCACCGTGGCCGGGGTGCCGTCGGTGTATTCCACCGCGTCGTCATCGAGCGGCGCCGACATGGCGATCTGGTGACCGGGGAAGGCGGCATTGTAATACAAGCCGTCGGGCAGTTCTCCGCCATCGGGGGCGTCGCCATATCCGGTAAGCAGAGCATAGAGATAATTGGCTCCGTTCTTGCGCGCCTTGACCATCAGCGAGAGGTCCGGCGGCAGGGCTCCGTTATTGGCCGCGCGCGCGGCCTGGGTATTGGCGAAGGGGGAAACGAAATGATCCGAGGGCAGAGCCTCGCGCTGGTACATCTCGCCCTCGTCGTCGGGGCCGTCGGTAACCTCGTATTCGGCGGCGAAGGCCTTGATGTCGTCCTCGCCGTAGCCCAGCGCGGCGAGATTGCGGTAAGTGAGCAGGCGCAGGCCGTGACAGCCGGAACAGACCTCGTTATAGACCTGATAGCCACGCTGTTGGGCGGCACGGTCGAAGTGGCCGAAAATACCGTCGAAGGACCAGCTGCGACTTTCGATCTCGGGCATCTCGGCGGCCGCCGCGGGTGCGGCGAGAAGCGACAGGCCCGCCATCAGGCCACAGGTCAGGGTCAGGACAAGGGTCAGGGATCCGCGCATCACGAGTCCTCCCCTTTTTTGCCGCCCAGAACCGCCGCCGAAATACTTTCCGGCAGGGGCCGCGGTTTCTCGAAATAGGCAATCAACGGAATGATGATAATGAAATAGGCGAAATAGAAGGCCGTGCCGATACGCCCCAGGACCACGAAGAAGCCCTCCGGCGGATTGGCGCCGACCCATCCCAGCACCAGACAGTCGACGAAGAAAATCCAGAAGAACTGTTTGAAAATGGGGCGGAAGCGGGCGCTGCGCACCTTCGAGAAATCGAGCCACGGCAGGAAGAACAGGATCAGGATCGAGCCGAACATAAGGATAACGCCGGCCAGCTTGGCTGTGATCAGGATATAGCCGAAGACCTCGATATCGGGTACCGCCCGCAGGATGGCGTAGAAGGGCAGGAAATACCATTCGGGCACGATATGAGGGGGCGTGGCCAGCGGATTGGCCGGAATATAGTTGTCGGGCTCGCCGAAGAAATCGGGGGCGTAGAACACGAAACCCATAAAGACCAGGAAGAAAACCCCGAAGCCGAAGAAATCCTTGGCCGTGTAATAGGGGTGGAAGGGGATGCTGTCCTGTGGCCCCTCGGCCTCGATGCCCAGCGGGTTGTTGGACTTCGACACATGCAGGGCCACCAGGTGGAGAAACACCACGGCGAAAATGAGGAAGGGGAACAGGTAATGGAGGGCGTAGAAACGCTGCAGCGTCGGGTTATCGATGGAATAGCCGCCCCACAGCCAGCTGACGATGGAATCGCCCACCAGCGGGATCGCCGAGAACAGGTTGGTGATTACGGTGGCGCCCCAAAAGCTCATCTGGCCCCAAGGCAGCACATAGCCCATGAAAGCGGTGGCCATCATCAGCAAAAAGATAATCACCCCCAGCCCCCACAGAATCTCTCGCGGCGACTTGTAGGAGCCGAAATAGAGACCCCGGAAGAGGTGGATATAGATCACGATGAAGAACATGGAGCCGCCGTTCACATGGAGATAACGCAGCAGCCAGCCGTAATTGACGTCGCGCATGATACGCTCGACGCTGTCGAAGGCGTAATCCACATGGGCCGTGTACTGCATGGCCAGCATGACCCCGGTCAGGATCATGATCACCAGCACGATGCCGGCGATGGAGCCGAAGCTCCACCAGTAATTGAGGTTGCGCGGGGTGGGATAGTCGCGCAGTTCGTGGTTGAGGAAAGTGAACACCGGAAGGCGTTCGTCGATCCATTTAACCAGGGGATGGGTGTTGTCGGATGAGCTCATGGGGGTTCTCTCCTAACCGATCCGGATCGACGTATCTTCGGTGAACTGGTAGGGCGGCACCACAAGATTGGTGGGTGACGGTCCCTTGCGGATACGGCCCGAGGTATCGAACTGGGAGCCGTGACAGGGGCAGAACCAGCCGCCCCATTCGCCCCGCGGCTGGCCTGGTTTCTGGCCCAGCGGAATACAGCCGAGATGGGGGCAGATGCCGACCACAACCAGCCATTGGGGTTTGATCTCGCGGTCTTCGTCGGGCACGGGGTCGCGCAAGGTGGAAAGGTCCACGGCGCGGGCGGCGGTAATTTCCTGTTCGCTGCGGTGGCGGATGAAGACCGGCTTGCCGCGCCAGACCACGGTGATGCTCTGGCCCGCCTCCACCGGAGACAGGTCCACCTCGGTGGTGGACAGGGCCAGCACGTCGGCCGCTGGGTTCATGCTGTCGATGAAGGGCCAGGCGGACAAGGCCGCGCCCGCCGCGCCGACAACGCCGGTGGTGAGAAGGAGAAAATCGCGCCGGGTTTCGTCGTCTCCGGCGGCGCCTGTGTCCTGCGCCTTTGCGGTCATGAGTGGTTCCCCTGTATTAGTCCTAACGTATTGGTCTTGAAATCACGCCATTGTCCTAGCCAACAACACCCCACCATGGCAAGGAAAAGTGAAGGAAAGGTATATGCGTCTCTTTGCCATATTTTTCGCCACGTTCTTCGCCACGGGGCCTGCTGGCTTTGGAGGGAGCCCCCACCCCGGTATAATCGGTGAGTTGCCGTTTCGCTCCAGGGCATGACCATCGGGAGCGTGACCATAAACCACCGGAAAGCAAATCGCCAGTGCGCCTTGCCTTGTACCAGCCTGATATCCCCCAGAACGCCGCCGCTCTGATGCGGCTGGGCGCCTGTCTCGGGGTGGCGGTGGAGCTTATCGAGCCTTGCGGTTTCGTGTTCGGCGAGCGCCGTTTCCGCCGCGCCGGCATGGATTACCTGGAGGCCGTGGAGCTGACCCGTCACGCCTCCTGGGACGCCTTCGAGGCATGGCGGCGCGGCGGAAACGGGGAAGGGCAGGGGCAGGGAGAAGGCGGGGCGACGCCACGGCTGATCCTGCTCACCACCACGGGCGATACGCCCTATTGCGACTTCACTTTTCGTTCCAACGATATCCTGCTCGCCGGGCGCGAAAGCGCGGGCGTGCCCGACGAAGTGCGTGAGGCGGCGGATGCGACGTTGCGGGTTCCCATGGTGGCGGGCATGCGCTCCCTTAACGTGGCGCTGGCCGCGGCCATGGCGCTGGGCGAGGGACTGCGCCAGACGGGCCAGTTTGCGGGGGAAGCCCCCTGACTAGGGTTGGGCCAGCGCCTTAAGTTTTTCCAGGCAGTCCTCGCGGCCGGGGGTGAAATCCTCGGCGATCCACCACTCTTCCAGCCGCGCCAACAGGTCGCCCACCGCCGCGCCCGGCTCCATGCCCAGCGCCAGCACATCGTTGCCCGTCACCGGCAGGCAGGGCGGCGTCCAGCCATGGGCTTCGGCCAGCATCTCTCTGTAGGTTTCCTCTTTTTTTGTATCTGTCTGGGAATTGGCGGCCCAGGCCAGCAGCACGCGGTCACGGAACAGCGCCGTTCCCGAGGTATAGAGGGCGCGCCGCCAGGCCATGGCGTCATCGCTGAGGTCTTGAGTTTCTCCGGTTTCCCCGGCCAGGGCCGTCAGCCGCTCGCGCTCGGCATTGGAGAGCTTGAGCCGCTTCGCCACCTTTCCCACCGTATCCGTGCCGGCGTCGCCGAGAAGTACGGCCAGCCTGCGCAGGGGATCGGGATCTTCCAGTTTGGCCTCGATGGCGGTGAGCGCGGCGAGGGGGGCGTCCGTTCCCGCTCTGGTTTTCATTCCCGCCTCCGTCTTGGCCTCTATTTCGGGCAGCACATGTTCGAGAATGCCGTTTTCCGCCATCAGCCGGATATCCGGCGTGGGATCGGGGGCGGCCAGCAGTTTCTTCAATTCGCGCCAGACCCGTTCCGCCGACAGCCTTTCCAGCTGCGCCGCCGCCTCGCGACAGGCGGCAAGGGCTTCCTCGTCGGCCGCGCCGCGCCCGAACCAGGCATGGAAGCGAAAGAACCGCAACAGCCGCAGCACATCCTCGGCGATGCGTTCCCGGGCCTCGCCCACGAAACGCACCCGGCCCGCGCCCAGGTCCGCTTCGCCGCCCTGGGGGTCGTAAAGGGTGCCGTCGGGATCGCAGTAGATGGCGTTGATGGTGAAGTCGCGGCGCATGGAATCGGCTTCCCAGTCGTCGGTGAAGGCAACCTTGGCGTGGCGGCCATAGGTCTCCACGTCATGGCGCAAGGTGGTCACCTCGAAAGGCTTGCCGTCCGCCACCGCGGTGATGGTGCCGTGTTCGATGCCGGTGGCAATGGCGCGCAGCCCCGCCTCTTCGAGAAGCGCCGTCACCGTTTCCGGCGGATCGGTAGTGGCCAGGTCGAGATCGCCCACGGGGCGCTGTAACAGCGTATCGCGCACACAGCCGCCGACGAAACGCACCACCGCGCCCTTAGCACTGAGAGCATCAATGACGGCGCGGGTTTCGGCCGCCGCCATCCAGGGCGGCACGGCGATGCGCTGGGTGGTCTTCACGGACTCATTCTTTCGTGGCGGGAGCATCGCTGAACTGCCCGGGCATGATGTTGCCGTCTTCCATATGGGGCGGGTCATATTGGCTCCAGGGCGGCTCGCCGTCGTGGAGCGCCAGCGCGCCCAGAGTCAGCGCCAGCAAAACCACCCCCGCGGACGCCAATAACATCCACGGCGTCTTTTCCCAGGATACTTCCTCGCCCCGCGCCTTGGCGCGCCGCTGCGCCGGCAGCATGAACATGAAATAGACCGCCGTGGGCAGCAACAGCGGCAGCAAATAAGTAAAGAAAATCCGGATCATATCTCTCTCAGCCTTTCATACAGAGCTATCAGCATAGCCGCCGTGGCCCCCCAGATGAAGCGTCCGTCATGGGTGATGGCATGATAGAGCCCGCTGCCGTCATCGAGGTCGCGGTCGCGGCGTTCGTGGCGCGAAGGGTCGAGCACCACCTCCAAGGGCAATTCGAAAGTCTCCGCCACCTCGCGTTTATCGAGAACGAGATCGAAGGGTGGGTGGAGCAGGGCCACCACCGGGGTGATGAGAAAGCCGGTTCTCGTGGCCACATCATCGAGACGGCCGAGAGGCTCGATCCCTTCATGGTCGAGGCCGAGCTCTTCGTGGGTTTCGCGCAGGGCGGTGGCTTCGGCGTCGGCGTCGGCGTCTTCGCGGTGGCCGCCGGGAAAGCCGAACTGTCCGGCATGGATGTCGAGACCCTCGGCACGGCGGATCAGCAACAGCGTGGTCTCGTCGGGCCGTGGAATCAGGGGCACCAGAACTGCCGCCGGGATCAGCCCCGATTCATGTGGCGGCGACCCTGTTTCGGCAGGCGCAGCGCCAGCCGCGCTGAACCGCTGTTTGAGCCGTTCGGCGCTCCATATTCCTCCCGAGGGGGTGTGCGAGGCGGCGGTTGCCATGCCGGACTCCTGGAAAAGCGTGTGATTCTGCGGCTCACTATACACGCAAACGCATCTATATGGGGGGTGGAGGCGCCGGTCTGGCGGCGCGCGGGCGCATAGACCGCACTCATAGGACCCGCGTCCATAAGACCGCGGCCCATCCTACGTTCCCCGCGGGAACGGCCCAAAGAGGTTATTTATCAGAGAGGTAGTTTATCCGGCCACCGCGCTGTCCACGGAATTGGTGATGTCGTGGGCAAGGGCGACAACTTTCTCGTCGGAGGAGAAGGCCATTTCGGTGGCCCTGGAAAGCTCGAGCAGCAAATCCAGATCTTTGATTGCGGGCTTGTCGCCGGCGGAACGAATGGAGTTGATGACCCGCAACAGCGAGGCGCAAAGCTCGGAGACGTGGGAGAACCGCGTGCCTTCCATCCTGCGCGCCAGGTCCGTGGCCACATAGGCGGCGCGATCCACCTGTTCATGCAGATGATCGCCCGCCAGACCCTTATGGAACGGCGCGACAATGTGTTCGGCGAGATAGACGAGCTGTTGGGCGTGACAGGTCATCTTGCGCTCGTTGATGCTGGCTATGGCGATATCGATGGTCTTCTGGAAGGTGGGGGTGTTCACCAATCCGTTGCCCGTGGCCTTGACCTGCAGCTTGTTGGGCACGTCGAAAAGCGGGATGTCGCTTGTTTCCATGCGGGCCTTCTCCCGCCGGTCGGGGCCGATATAGTCGGAGGTGACCACGAAGGACTTACGCGCCCTGACGAGCCGTTTTATCCGCTTCAGCAGTTCGGTGGTGTTTATGGGCTTGATAAGAAGATCGTCGGCGCCGGAATCAATGACCTGGCGTACCTTGCTCATTCCCCGCGACCAGGAGGTGGCGATTATGGGCACGAAAGGATCGTTGCCGATGCGGTTATGGCGGATGTCGTGAAACAGACCGCACACGTCGCCACCCGGCAGATCGGAATCGGCGATAATCAGGTCGGGGCCGTCGGCCTTGATCCAATGCCTCAGCTCTTCGAGCTTGATAATGTCTTGGATGACCTGGAAACCCTGGTTGCGCAACGTCCCTCTCAGGCCGGAGCGAACCTGCAGACTCGATTCGGCGAGAAGAATTTCCACACGGTCAAAACGAAATAACGACATAACGCCTTACGCTTTCTAATCTGTTAACCGGCTCCGCCTGGGCTAATCCGTTAACCGGCTCCGCCTGGGCCAATCTGTTAACCGACTCCGCCTGGGCCAATCTGTTAACCGGCTCCGCCTGGGCTGGGGCGCAATCGCCCCATTAACCCAAAATTTAGCCTCCGCACACCCGGTTGGCTGTGACCGTCGTCACATTAAGGAGAATTTTCTTAGAGAGAGGAATGAAAGGAAGGGTCGAAGAATTGAGGAATCAGCCCGAAACCACCTTGTTCGCCGCCTTGTCGATGGAATCGGTGATGTCGTGGGCCATGGCCACCACCTTTTCGTCCGAGGAATAGGCTGCCTGGATGGCCCGGGAAAGCTGGGTCAGGAGATCCAGATCCTTGGCGGTGGGAGAATTACCCGCCGCGAGAATGGTACTGGTCACTTTGAGCAGTGATTCACAGAGTTCCGAAATATGGGAAAACCGCGTCCCCTTCATACGCCGGGACAAGTCCTGGGCCACGTAGGTGGCCCGCTCCACGTTTTTGTTAACGGAGCCGTCGGGCGCGCCCGTCTTATAGGCCGGCACGATGTGGTCGGCGAGATAGACCAGCTGGTAGGCATGGCGCTCCATCTTGCGCTCGTTGATAACGGCGGCGGCCTTGTCGACGGCGGCCTGAAAAGCTTCCGAGCTCACATTTTCCTGTCCGGTGGCCTTGGCCTGAAGTTTGTTGGGCACTTCGAGGGTGGGAATATCCTCGGTTCCCTCGCGCTGTTCCCCCGAGCGCCGGTCGGGGCCGATATATTCCGTGGTCACCACAAAGGGTTTGCGCGCCTTGATCAGCTGTGTGATCCGCGCCAACAGGTTATTGGTGCTGATGGGCTTGATGAGCAGGTCGTCGGCGCCGGAATCGATGACTCCGCGCACCTGGTCCTCGCCTGCCGACCAGGAGGTGGCGATGATGGGAACGAACGGGTCGTTGCCGGCCTTATGATGGCGGATGTCATAGCACAAGTCACAGACATCGCCGCCCGGAAGCTCGATGTCGGTGATGATCAGGTCCGGCGTCAAGGCCTCGCTCTCGACGATTTCCTTAAGCCGCCTGAACCGGGTGACCTCGGTGACGCGGTAGAAGCCCTGGGAGCGCAGGGCGCTCTTCAGGCCGTTGCGTACCTGCTGGTTGGGCTCGGCAAGAATGAGCTCAATATCGCCGAAATGAAAACTCTGCATTTCCAAATTATTTCCAGGCACGTTAAGCATGCCCACCTTATCTTGAAATACTACCCCCCCGAAACAGTCTGTGTATAGAAATGACTTACTTTATGCTGTGACCGACATCACAGCCTTTCCAAGATTTCCGGCAAGGCCATTACCAACTATACATAGGGATAGGGGATAAAAAAACCCTAGGTTGTGTACGGATTACGGTCATTCCCGCCCCTGATTTCTTCCCTCCCGGCATGTGGAAAGCCGCCGTGTCGCCGCGTTGCGAAGCCCCGCGCGATGGGCTACAACCCGGTTTCGCAATCCCGTCCCCGAACCGGCGTTCCCCAGGCAAGGGCGTTTCCGGAATTTTTCATCTCCAAAAGGTTAAGACAAGGACATGGCCGAGTATATCTATGTGATGAAGGGGCTGTCCCGCAGCTATCCGGGAGGCCGCGACGTGCTGAAGGATATATGGCTGTCCTTTTTCCCCGGCGCCAAGATCGGGGTTCTGGGCGCCAACGGCGCCGGAAAATCAACCCTGATGAAGATCATGGCCGGGCTGGAAACCGAATACAGCGGCGAGGCCTGGTCCGCCGAAGGCGCCGCCGTAGGCTATCTGCCCCAGGAGCCGGAGCTCGACGAAGGCAAGGACGTTGCCGGAAACGTTCTCGAAGGCATGGCCGAGACCAAGGCGCTGCTCGACCGTTTCGAGGAGGTCAGCGCCCGCTTCGCCGAGGAGCTGGACGAGGAGGAAATGAACGCCCTCATCGCCGAACAGGCCGAGTTGCAGGAAAAAATCGACGCGGCGGACGCCTGGGATCTGGGCCGCACCGTGGATATCGCCATGGACGCCCTGCGCTGTCCGCCCGGTGATGCGGACGTGACGGCGCTTTCGGGCGGTGAGAGGCGGCGCGTGGCGCTGTGCCGGCTGTTGCTGCAAAAGCCCGACCTCCTGCTTCTCGATGAACCCACCAACCATCTGGATGCGGAATCGGTGGCCTGGCTGGAGCGCTTTCTCCACGATTATCCCGGCACCGTGGTGGCGGTGACTCATGACCGCTATTTCCTCGACAACGTGGCGGGCTGGATTCTCGAACTCGATCGCGGCCAGGGAATTCCCTTCGAGGGCAATTATTCGTCCTGGCTCGACCAGAAACGCACCCGTCTCGACCAGGAAGGCAAACAGGACGCCGCCCGCGCCCGCACCCTGGCCCGGGAATTCGAATGGATCAAACAGTCACCCCGCGCCCGCCAGGCCAAGAGCAGGGCCCGCATCACCGCCTATGAGGACTTGCTGGCCGAAGATCGGGAAAAGACCGCCGGACCGGCGCAGATCGTTATCCCGCCGGGGCCGCGGCTCGGCGATCTGGTGATCGAGGCGGAGGATCTGAGCAAGGGGTTCGGCGATCTGTTGTTGTTCGAGGGGCTTAATTTCAAACTGCCGCCCGGAGGTATCGTCGGAGTCATCGGCCCCAACGGCGCCGGCAAGACCACCCTGTTCCGCATCATCACCGGCGCCGAACAGCCCGACAGCGGCGCGTTCCGCATGGGCGACACGGTGAAGACGGGCTATGTGGACCAGAGCCGTGATGCCCTGGACGGGAACAAATCGGTATGGGAAGAGATTTCCGAGGGCCATGAGGAGCTTGAACTGGGCAAGCGCAAGGTGAACAGCCGTGCCTATTGCGCCTCGTTCAATTTCAAGGGCGCCGACCAGCAGAAGAAGGTGGGGCAGCTTTCGGGCGGCGAGCGCAACCGCGTGCATCTCGCCAAGATGCTGAAATCGGGGGCCAACCTGCTGTTGCTGGACGAGCCCACCAACGACCTTGACGTAGACACCCTGCGCGCCCTCGAAGAGGCCCTGCTTGATTTCGCCGGCTGCGCCGTCATCATCAGCCACGACCGCTGGTTTCTCGACCGCATCGCCACCCATATCCTGGCCTTCGAGGGCGACAGCCAGGCGCTGTGGTTCGAGGGCAATTACGCCGATTACGAGGCCGACCGCAAACGCCGTCTCGGCAAGGCGGCCGACCAGCCCCACCGCATCAAATACAAGCCCCTCACCCGCTCATAGGGCCAGGTCAGAAAAAGCAGCCCCCGGCCCGGCCATAAAAACCAGGCACTAAAAAAGGCCGCCCAAGGGCGGCCCTTCAAACAGCAATCCCAAAAGCTCCCTAGTTGGTATTCGCCGTTTCGTCCTCCTTGCTGGCGAGTTTCGTGGTCTTGTCACGCAGGGCGTCGATCAACGCCGCGATTTTTCCGCCGCCGTTACGGATCACCGAGGAGAACTCGGAGCGCTGGGTGATGGCCATGCTCACGCCTTCCACGGTGATGTCGTAAATCCTGTATGAGCCATTGGTTTTCGACACGCGCCAGCTCAGGGTGATGGGCGGATCGCCGCTGGGCTGGAGAACCCTGGACGCGACAATAAACACGTTATTGCCCTCGGGCTGGGTTCCGGTGACCTCGAAGGTTTCGCCGCTGTAATGGCGGAACTTGGCGGAATAGGTCTGGATCACAAACTTGTTGAACAGCGCCATGAATTCCGTGCGCTCGTCCTTGGTGGTCTTCTTCCAATAGCGCCCGAGCACGAAGCGGCTGATAGCCTTCGCGTCGAAACCCTCATCATAGAGATCGCGGAAACGGGCCCGCAGCACCTTGGTGGCGAGGCCCTCCTCGGTCAGGGCATTAACGGCCCTGTCGCCAAAATCCTGGATGAAGGCCCCGGCCGCATCAAGGCTGTCCGCGGCGCGGAGGGGGGATACGGAAAGGACAAGGCCCAGCGTCATAAACGCCGCCCAGAGAAAAGGACGGGCCGGGAAAAGACGGCGCGGAATATAACCGTTCATCATGTTCACCAGTTTTACTGGACCAGAGAGGCCTTGTCGGGGCTCGGGAAATCGTCGGCCTCGGTCATGAAGCTGGGACCGGGCACGTCGGCGCCGTCCTCTCTATTGAGTATCTCGGCCTCGCGGCGCTGGCGATAGAGGCTGCGGATGGTGGCGTAGAAATCAAGCGAGCTTTCCTCGATATCGTCGAGCACGTCGAGCACGCGGGAGCGTTCGTCGATGCCTTCGATACCGCCGCGAACCAGCATGTATTCAAGTTCCGCGTCCTGGTTCTCGAAGACATAGGTCAGAGGATCGAGGAAGCTGTCGGCCACGGTTCCGACGATGGCGCGCGGGCTCGAAGGCCCGAGCACGGGAATGACGATATAGGGTCCGGTGGGGCTGCCCCACACGGCCAGGGTCTGGCCGAAGTCCTCGTTGTGGCGCTCCAGCCCCATATGCTTGGCCACGTCGAACATGCCGCCGATGCCGATGGTGGTGTTGATGAGGAAGCGGCCGAGCGTGGTGGCGGCGCGTTCAAGCTCACCCTGAAGGATGTCATTGGCCAGGTTTACCGGCGTTTTGACGTTGTTGATCATATTATGAATGGAATCCCGTGCCGGCTTGGGGATATAGACATAGGCCTTGGCCAGCGGCTTGAACAGCACCGTGTCCAGCCCCCGGTTGAAAGCGAAAAACTTGCGGTTCATGGGCTCCAGAGGATCGTTGATTTCTTGGTATTCGGCCAGAGCCTCGGGATCTTCCGGAGGTGTGGTACATGCCGCGGCGAAGAAGGCAATTAATGCAATGCTGGCAAGATGCCCTGTGAAACGCAACACGTTCATTATTAAAGCCCACCCCTTCGACAGAACCGCTGAACACGCGCCACAACGCGGGTACGCGGCCCATCCCCGCATGATTCAAGCTGTCCGCCGCCCCGCCGCCGAAAGACACACGGCAAATTGCGCGCGAACAAGGCATAAAACTCTCGTATCCCAAGTAACACAGGCCATATAAAAAAACCAGTGGGGATGTGAATCAGCAAAAGCGCAACAGCAAACTGTGGCATTAATGTTACATTTTTGGGGGTGGGTGGCGAGACAGAACAGGGGTTGTTGACTTTGATCTGTGCGACGCTGAAAACCTCCCCCTTAAGGCTGTTTCTTGCGGGAATCTTTCTCCCCTATTGGTGTCTTGAATATAAGGGATGATTGTGGCCTCATCCCAGGGCCGGTCCTCCCACAAAGTCGGTCCCGCCACCAAGCCGGTTCCATTGAACGAGAAGAGATCATCATGACCAATGCCTCTCACCATGCGCCCACGCCGCCCGTGGCGCCGCCGCAGCGCGACGGCATGAAGGTCTCGTTCGAGTTTTTTCCTCCCAAGACGGAGAAAATGGAACAGACCCTGTGGACCGCCATCAAGCGGCTGGAGCCTCTGGCTCCGCAGTTTGTATCGGTGACGTACGGCGCCGGCGGCAGCACCCGCGAGCGCACCCACGCCACGGTGGCGCGCATCCGCCGCGAGACCGATCTCGAACCGGCGGCCCATCTCACCTGTGTGGGGGCGGACCGGGACGAAATCGATGCCGTCGCCCGGAGTTACTGGGAGGAAGGCATCCGCCATATCGTTGCCCTGCGCGGCGACCCGCCGGAACAGGAGAAGGGATACACCCCCCATCCCGGCGGCTATGCCTATGCCTCCGATCTGGTGGTGGGACTGAAAAAAATTGCCGATTTCGAAATCTCGGTGGCGGCCTATCCCGAGACCCACCCCGAATCGGAAAGCGTGCAGGATGATCTCGACAATCTCAAGCGCAAGATCGACGCCGGGGCGAGCCGCGCCATCACCCAGTATTTCTTCGATGTGGACGTCTTCTTCCGCTTCCTCGACCGCGCCGCGGCGGCCGGGATTGATGTGCCCATCGTGCCCGGCATCCTGCCGGTGACCAACTTCGCCAGGGTCACGGAGTTCTGCCGCGCCTGCGGCACGGCGGTGCCACCCTGGATGGCCCAGATGTTCGAGGGTCTCGACGACGATCCCGAAACCCGTAAGCTGGTGGCCGCCACCCTCGCCGCCGAACAGTGTCAGATTCTACAGGCGCGCGGTATCAAGGAGTTCCATTTCTACACCCTGAACCGGGCCGATCTGGCTTACGCCATTTGTCATATCCTCGGCCTGCGGCCCCAAAACGCCGCCGCCGGGACTTCTGAGTAGCGCCGTCTCATGAGCGCATTCCTCGATTATCTGGGCGACCGCGTCCTGCTTGCCGACGGCGCCATGGGCACCCGGGTTCAGGCCCTCGACCTCAGCGTGGAGAAGGATTACCTGGGCCAGGAAAACTGTACCGACATCCTCACCAAGAGCCGCCCCGATTTGGTGCGCGACATCCATATGGGCTATTTCGGCGCCGGGGCGGATGCGGTGGAAACCAATACCTTCGGCGCTTCGCCGGTGACTTTGGGGGAGTTCGATCTCGCCGCGGAAGCCTTTGACCTCAACAAGCGCTCGGCCGAGTTGGCGCGCGAGGCGGCGGAGGAATTCACCGCCGACGGCCGCCCCCGCTTCGTTCTCGGTTCCATCGGTCCCGGCACCAAGCTGCCCAGCCTCGGCCATATTGAGTACCAGGCGCTGGAGGATTCCTTCGCCGTGCAATGCGACGGGCTGGCCGCGGGCGGCGTCGACGCTTTCCTTATCGAGACCTGTCAGGACCCGCTCCAGGTCAAGGCCGCGGTCAACGGCGCCAAGCGTGCCCGCACCCAGGCCAAGGCCGACATTCCCATCATCACCCAGGTCACGGTGGAGACCACGGGGACGCTGCTGGTGGGCGCCGATATCGCCGCCGCGGCCACGGTGATAAACGCCCTCGACGTTCCGGTGATGGGCCTGAACTGCGCCACCGGGCCCCAGGAAATGTCGGAGCATATAAAGTGGCTGGCGGAGAACTGGCCCGGCTTTATCTCCGTGCTGCCCAATGCAGGCCTGCCCGAACTGGTGGACGGCCAGCCCCATTACCCCCTGGGCCCCGAGGAATTGGCCCATTGGCACGAGCGCTTCCTCGACGATGACGGGGTCAATATGATCGGCGGCTGTTGCGGCACCGACATTCCCCATATCGAGGCCCTGGACGCCATGCTGCGCAAGCGCGCCTCGGGGGATAAGCGCGGCAACCAGGCGCGGCCCAAACCGGTAAAACGGCAATCCTATTGGGTGCCCTCGGTGGCCTCTCTTTACGGCCAGGTGGCTTACGCCCAGGAAAACGCCTTTCTCGATATCGGCGAGCGCTGTAACGCTAACGGCAGCAAGAGATTCCGCAACTTCCAGGAAGCCGGGGACTGGGACGCCTGCGTCGAGATGGGGCGCGAACAGGTAACCGACGGCGCCCATACCCTGGATGTCTGCACCGCCTTCGTGGGCCGCGATGAAGAAGCCGACATGACAGAGGTGGTGAGCCGCATGCGCGGCGCCATCACCGTGCCGCTGGTGTTCGATTCCACCGAATTGAACGTGCTCGAGGCGGCGCTCAAGCTCTATGGTGGCAAGCCCATCATCAATTCCATCAATTTCGAGGACGGTGAGGACCCGGCCACGGCGCGGCTGGAACTGGCGCGGCGTTTCGGCACCGGGCTGATCGCGCTCACCATCGACGAGGAAGGCATGGCCAAGACGGCGGAGAAAAAGGTGGAAATCGCCCTCCGCCTCCACGACTTCGCCTGTAACAAACACGGTCTGCCGTCATCGGACCTGCTCATTGATCCTCTCACCTTCACCATCTGCACCGGCAACGAGGACGACCGCAAGCTGGCGCTGATGACGCTCGACGCCATAGAGCAAATTTCAAAGGAACTGCCCGAATGCCAGATCATCCTCGGGCTTTCCAACGTCTCCTTCGGGGTCAATCCGGCGGCGCGCCATGTGCTCAACTCGGTGTTCCTCGACCATGCCCTGAAACGGGGCATGACCGGCGCCATCCTCCATTCCAGCCGCATCATGCCGCTGCACAAGATTGCGCCGGAGGAAGCCAAGGTTGCCGAAGACCTGATCTTCGACCGCCGCGAAAAGGACTATGACCCGCTGCACGCCTTTCTCGCCCTGTTCGAGGGCCGCGCGGAGAAAAAACAGGAGAAAAAAGAACGCCCGGCGGATGTGGGCGAACGGCTCAAGCTGCGCATCATCGATGGCGACCGCCAGGGCATTGAGGCCGATCTCGACGAGGCCCTGAAGGGACTCCCCGCGCTCGACATCATCAACACCGTGCTTCTCGACGGCATGAAGGTGGTGGGCGAGCTCTTCGGCTCGGGCCAGATGCAACTGCCCTTCGTGCTGCAATCGGCGGAAACCATGAAGACGGCGGTGGCCTATCTGGAACCCCATATGGAACATGTGGAGGGCCAGGAAAAGGGCGTCATGGTGCTGGCCACGGTGAAGGGCGACGTGCACGACATCGGCAAGAACCTGGTGGACATCATCCTCACCAATAACGGCTACAAGGTGATCAATCTGGGCATCAAACAGCCCATCGAACACATCATGGCGGCGGCCAAGGAACACGACGCCGATGTGATCGGCATGTCGGGCCTGTTGGTGAAATCCACCGTGGTCATGCGCGAAAGCCTGGAGGAGTTAACCCGCGAGGGTTTCGACCTGCCGGTGGTGCTGGGCGGCGCCGCGCTTAACCGCAAATATGTGGATCAGGACTGCGCCGCCGCCTATGGCAACGGCCGCGTGGCCTACGCCCGCGACGCCTTCGACGGGCTCGACTTCATGGACAAGGTGGCGGCCGGGGAGCTCGACGATCATCTCGCCGCCGAGGCCAAGAAACGTGGCGGGAAATCCGGGAAAGATGCGAAAAAACCCGCCACACCCGACGAACCGCCGCCGTCGGAACTGCGCCCGCTTGACTACGAAGCCGCGAAGCTGCGCCGCAACGAACTGACGAAAGACGTGGCAGTGCCCACGCCGCCTTTCTGGGGGGCGAAAACCATCGAGGCGGTGCCGATCCAGAACCTGCTCGCCTTCCTCAACGAGACCATGCTCTATCAGTTTCACTGGGGCTATAAGAAACAGGGCCGCTCGCGGGAGGAATTCCGGGAATGGGCGCGCGGTGAACTGAAGCCCATCCTCACCCGCATCGCCAAACAATGCCATGACGAGAAAATCATCACCCCCCAGGCGGTCTACGGCTATTGGCAATGCGCCGGCGACGGCAACGACGTGGTGCTGTTCGAGGAAAACGGCGGCAGCGAATGCGCCCGCTTCACCCTGCCCCGGCAACAGGGCAAGGACGGCATGTGCATCGCCGATTTCTTCCGTGATGTGGGAGAAGAGGAGCGCGACGTGATCGCGCTGCAGGCGGTGACGGTGGGACAGCGGGCGTCCGAAGTGGCGCTGGAATGGTTCCACGCCGACAAATACCAGGACTATCTCTATCTTCACGGCTTCGGCGTCGAGATGGCCGAAGCCCTGGCCGAATACGTGCATAAGCGCATCCGCTCAGAGCTCGGCTTCGCCGCCGAAGACGCCCGTGACATGAACAAGCTCATCAAACAGGGATACCACGGGGCGCGCTATTCCTTCGGCTACCCCGCCTGTCCCGACCTCGCCGATCAGGAAAAGCTTCTCGACCTGCTGGGTGGGAGGCGCATCGGCCTCACCATGAGCGAGAGCGACCAGCTCCACCCCGAACAATCGACAACGGCCATCGTGGTGCACCATCCCCAGGCGCGCTATTTCACGGTGTGAAAGCGGGGTAGGGGGTTTTAGGCCGGCCACAGGATCATTGTGGCCCCCGGCTTCCAGGGCGTGTTTAATGGGCCGGAGAAACTTCTCGCGTGGAAATCCTCCGGGGGTCCGTGACCATGGCGCGACGGGACGAACCGTTCTTCGCCTTTCTCAGGAAATACATCCACGGCGGCCGTATTGTCGCCGGGCTCGGCCATCTGCTGCGTGACGACTATCTGATTCTGGCGGTGCTGGCTCTGGTGGTGGGGGCCGCGGGCGGGGCCGCCGCCATCGCCTTCCGCGAACTCATCGACCTGGTACAGATGGGGTTCTTCGGCTTCGCCTCGGAGCGGGTAGCGACCTTTGCCGGGGCGCTGCCCTGGTGGCATCTGTTGCTGGCGCCCACGGCGGGCGGGCTGCTGATCGGCTATTTCATATTCAAGGTGATGCCGGGGGGGCGGCCCCAGGGTGTGGCCCATGTGATCGAGGCCGCCCACTTACGCAACGGACGGATGCCGGTTGCCGCCGGGCTGGGGGCGGCCTTCGCCAGCGCCGCCTCCATCGGCGTCGGGGCCTCGGTGGGGCGCGAGGGGCCGGTGGTCCATCTCGGCGCGACGCTGGGATCGTGGCTCGGGCGCAAGCTCCACCTCGATCGCGCCATGACGCTGAGCCTGTTGGGATGTGGTGTCGCCGCCGCCATCGCCGCCTCGTTCAACGCGCCGCTGGCGGGTGTTCTGTTTGCCCTGGAAGTGGTGATCGGCAATTACGCCATCGGTAACTTCGCCCCGGTGGTGATCGCCGGGGTTACCGGCACCATCGTCTCGCGGCTGCGCTATGGCGATTTTCCGGCCTTCATCGTGCCCGACCACGCCATCGCCTCCTTCGCCGAATTCCCCGCCTTCGCCCTGTTGGGCGTGTTCTGCGCGGGGGTGGCGGTGGTGTTTATCCGCGCCACCTTGGCCGCCAATACACTGGCCGAGAACGCACCGTGTCCGCGCTGGGCCATGCCGGGGGTGGCCGGGCTTTGCGTCGGGGCGCTGGCCTGTTTCCTGCCCCAGGTTCTGGGCGTCGGTTACGAGGCCACCGATACCGCCATCAAGGAGATGTATCCGCTGGCCCTGTTGTTGGCTTTGCTGGCGGCGAAGCTGGTGGCCACCGTGGTCTGTATAGGGTTCGGGTTTGGCGGCGGCGTGTTCAGCCCCTCGCTGTTCATGGGCGCCATGCTGGGCGGCGCCTTCGGCCTTGTCATGATCCAGCTGTTTCCCGATCTCGGCACCTCGGCCGGGGCCTATACCCTGGTGGGCATGGGGGCGCTGGCCGGCGCCGTTCTCGGCGCGCCCATTTCCACGGTGCTGATGATTTTCGAACTCACCGGCAATTACCCCCTGACCATCGCCGTCATGGTGGCGGTGGTGATCGCCACCATCCTCAGTAGCCGCATAGTGGGCACTTCTTTCTTCACCTGCCAGATGGAGAAATGGGGGCTCGATCTGGAACATGGGCGGGAGAGCCAGGTTCTCGACGAGATCACGGCCGAGTTCATGATGCGCAAGGACGCCCACCGCATCCTGGAGAGCGCCGGCATGGAAGAGGTGCGCACGGCCATCCTTTCAGGGGGCGCGCAAGTTCTGTTCGTGGTGGACGGGGCGGGACGGTTTATCGGCACCATTACCCTGCATGATTTCGCTCATGCCCTGCTCGACGAGGAACGGCTCGGCGAGGAGGGAGAGGATCACGTGACGGCGGCCCATATCGCCAGCGAGCCGGAGGGAATTCTCGAGGCCGGGGACGGGCTGGGCAAGGCGCTGGTGCTGTTCGAAACCTGCGACGAGGCCCAGCTGCCGGTGGTGGAAAACCTCGAGACCATGCGTCTGCTGGGTTCTCTCCACGCCCGCGCGGTGATGGTGGCCTATTCCCAGACCGTGCGCCGCCTGCGCTCCGAAGACCGAGGACACTAGAGCGGGGGACAGGCGTAACCCGGAGAGTGTAACCCCAGGAGGCCATGCTATACACTTGTGCCATGAGCGACCCCCATCACGAAACCGAACCGGCTCCCCCCGCCGAAACGCCCGCCGAAACATCCGCTGCGAAGCCCGCTGAAAAGCCTGATGCTCCCTATCTGGCGGGGCTCAACGATGCCCAGCGCCAGGCGGTGGAAGCCATGGACGGCCCGGTTCTGGTGTTGGCCGGGGCCGGCACCGGCAAGACCCGCGTCCTGACCACGCGGCTGGCCCATCTGTTGGCCACGGGGCGCGCCTCGCCGCCGCAGATATTGGCCGTCACCTTCACCAACAAGGCGTCCCAGGAAATGAAGAACCGGGTGGAGACCATCCTCGGGCGCTCCACCGAATCCATGTGGCTCGGCACCTTTCACGCTTTGGGCGCGCGCATCCTGCGCCGCCATGCCGAGCTGGTGGGCCTGAAACCCAACTTCACCATTCTCGACACCGACGACCAGCTGCGGCTGGTGAAACAGGTGATGGAAGCCGCCAACATGGACACCAAGCGCTGGCCGCCGCGCGGTCTGTTGGCGGTAATCGAGCGCTGGAAAGACCGTGGTCTGGCCCCGGAAAAGGTGGGCGCGGGGGAGGTTTCGGAATACGCCGCCGGCCAGTCGCTGGACATCTACCGCACCTATCAGCATCGGCTGAAAACCCTCAACGCCGTGGATTTCGGCGATCTGTTGCTGCATTGCCTGACCCTGTTCGCGCAACACGGGGACGTGCTCGCCGAGCACCAGAAACGCTTCCGCTATATCCTGGTGGACGAATACCAGGACGCCAACGTGGCCCAGTATCTGTGGCTGCGTTTCCTGGCGCGCACCCATCACAACATCTGTTGCGTGGGCGACGACGACCAGTCCATCTATGGCTGGCGCGGGGCCGAGGTGGGCAACATCCTGCGTTTCGAAAAGGATTTCTCCGGCGCCAAGGTTGTGCGGCTGGAACAGAATTACCGCTCCACCCCGCATATCCTGGGCGCCGCCTCGGGATTGATCGCCCATAATCAGGGGCGGCTCGGCAAGACCCT
>JADHSZ010000044.1 GCA_016776635.1 Alphaproteobacteria bacterium
TGCCCTCCTATACCATCATCTGTTGCGCCATGGCCGTGATCGCCGCCGGCGGGGTGCCGGTTCTGGTGGATTGCGAACCTGATACCTGGTGCATGGATGTGAGCGCCGTGGCCGAAAAGATCACGCCGCGCAGCCGGGCCCTCATGCCGGTGCATATTTTCGGCCATCCCGTGGACATGGACCCGCTGATGGAACTGGCCGGCAAACATGGTCTCGCCGTGATCGAGGACGCGGCGGAAGCCCACGGCGCCGAATATAAGGGAAAGCGCGTGGGCGCCATCGGCGATCTGGGATGTTTCAGCTTCTACGCCAACAAGATCATCACCACCGGCGAGGGTGGCATGGTGGTGGCGCGCGAGGGAACATATGCCGAGCGATTGGCCTATCTGCGCAATATGTGTTTCCGCACAGACCGCCGCTTTCGCCATACCGAGCTGGGGCGCAATTTCCGCATGACCAACCTCCAGGCCGCCATCGGTCTTTCCCAGGTGGAGGCGGTGGAAAGCCATATTGAAAAGAAACGCTGGATGGGGGCGGCCTATGGCGAGCGGCTGGGCGGTGAATCGCGCCTCGCTTTGCCGGTGGAGCGCGATTGGGCGAAAAATGTCTATTGGATGTACGGGGTGGTGCTGGACGACGAGGTGCCCTTTGAGGCCGATGAGTTCGCCCGCCGCATGGCGGCGCAAGGAATCGCCACCCGGCCGTTCTTCCTCGGCATGCACGAACAGCCGGTGTTGCGCGACCGGGGATTGTTCGAGGGCGAGAGTTATCCCGTCACCGAGCGCATTGCGCGGCGCGGTCTTTACCTGCCTTCGGGCCTGACCCTCACCGGGGAACAGATCGACCAGGTCTGCGAGGCGGTGACGGCGGTGCTGGACGGGGCCTGAGAGCGGGAATGACGGACGAATGAGCGGTGGCGTTTTCCAAGATCAGGGCGGTTTCTACGACCTGTTCTACGAGTCCAAGGATTATCAGGGCGAATGCGACTTCGTGGAAGCGGCGTTCAACCGTTTCGCCACCGCGCCCATCAAAACCGTTCTCGATCTGGGCTGTGGCACCGGCGGCCATGTGCTCCCCTTAAGTGCGCGCGGCTATGGGATGACCGGGGTGGATCTGTCGCAGACCATGCTCAATCAGGCCCGGCGCAAGGCGGAGGAAGCGGACAGCGGCGCGGTTTTTCTCCATGGCGATGTGCGAGATGTGGAGGTGGGGCGGACCTTCGACGCCGTGATCTCCATGTTCGCGGTGATGGGCTATCAGGCAGAAGAGGGCGACCTGGCCGCCGCCTTCGCCACCGCCCGCCGTCATCTGGAACCGGGCGGGCTGTTCCTGTTCGATATATGGAACGGCGCGGCGGTAACGGAGTCTCCACCCGAGGCCAACAGCAGGGAATTTCCCGAGGATGGGGGCGGCAAGGTGATCCGGAGCACCGATCCCGTATTGGACGAGGCGCGGCAGGTGGTGGCGGTGACGATCCGGGTGCGCCACGTATCGCCGCAAGGCGAAGAACGGGAATCGCAGGAACTTCACAGCGTGCGTTATCTGTTCCCCGATGAGGCCGTGAATCTATTGCGGGATGCCGGATTCGAGACCGTGCATGTCTGCGCCTTCCCCGATCTCGACCGCGAGGCGAACGCAGATGATTGGAACATGAGCCTGGTTGCTAAAGCGGTGTGAGGGGTTAAGCGGTTCGGGGTCCGAACAGGATAATAGCGGCGCCCACGAGGCAGAAAGCCGTGCCGATCATGTCCCAGCGGTCGGGGCGGGTGCCCTCCACCGCCCACAGCCAGAACAGAGAGGCCGCGATATAGACCCCGCCATAGGCGGCATAGGCGCGCCCGGCGAAATCGCTCTCCACAAAGGTCAGCAGCCAGGCGAACAGGGCCAGCGATACCATGCCGGGGACCAGCCACCACACCGGCTTGTCGAGCCGCAGCCAGGCCCAGAAGGAAAAACAGCCGGCGATCTCGGCCACGGCGGCACCCATATAGGCGAGGAGTGAGGTCATGGCCGGGGGGCTCCGTTTCTATTCCACGATGCGGGGTGTGGGGATGGGGATGATGAACTTGCCACCCGCATCGGCGTAATCGGAAAGGTTGCCCATGATTTCCTCGGCGAAGTTCCAGGCCAGCAACAGGGCATAGTCGGGCCTCTCCTCCATCAGCGCTTCGTCGGGCAATACCGGGAGGTGCTGGCCCGGCGTGAACTTGCCGATCTTGAGCCGTGATTTCTCGGTGACGAAATCGAGCACGTCCTTCCCCAGACCGCAGTAATTAAGCAGGGTCATGCCCTTGGCCGGGGCGCTGACGCCGACGATGCGCTTGCCCTGGTCTTTGAGTTCGCCGATGATCTCCCGTATCTGGCGGCGGTTTTCGGCCACGTCTTCGGCGAAACGCTCCAGCCGCGCCATGTCATAGACGCCTTCCTTGTCCTCGATCTCGAGATGCCGCGCCACCGCGTCGGTTGCGTCTGGGCCGGGTGCGCCATCGCGGCGGATGAAGATACGGATGGAGCCGCCGTGAATATCCTTTTCGTGGATATCAAAAATATGCATGCCGAAGCGCGCCAGAAACGCCGCCAGCGGCTTCACCGAGATATAAGAGAGATGTTCATGATAGATGGTGTCGTATTCGAGATGGTGCACCAGATTGGCGAGCGACGGGGCTTCGACGATGAAGGCGCCGTCGGGGGTGAGCAGGCTGTCCACCGCCGCCATGACCTCATCCAGGTCGTCAATATGGGCGAACACGTTGGTGGCGGCGATGACCTTGGCCTGGCCCTTGAGCGTAAGCGCGGCCTCGGCGGTCCTGACGTTAAAGAAGCCACACAGGGTTTCCACTCCCCGCCCATTGGCGATGGCGACGATATTGGGCGCGGGATCAATGCCCAGAACCCGTGGCCCGCGCGCGGCGAACATTTCCAGCAGCACCCCCACATTGCTGCCGAAATCCACCACCAGGTCGCTGGAGCCCAGCCTCATCATAGTGCACGCGGTGGCCGCGAATTCGTCCCAGTGGCGGCGTCCGGCGCGGGTTACGGAGGCCTCGTAGGGGTAGTCTTTTTGGTAGAGGATTTCCGGGTCCACCACCTGGCCAAGTTGCACCAGGCCGCAGCCGCCGCAGCTCATGACCTGGAGGGGGTAGGCGGTCTGGGGGGCGGCGAGCTCTTCCTTTGTGAGAAACTCGTCGGCCGGTGCGGTGGCGCCAAGGTCGAGGAAGAGGCGCAAATCTTCGCTTTGGCACATGCGGCAACGGGTCATGGATGGCGGTCCGGTCTGTTCATGGGCGGCGAGGGCCGGGAGAGTTATAGCTTGGGCGGCGCGTTCTGGGGAGGGGTGTTCTCCCTCTAATTTCCCTTCAGGCGTTTTTTGAGATGGGCGAGCCTTCGTTTCAGCCGTTGCCGCCGCCGCCACAGGGAATGGCGCAGGAATTTCCAGCGCACCGAACCGGCGCTGACGCAGCCTTCAATTTCCGCATGCGGGGCGGGGAGAGGATCGCCCGCTGCCAAAGCGCGCCAGATGGCGGCGTGCTGTTGGGCGTAGGAGTCCCAGGTCCAGCCCGCCACGGCGCCGGCGCGGCACGCCTTTTCTTCCGCGATGTCATCGAAGGCGTCGGCCAGATCGGCAAAGCTTTCTATGGGATAGGTAATGCCGCCGGGTACGTCGAGATGGAACCCCTGGGGCACGACGATGGTTTTTACCCCCGCCGCCAGGGCGTCCACGAAGCCCATGGAGCCTTCGTCCTCGCCGAGATAGAGATAGTAATCAATGGCGGCGAGAAGGCTGCGATAGCTCTCGGCGTTGAAGAATTCATCGTAGGTTACCTGGAAGCCGTCGCGGCGCAGGGTGGCGACGATCTCGCCCCAGCCCTCGCCCATGATGCGGAAGGAAAAGTCCGAAGGCGCGATCAGGGGGGCGAGCTTTGCGATCCAGCGTTCCTTTTTGCGGCCGTCGTCGTAAATCCGGGTGGTGATGCCGATAGCCGTGGGGCGCGGCGCGATGTTCCCGTCATGGGCGGGGGGCAGATGAGTGAGTTTTTCCGCGGGCAGGCCCGAGGCCGTGAGTTGGGCCACCGTCTGGCGCGACATGCAGATGGCGAGGTCGGCGCTTTCCAGGCCTTGTTTGAGCTGGTCGAGACGATGGAAATCATCCACATGGGTGACCATGAGGGTGTTTTTGCCGCTGGTTTTTTTTTGGGTTTCGGGCGAAGTCTTGCCGGGATAGTGGAGGAAGATCACGTAATGATTGATGTCGGCGGCCGGGTCCGGCGCATCGCCCAGGGTCGCCTCCATGCCCAGCTTTTCCAGCCCGGCCACCAGGTTTTTCGCGAATTTTCCGAGAATCCAGCTATCGGGGTCTTCGCCGCAGACCATATGCACCCGCAGCGGCGCGGCTTTATTTTGTTTATGGTCGGCCATCATCACTCTGCTTTTTGAGGGGCGGCCATTGTGGCAGAAGATTTCCCCGCAATAAAAGAAAAAGCCCGCAGCCTTCATCCACGCCCGGCGCTATAGTGGCCTGGGTGTTTTTTCCGGTGGTGACCGCTCCCGGCCGCTTCTGACGATAGCCCGCCGATTTCACGGCAAGGAAAGAACGTTTCCATGACAACAGAGGATGCGAATTCCGGCTCTTCCGGTTCCCAGGATGCGCTGCGCGAGGCCGTGGCCCATCATCAGGCGGGCCGCCTGGCGCAAGCCGAAGCCATGTATGTGACGTTGCTGGAAGACATGCCCGGCAGTGCCGACCTGTTGCATCTGTTGGGTCTGGTGATCCATCAGGGCGGCCGTCATGAAGAGGCGGTGGCTTATCTTGAGAAGGCGGTGGAAGCTGAGCCCGGAAAACCCGACTTCCTGTGCAATCTGGGGGTGGTTCTGCGCGCCCAGGGACGGCAGGAAGAGGCGCTTTCCCGTTTCGCCCGCGCCCTGGAGTTTGCCCCCGGATACGCCAAGGCTTTTTATAACCGGGGCACCGCCCTGCAGGATTTGGGCCGGTTCGACGAGGCCGCCGCCGATTTTGAGGCCGCCCTGAAAGCCGAGCCCCGTTTGAGTGAAGCCATTTGCGCCCTGGGTTCCATTCTTAACGAACAGGGCCGCTTCGAGGCCGCCGCCGAACGTCTCGGTGAAGCCCTGAAGATCAATCCAAATAACGCCGAGGCTCATTGTAATCTCGGTATCGCGCTCAGCGAATCCGGCAGGCGCGGGGAGGCCAGGGAATCTTTCCGCAAGGCACTGGAGATTAATCCCGGCCATGTTGCCGCGGGGCTGTACCTGCGCAAGGTTCTGAGCGCCGCGATCCCGCGCTGGCATTTTCCCATGCTGGCCGATAGCGGGCGCAACGAGGGCTATCGCCATGCCATCGAAAAGGCCGTGGACGCCGATTCCCGCGTTCTCGACATCGGCACCGGGTCGGGCTTGCTGGCGCTGATGACGGCGCGCGCCGGAGCGCAAGCGGTGACCAGCTGTGAGGTTCTGGAGCCCCTGGCGGAGACGGCGCGGCGCATCGTCGCCGATAACGGCTATGGCGACCGCATTACGGTGATCAACAAGAAGTCCAACCAACTGCGCGTCGGCGAAGATATGGCGCAGCCGGCCACGGTGCTGGTTTCGGAAATCCTCGATGCCGGATTGCTCGGCGAGGGCGTGATCCCCACCCTGCGCCATGCGCTGGCTCATCTCACCGCGCCGGGATGCAAGGTGATTCCCCAGGCGGCCACGGTCCATGCCTGTCTGGTGGAGATTCCCACCCTGCGCGCCGTTAATCCGGTGCGCGAGGTGGATGGATTCGATCTCTCGGCCTTTGATGAGTTCCGCGTTCCCTTTTATGGGGTGATCAATCTTGATCTCGAAGCTCACCGGCCGTTAAGCGATCCTTTCCCCGCCTGGGAGGTGGATTTCCGTGATCTGCCGCCCTTCGCCTCCGAGGTTCGCCCCGGCGAGGCCGCAACCGTGGAGGTGATAGCCACCGAGAACGGAGAGATTCAGGCCGTGGTTTTCTGGTTCGACCTTCATCTTGATGACGAGATCACCCTGTCCAGCGGGCCCGGAGGCGAGCTGTCTCATTGGGGCCAGGCCATCCAGTTTCTCGAGCACGATCATGGGGTAACAAAGGGGGACGGGGTGGCGGTCAGGGTGCGCTATACCGACCCGAGGATTTTCTTTTCCCTCGATCAGGGCGATTCGTAGGGTCCGAAACGGGGCGGGTGGCCGGAGGTAAAGCCGTCCACGATCCAGTAGCGGGCGGGCTCGTAATGATTTTGCGCCGTGAAGGGGGGGTGAAAGTGATCCTCCACAAGATCGTTGCGCACGAAGAAGGCGTTAGCGCCCGAGATATTACAGCCCACCAGGGAATAGCCCTTGCCCGTGAAGAGTTTCTCCAGCGCCGTGAGCGAGGCCCCGAAGTAGTCGGTCTCGTCCCACACATGGTCCGGGTTATAGGCCATGACCCATGAGGTGGGGGGGTGGAACTTGGCGTTGTATTCCATGACCACGAGGCGTGGATTAACGCAGGAGATGGCCTTGGCCACGTGGTAGTCGTTGCCGTCGATATCGATGCTCAGCATGTCGATCTCGCCGTCGATGCCGGCGCCGGAGATGAGGGCGTCAATGTTTTCCGCCGTAACGCGGCCATGCACCAGTTTCAGGCGGTCATCACCGATGGGTGCGGCGAAGCGTTCGGCGATGAGGGCGGCCTGGCCGTCATGGGCCTCGATCCACAGCCCCGACCAGCCGTCCATGAGCAGATTGAGGGAATTGTTCTCAAGCCCTCCGGCGACGCCGAATTCCACGAAAATACGATTGGTGACACCGATGCGGTTGAAGATTTCGCGGATAATGCCGTCTTCGTCGGTCTGGGAATAGACCTTGTAGCCGTGGGCGAGAAGGCGCTTTGGGTCGCGTCCGCGCTGGGAATCATAGACCTCGCGCAGTGTCATCCGGGTCAACAGAATATCGGTCTTGGCGGCGAATTTATCGACCTGGAAAATCTTGCGCAGCTTGCGCGACCATCGCGACATGGGATGCGATCTCTCCGTTATTCCCTAAAGGCTCAAGAGGGGCGGAATGTAGCACATCCGGGACGGAGCGCGGCAACCGGGATGTTACCGGCTGTACCGCCGGGTCGCGCGTCCGTCAATCGTCCTCGTCGGCGAACAGGATGCCGTTGAGACCCTTCATCATCAGCGCCGCCAGGTGGTTGCGCTCGCGCGCGGAAACATTGAGATGCACGGCGATGCCGTCCTCCAGCGACCGCGCCACATAGCCGTTCATCTTTCCCACTCCGTCGATGTCCAGAATCACGGATTTGCCGAAGGGCGGGGCGGTGTCCAGCGACACTTCGAACACCACCGCCGCGCCACCTACGGAGAGATTGGTAATGGCGCATTTATGGGGAGCGCCGTCAATTTCCATGGTGGCGGTGTCGAACAACTCGAAGCGTTCATGACGGCGAGCGTCATTTCCTTCCGGTGCATCAGTGGAGGCGTCAGTGGGGGCGTCAGTGGGGGTATCGGTGACCATGGTATCTCTCCCTCATGTTTTTCTGGATCATAGCGCCATTTGGTGGGCTGAGGAATCAAGAATCATGTGGGAGCGATGGTGCGGCGCGGCAAGAATTATTGGCGGGTGTGGAAATTTTGGGGAAAATTTCCTGAAAAATAGTGCCGCCGGCAAGAATCAAACTTGCGACCCCTCCCTTACCAAGGGAGTGCTCCACCCCTGAGCATGAAGTCATACGAATTATATCATTAATTAACTGAGCATTTTAACGACACATGTCTCATTGTTGCTTTTTATGACAACGCTCTTTCCTTGAATTTTTAAATCAAAACCTGCGTGGCTTTCGAGGTCGTCGGACCACTTCATAATCCCGATCATATTCTCCCGTGAGAAAAAACTTTCCGCCTCTGATATCCTGCCATGAAGATCATCAACTTTTTTGAATGCTCCCATTACAGCATCAGCGTAATTTCGTAATTTTTGTGGATCAGTCGAAAGATCAGTTATTACTTCAAGAAGTTCATCATCGTTTGAAATAGACGGGAGCTTAGCTAGTATAAGTAAAATATTTTTTCTGTATGTATTTAGAGGTTTTTTATCCTTTAGTGCCTTCTCCCCCCGGAGTGGTGCAATTGTCATTGTCTGAAAATCGCTTCCTCCCGCGGTAGTTTTCATCCGTGGCCCTGCCCCACTTATTTTATGGACTACGCACAAGCGACCATCATTTTCGTTGGCGTTAGCCACAATACTTTTTACCGCCTCGGGCGCATCCTCTCTTATTTTTTTCATTCGCTCGTCACACATCAAGCATCGGTCTGAGAGAAGTTTCGTTTTGGCTATAACTCCAGCAATCTTCGGCAAATTTTCCCAAAGATAATTTTCGGCTCTTTCGTTGCTGAAACGTTTGGCCATTCGTCGGGTCATTTCGTGATAGTGAACCCCGAAGTATTTCGGACCGCAACAGGAGCCGATTATTCTTAACCAGCCATCCCCGGACCATAGAACGAAACCGTGGAGAAATTTTGGTTTGTTATTGCTGCAAAGAGCGCAAGGAAGCCGCTCTCTATCTGGTCTCTGTTCGACCGTCACATCAAAGCGCTGAATAATTTCATGCTCTTCATCTAGGACAGGTTTCGTCAGACTCAGCCCAGGAATAGACTCAAGTGGGTCGCTCCGCCTCAAACGCTGAAGGAGTTCTCTGAGATCATAAGTGCTTGGTAAACGGGAATGCGGTCCGGGACCGCGAGGATCCGGCAATTCCTTCTCCTAATATGGGATCAAAACATGAACATTATAGCCATTTTTTAACGGCGTGTCCAACAAGATTCGGCTTGTTCAACAAGATATTGTAGCCGTCGGAAGAAAATATGGGTGTATGTGGTGGGGGCGGAGTCGTCCCCCAGTAATAATGAGAAATAGACAGGGGTGGTGGGCGATACTGGGATTGAACCAGTGACCCCTCGCGTGTGAAGCGAGTGCTCTCCCGCTGAGCTAATCGCCCTATAGGAATTTTCAATGCCGTGTGGGGCAAGAAAAGCCCCGCCCCGTCACATGGGCAGGGTCCATATATGACCCATGTATATAATCTGGGCGCGAACAGTCAAGCGAAGGGTCCGGGACCGCGCCACATAACCGTTGAGTTTGGAAGGCTATTCCATGGGTTCGGCGAAGAGATAATTGCGCAGCAGCGAACGCAGGCCGCGTGACCATGCCTTTTCCGTATTGCCGCGCACCTCCATGGAGCGTCCCCAGACCGGTTCCCCGGTGGCGGCATCATTGATGGTGACGGTGATGCTGTGGATCAGGGGGCTGACCCGCGCCACCAGGCTTCCCATCCACAGTTCCGCGCCCATGGCCTTGCTTACCTTGCGCTCGAATCCCACACACAGGGGCGGACAGTTGGTACCGTCGGTTTTTTCCTGGCCGGGATCAATGCCGATGACCCGATAGTGGTCGGATTCCGTTATCTTTTTACGCAACAAGCGGCTGAGAGCGGCCACGCGCTCGGTATCTTCCTTCAGCGGCATGACCCGGGTGGAGTTCACATGGTCCACGAAATCAAAATCGAAAACGGCGATTGTGGGCGCGGATTCTTCCGCGTGCGTTGGGGCGGCGGTGAGCATGAGAGCCGCCAGCGCGCAGGCGGGAACGGTCAACGCGCCGCGCCGAAGGGACATATATGCGGTAAGGAAGGTCATGGGGGCGTTTTTGCCGGGGGCCGCATGAACAGGGGCTGAATAGCTTTGCACAGGAAGAAGAAAATCAGGGCGGGGCGCTTACCCCGGAACTGCGGTGGCTATTCCGCCGTTTCGGGCAAAAGATAATAGCGCAGGATGAAATTAACGGCACGCAGCCATGACTTGTCCGTATCGCCCCTGAATTCTGAGCTGTGTCTCCACACCGTTTCCGCGGTAGCGGTATCCTTGATGGTGACATCGGCGCTGAGGATCAGGTTGCTCACCTTTCGTATCTCGCCGCCCGCCCATAACTCCGCGCCCAGCGCGGCGGCGACTTTGCGCTCGAAATTCGCGCATAGGGGAGGACAGCCGGTGCCCCCTATCTTGCCCTGGTCCGGAAACACGCCCACCACTTCGTAGCGGCCGGATTCCATCAGTTTCCGCCGCAACAATTCGCTGATGAGACGCAAACGCCTGCGCTGGCCTTCATTGGGTCCGGCACCTTCGAGGTCGCTATGATCGATGAGATTGAAATCGAAAACGGCGAGGGTGGGCGCAGATTCTTCCGCCTGGGAGGGGGCGGCGGTGAGCATGAGAGCCGCCAGCGCGCATGCGGGAAGGGCCAACGCGCCGCGCCAAAGATGCGTGTATCCGGTAATAAATATTATGGGTTGTCTCCTACGGTTGCCGTCGCCAGTTCACCGAGCGCGGCAGGCAGGGCGTCAAAACGTTCGAGGACCTTATCGGCGCCCAGGCCCCATACCGCCTCGGGGCTGTAGCCGTAGGTGACCACCACCGCCGCCATGTCCAGGGCTTTCGCCGCGGCCACGTCGTTGATGCTGTCGCCCACCATGACGGCGTCGTTCACCCCCAGGCCAAGGCGTCCCAGAACGGCCTCCAGATGTTCGGGGTCGGGCTTGTAGAAGCCGGTGGCGCCACCGCCCACCACGGTCTCGAAAAAATCACCGAGTTCGAGTGCATCGAGAACCTTGTCGGCGAAATGCTGCATCTTGTTGGTGCATACCGCCATCCTGTGGCCGGCATCGCGTAAACTCGTCAGTGTCTCCACCACGCCGGGGAAGGGGCGGCTGTGGACGGCAATATGGGCCTCGTAATATTCGAGGAAACTTTCCACCAGGGCCTCGTGCACGCCTTCGGGGGGTACACCACCGGTGGCGGCAAGGCCCTTATCGAGAAGGTGCACCGCGCCGTGGCCCATCATCATATGCACTTCGTGAAGGTCGGCGCGGCGACGTCCCTGTTGCGCCAGCACATGGTTGAGAGCCTCGAGAAGGTCGGGGGCGCTGTCGATGAGGGTGCCGTCGAGATCGAAGATGACGGCGGCGGGCGATGCTGGCATTGTCGTATTCCGTAATAAAAAGTGACTGTTCAAAGGCCGTGGCGGGATATAGTGAAGTGGCCCCGCCGACTTTGAGGCCGCTCTTGAGAGTGATTTGGCGGCCTCTTAATAATGCGATCCATGTTGTATAGATTCAGCCATCCATGACAAAGCCTAAAACCGCCGTCATTATCCTTACCGCCGGGGCCAGCACGCGAATGAAATCGTCGTGTCCTAAGGTGCTGCACCCGCTGGCCGGTCGCCCCATGATCGAACAGCTGTTGGAGACCGCCCGCGGTCTTGCGCCTGAGCGCCTGGTCGTGGTGGTGGGGCCAAAAATGGAGGCGGTAGCCGATGCTGTTGCGCCTGCCGTTACCGTGGTGCAGGAGACGCCGCTGGGCACCGGTCATGCGGTCATGGCCGCGCGCGGGGAGCTGGAAGGGTTTGACGGTCCCGAGGACAGGGTGCTGATTCTTTGCGGAGATACGCCGCTGGTGACGGAGCAAAGCCTGGAGGCGCTCGTTCAGGCCCTGGATGGGGACAGCCCCCCCGCCGTGGCGGTTCTCGGCATGCGGGTGACGACCCCCCATCAGTACGGACGGCTGGTGACCATTGAGGGCGGCGCTCTGGAGGCCATCGTCGAGGATGCCGATTGTGGCCCTGAGGAGCGGGAAAACGATCTTTGTAATTCCGGTGTCATGGCGGTGCGCGGTGAACACCTTTTCGGCCTGTTGGAGGCCGTGGGCAACGACAACGCCAAGGGCGAATATTACCTCACCGACATGGTGGCCCAGGCACGGCAACAAAACCTCACCTGCGTCTATCGCGAGGTAGCGGAGAGCGAGCTTCTGGGTATTAATTCGCGCGCCGAACTGGCCCGCGCCGAGGCGGTCCTGCAAGGGCGATTGCGCGCGGCGGCCATGGAAGGTGGCGTCACCATGAGCGACCCCGATACCGTGTGGCTCAGTTTCGACACCGCCTTCGGCCAGGACGTGACGGTGGAGCCGGACGTTTTTTTCGGCCCCGGAGTCACCGTGGGAGATGGCGTCCAGATACGCGGCTTCTGTCATATGGAGGGGGTGACCATCGCCGACGGTGCCGTGGTAGGCCCCTTTGCCCGGCTGCGCCCGGAAACCAAAATCGGCAAGTCCGCCCATGTGGGCAATTTCGTGGAGATCAAGAAATCCGAAATCGGCGAAGGGGCCAAGGTCAATCACCTGAGCTATGTGGGTGACGCGGTGGTGGGCGCCGCGGCCAATATCGGCGCCGGCACCATCACCTGCAATTACGACGGCTTCACCAAGTCGCTGACGAAGATCGGCAAGGGCGCCTTTATCGGCTCCAATACCGCCCTGGTGGCGCCGGTGAATGTGGGCGCGGGCGCTATGGTCGGGGCGGGCAGCGTCATTTCGCGCGACGTGGCCGCCGAGGCGCTGGCCGTGACCAGGAGCCCACAGACGGAACAGGCGGGCTGGGCCGCCAGTTATCGCGAGCGGCATAACCCGCAAAAACCGCAAAAACCCAAGAAAAAGGGCTGAGGCCATGTGCGGGATTATCGGCATCATCGGCCGCGGTGAAGCGCCGCCCTTGCTGATGGAGGGGCTCAAGCGCCTCGAATACCGGGGCTATGATTCGGCGGGCATCGCCACCCTGGTGAACGGAAACATCGAGCGCCGCCGCGCCGAAGGCAAGTTGGAAAACCTGGAAGCGTTACTGGCGGGTGATCCCATCGGCGGCACCATCGGCATCGGCCATACCCGCTGGGCTACCCACGGACGGCCCAATGAAACCAACGCCCATCCCCACGCCACCGCTAAGGCGGCCATCGTCCATAACGGCATTATCGAGAACTTCCAACCCCTGCGCGCGGAGCTGGAAGGGCTGGGGCATGAATTTTTTACCGACACCGATTCCGAAGTGGTGGCCCATCTGTTGACCCGCTATCTCGACGAGGGAATGACGCCGGTGGATGCCACCAAGGCCACGCTGGAACGGCTTGAAGGGGCCTTCGCGCTGGCTATCATTTTCGCCGGGGAACATGAATTGATGATGGGTGCACGGCGCGGCAGTCCGCTGGCGGTGGGGTTCGGCGAGGGCGAGATGTATCTGGGTTCCGATTCCCTGGCCCTGGCGCCGCTGACCCAGAAAATCTGTTATCTGGAAGAAGGCGACTGGGCCGAGATCACACCCGAAGGTGTCACCATCCATGATGAAAGCGGCGAGGTGGTGGAGCGTTCGGTGCGGCTCACCGCCAATACCGGCGCGGCCACGGGCAAGGGCGATTTCCCTCATTTCATGCTCAAGGAAATTTTCGAACAGCCCGGCGTGATCGGCGATACCCTTTACAGTCTCGTCAATCCCCAGACCCGCACCATTGAACTGCCCGACATGCCCTTCGCCTGGGACAAGGTGCCCAAGGTGACCCTGGTGGCCTGCGGCACCTCATCTTATGCGGCGCTGGTGGCTAAATACTGGTTCGAGGACATCGCCGGGATCACCGTGGAATGGGACATCGCCTCGGAGTTCCGCTATCGCGCCCCCCCTTTACCAAAAGGCGGGGTGGCGCTGTTTATCTCGCAGTCGGGCGAAACCGCCGACACCCTGGCGGCGCTGCAATTCGCCCGCGAACAGGGACAGCATATCCTGGCCCTGGTCAACGTGCCGGAAAGCTCCATGGCGCGCGAGGCCGATCTGGTGCTGGGCACCCATGCGGGACCGGAGATCGGCGTCGCCTCCACCAAGGCCTTCACCACCCAGCTGACGGTGCTGGCCTGTCTGGTGATCGCCGCTGCAAAGGCGCGGAAGGCCATCGATCACGAGCGCGAGGCGGCGCTCTCGGCGGCGCTGATGGAGGTACCGGCGCGGGCCGCCGACGTGCTCAACCATGACGAAAAGCTGCGCGCCATTGCAGGAAACGTGGCCGAAGCCCGCGACGTGATTTATCTCGGGCGCGGCACGTCCTTTCCCATCGCCCTGGAAGGGGCGCTGAAACTGAAGGAGATTTCCTACATCCACGCCGAGGGCTATGCCGCCGGTGAGATGAAGCACGGCCCCATCGCATTGATCGAAGACGACGTGCCGGTGATCGTGATCGCGCCCGGTGACGCCCTGTTCGAGAAAACCGCTTCCAACACCCAGGAGGTGATCGCGCGCGGCGGCAAGGTGATCTTCTTGAGCGATGCGGCCGGGGTAAAGGCCTTCGCGGGCAAAGCGGCGGAGGTGGTGGAGCTTCCCGACGTGGACCCCTTCGTGGCGCCCATCCTCTATGCCATTCCGGTGCAGCTGTTGGCCTATCACACGGCGGTGGCCAAGGGCACCGATGTGGACCAGCCCCGTAACCTGGCAAAATCGGTGACGGTGGAGTGAGGCGTGGGAAGTGGCCATGAAACTGGATAATCCCGACCTGCTGCGCCATCAGGGTTATGTGAACGGAAACTGGGTTGATGCCGAAAACGGCGCCACCCTTGCCGTCACCAACCCCGCTGATGGCGGCGATCTGGGGACCATCCCCGATATGGGCGCGGACGAGACCCGTTCCGCCATCGAAGCGGCCTCGGCGGCCTGGGGGGACTGGCGGGCCATGACGGCCAAGGCGCGGGGCAATATCCTGCGCCGCTGGTTCGATCTGGTGACGGCCAACACGGAAGACCTGGCGCGCATCATGACCACCGAACAGGGCAAACCGCTGGCCGAGGCCCGGGGTGAGATCGCCTATGGGGCGTCGTTTATCGAGTGGTTCGCCGAGGAGGCCAAGCGCGCCTATGGCATGACCATCCCCGAGACGGTTCCAGGCCAGCGTATGGTCGTGTTGAAACAGCCCATCGGTGTTGTCGCCGCTATCACACCGTGGAATTTTCCCCATGCCATGATCACGCGCAAGACTGCCCCGGCGCTGGCAGCGGGCTGTCCGGTGGTGGTCAAGCCCTCGGAACTGACGCCTTTCTCGGCGTTGGCCCTGGCGGTTCTGGCCGAGCGCGCAGGTATTCCCGCAGGCGTCTTCAATGTGGTGACGGGCGCGCCCGAGGCCATCGGCGGGGAAATGACGGGAAATCCCCTGGTGCGCAAGCTGGCCTTCACCGGCTCCACCCGTGTGGGCAAGATGTTGGCCGCGCGGGCGGCGGAAACGGTGAAGAAGGTGGCGCTGGAACTAGGTGGCAACGCGCCCTTCATGGTATTCGCCGATGCCGACATGGAGGCCGCCGTGGCCGGGGCGGTGGCCTGCAAGTTCCGCAATTCCGGCCAGACCTGTGTCTGCGCCAACCGTTTCCTGGTGGAAGAGGGCATCTATGACGATTTCGCGGCGCGGCTCACCGATGAGGTCAAGAAACTGGTCTGCGGCGACGGCATGGAAGAAGGCGTCACCCAGGGGCCTCTCATTAATACACAGGCGCTGGAGAAGGTGGAAACCCATGTGGCCGACGCGCGGGAGAAGGGCGCGGAGCTGCTCGCCGGAGGCAAGCCCCATGAACTGGGCGGCACCTTTTACGAGCCCACGGTTTTAGGCGCGGCCACGAGCGATATGCAAATTTTTCACGAGGAGACCTTCGGCCCGGTGGCGCCTCTGTTCCGTTTCAAGACCGAAGAGGAGGCGGTGGCACTGGCCAACGACACGGCCTATGGGCTGGCGGCCTATGTCTATACCCGTGATCTGGCGCGCAGCTGGCGTGTGAGCGAAGCCCTGGAATATGGCATCGTCGCCGTCAATTCGGGCATCTTCTCTACCGAGGCGGCACCCTTCGGCGGCATGAAGGAATCGGGCATCGGCCGCGAGGGGGCGAAATACGGCATGGAGGAATTCCTGGAAATCAAATATGTCTGTCTGGGGGGTGTTGATGGCTGAGAGGAAGGGATTCCATGGCCGAGTTTGACTATGACCTGTTTGTGATCGGGGCCGGATCGGGCGGCGTGCGCGCGGCGCGCATGGCCGCCAATGAGGGCGCCAAGGTGGCCGTGGCCGAGGACAAGGACCTGGGCGGCACCTGCGTCAACGTGGGCTGTGTGCCCAAGAAGCTGTTCACCTATGCCGCCCATTTCGCCGGGGATTTCGAGGACGCGGAGGCCTATGGCTGGGACGTGGGCGCGCGCGATTTTAACTGGCCGCGGCTGATTTCCAACAAGGACTCCGAGATCGCCCGCCTCAACGGCATCTACGGCAGATTGATGGACGAAGCCGGCGTGACCCTGATCGAGGGCCGCGCCACCCTCACCGGTGCCAACTCGGTAACCGTGGGGGAGACCGAAGTTACGGCGAAATATATCCTGGTGGCCACCGGCGGCCATCCCGTGGTTCCCGGATTCCCAGGCAACGAACATGTGATTACCTCGGACCAGGCGTTTCACCTGGAGGCTTTGCCCCAGCGCCTGGTGATGGTGGGGGGTGGCTATATCGCGGTGGAGTTCGCCGGTATCTTTCATGCGCTGGGCGTGGAGGTGACCCAGTTGTATCGGGGGCCGCTGTTCCTGCGCGGGTTCGACCATGACCTGAGGGAGAAACTGGCCGGGGAAATGCGTAAACAGGGGGTGGACCTGCGTTTCGACTCGCAGGTGGCGAAGATCGAAAAACAGGGGGACGCCTTCAAGGTGACGCTGGAGGACGGCGGTGCGTTGGAAACCGATCTGGTCATGTACGCCACCGGGCGCGCGCCCAATACACAAGGTCTGGGGCTGGAAACGGCGGGGGTGGAACTGGCGGAAAACGGCGCAGTGAAGGTGGACGGTCACTTTTGCAGCAGTGCGCCTTCGGTCTATGCGCTGGGTGATGTGATCGACCGTGTGCAGCTGACCCCGGTGGCCATCGCCGAGGCCATGATCCTGGTTGACCATCTGTTCGGCGAAGGCGCGCACGCCCACATGTCCTATGACAATATCCCTTCGGCCGTGTTCAGCCACCCCAACCTCGCCACGGTGGGGCTGACCGAGGAAGAGGCGCGCAAGCGCCACGGCGACATAGAGGTCTATGTGTCGTCGTTCAAGGCTATGAAACACACGCTGACGGGTCGCGACGAGACCACCTTCATGAAGCTGGTGACGGAGCCGGGCGGCGGCAGGGTCTTAGGCCTGCATATGATGGGGGAGGCGGCCGGCGAGATCGTGCAGGGCTTCGCCGTGGCCATGATCTGCGGCGCCACCAAGGCGCAGTTCGACGCCACCATCGGCATCCACCCCACCAGCGCGGAAGAGTTTGTCACTCTGCGCACCCTACGTAAGGCGAGGGAATAAGGGGAAGCTGGAATTTTCCGTTGGCGGTGGTATTTTCTCTGGGCTGTTAGGAATTAAGAAAAAGGGAGGGAGAGCGCCATGGTGGAGCCGGGCGGATTCAAGAAAATCTCAGTGGAGGCCAGCCAGCTTCTTTTCGACGAGGGCGACTCGCCCGATGTGGCCTATATGATCCGCGAGGGCAAGGTGGAAATCCGCAAGGGCGCGCGTACCGATAACCCCCGGACCCTGGCCGTCCTGACAAAGGGCGATGTTTTCGGAGAACTGGCCCTGTTCGACGACAGTCCCCGCATGGCCGCCGCCATGACTACGGAAAGATGCAGTCTGGTGGCCATTTCCAGAGACGCTTTCAAGCAGCGTCTCGACGCCATGGACCCGATCATGATGAAGATCGTCGTCCTCATGGCGACGCGGCTGCGTGACGGCTCAAAACCCGTGGCCAAGCAGACGGCGGACTGGAGCGGCTGGGACAAGAAGGCCTAGATCGCGAACCGTATTCCCATCGGAGGCGGCGCAAGGTGCGGTTTTTCTTGGAAAATCAGTGCCACGGGCGTATATCCGTGGATTCACAGATGCGAACAAAACGGGAAAAATAGGATCGGTCCCTATGAATAGACCCAAGAAATGGACGCCTGAAAGCTGGCGCAAGAAAGAAGCCCTGCATCAGCCGGTTTACCCGGATGCGGATGCGTTGGGTGATGCCGAGGCGCGACTGGGACAGTTCCCGCCTCTGGTCTTCGCCGGTGAGGCCCGCAACCTGAAAGCCAAGCTGGCCCAGGTAGCCGAGGGCAAGGCCTTCCTGTTGCAGGGCGGCGACTGCGCCGAGAGCTTCGCCGAGTTCCATCCCGACAATATCCGCGATACCTTCCGCGTGTTGTTACAGATGGCGGTGGTGCTGACCTTTGGCGCCACCTGTCCTGTGGTCAAGGTGGGCCGTCTTGCCGGACAGTTCGCCAAGCCCCGTTCCTCGCCGGTGGAGGAGAGTGACGGTGTGGAACTGCCCAGCTATCTGGGCGATTCCATCAACGGCATCGAATTCACGAAAGCCTCCCGCGTGCCTGACCCCGAGCGCATGATCCAGGCCTATAACCAGTCGGCGGCGACGCTCAACCTGTTGCGCGCCTTCGCCCAGGGCGGCTATGCCGACCTTCATCAGGTCCACAGCTGGACTCTGGGATTCCTCGACCGCAGCCCCCAGGGCGAACGCTATCGTGAACTGGCCGACCGCATCGACGAAAGCCTGGCTTTCATGGATGCCTGCGGCATCAGTTCCAAGACCACGCGGGCCATGCGCGAGACCAGCTTCTTTACTTCCCATGAGGCGCTGTTGCTGCCCTACGAGCAGGCTCTGACCCGCATCGACAGCACCAGCGGCGATTGGTACGACTGTTCGGCCCATATGCTGTGGATCGGCGAGCGCACCCGCGACCCCAAGGGCGCTCATGTGGCGTTCCTCTCGGGCGTCGCCAATCCGGTGGGAGTCAAGGTGGGGCCGAGTGCCACGCCCGACGACCTGTTGAAACTGGCCGATGTGCTCAACCCCGAGAACGAGTCGGGACGGCTGACCCTGATTTCGCGCATGGGCGACGACAAGATCGAGACCTGTCTGCCGCCCTTGGTGCGGGCGCTCAAGGCCGAGGGCCGCAACGTAATCTGGGCCTGTGATCCCATGCACGCCAACATGGTCAAGAGTTCCACCGGATACAAAACACGGCCCTTCGATCGCATCATGGCCGAGGTGAGGGGTTTCTTCGCCGTGCACCGCGCCGAGGGTACTTCCGCCGGCGGCGTTCATGTGGAGATGACCGGTCAGGACGTGACCGAATGCATCGGCGGCGCCCAGGCCATCACCGAACAGGGCCTGTCCGACCGCTATCACACCTTCTGTGATCCGCGTCTCAACGCCAGCCAGGCTCTGGAACTGGCGTTTCTCCTCGCCGAAGGGCTGAAAGAGGAACGCGGCGCGTCCGGGAGCGGCGAGCGCAAGGTGGCCGCCGCCTCCTGATGTCTAGGTCATGGACTCATAAATGTAATGGCAATGGTATGAGCGAATTTGTCCGAATACGCGAAGACAGGCCGCCGGAAACCCCGAGGTTTTCAAGGTCTGTCGACAATGTAGTTGGGCAAATACGCCATACCTTCCAGGCGCTGAAACCGCGTTTACAGGCGTCGTCAACGCCCAACACCGGGGCATCGACCCCGCTTGTGGCGCGTTTCCTGGCCTGTCCTGGCGGTTTCGAGCGCCATTGCTCATCAGATTTATGAGTCCATGACCTAGCGCGGTGACGGCACAGCCCCACCGCCTCTTTCACAGCCCCTTTCACGGGTACCGGATATGACAGACCGACTGACATTGGCGCTGGCCCAGATCAATCCCACCGTGGGCGACGTAGCGGGCAACGCCGCGCGCATCCGCGCCGCGCGCAAGGAAGCAGCGAGTGCCGGGGCCGATCTGGTGATTTTCGGCGAACTGGCCATCACCGGCTATCCGCCCGAGGATCTGGTGCTCAAACATTCCTTCATGGACCATGTGGACGAGGTGGTGGCGGCGCTGGCGAAGGAGACCGGCGACGGCGGGCCGGGAATTCTTCTCGGTGCGCCCCGGGTCGAGGACGGACGGCTCTATAACGCGGCGCTGCTTCTCGATGGAGGCGCCATTGCAGCCATGGTTTTCAAGCACGATCTGCCCAATTACAGCGTCTTCGATGAGAAGCGCATCTTTACCCCCGGCCCGCTGCCGGAGCCCGTGGACTTCCGCGGGGTGAAGCTGGGGGTGCTGGTTTGCGAGGATATGTGGTCCCCGGAACCGCCCGCCCATCTGCGCGCCGGGGGGGCGGAAATCCTGGTGGTCGTCAATGGTTCGCCCTTCGAGAGGGGCAAGCATGACACGCGCCGGGAACTGGCCGCCGACAGGGTGGGCGAGACCCATCTGCCGCTGGTCTATGTGAATCAGGTGGGTGGGCAGGATGAGCTGGTCTTCGACGGCGCTTGCTTCGTGTTGGATGGCGGCGGGGAGCTGAAACATCAGACCCCTTGCTGGCGCGAGAACGTGAGTCTCACCGAATGGGAAAAAGAGGAACAGGGCTGGCGCTGTACGCAGAATATCTGTGCTGAGAATGAAGATCCTCTGGCCGCCATTTATCAGGCCCTGGTGCTGGGGTTGCGCGATTATGTGGAGAAAAATGGTTTCCCCGGCGTTCTGGTGGGCTTGTCGGGCGGCGTGGATTCGGCCCTTTCCACGGCCATTGCAGCCGATGCGCTGGGTGCCGACAAGGTCCACTGTGTGATGATGCCCTCGCCCTATACCTCCGCCGAAAGCCTTGAGGATGCCACCGCCGTGGCGGAGATGCTGGGTGTGCGCCTCGACGAGATTGCCATCGCCCCGGCCATGGAGAGCTTCGGTTCCATGTTGAAAGACGCTTTCGAGGGCAGGGACGCCGATACCACGGAAGAGAACATCCAGGCGCGGTCGCGGGGCATCGCCCTGATGGCGCTGTCCAACAAGTTCGGCCATATGGTGCTGTCTACCGGCAATAAATCGGAAATGTCGGTGGGCTATGCCACCCTTTACGGCGATCTGTGCGGCGGTTTTTCGGTTTTGAAAGACGTTTACAAGACCACCGTCTTCGCCCTGTCGCGCACTCGCAATGAAGGCCGTCCGGCCAATGCCAAGGGCCCCGACGGGCCGGTGATGCCGGAGCGGGTCATCACCAAGCCGCCCTCGGCGGAGTTGAAGCCCAACCAGAAGGACGAGGACAGCCTGCCGCCGTACGAAGAACTGGACGCCATCCTTAAAGGTCTGGTGGAAAAAGACTTAGGCGTAGAAGCGGTGACCGCGCGCGGCCATGACCGCGCCACCGTGGAGCGCATCTGGGGCATGCTTCTGGGCGCCGAATACAAGCGCCGTCAGGCGCCGCCCGGGGTTCGTGTCAGTCCCCGCGCCTTTGGCCGCGATCGCCGCTATCCCATCACCAACCGTTTCGAGGACGGCACATGAGTGCTCCTGCCGTCCGTTTCGCGCCCAGCCCCACGGGATTTATGCATGTGGGCAATGCCAGGGTGGCGTTGGTGAACTGGCTGTTTGCGCGCGCCGGTGGCGGGCGTTTCCTGCTGCGTCTCGACGATACCGACAGGGCGCGCTGTGAGGACTCCTACGCCATCGCCATCGAGGAGGATCTGGAATGGCTGGGGCTGGGCTGGGACGATGTCTCGCGTCAGTCGGACCATCTGAAAAAATATGACAAGGCCTGTGGGACGCTGCGCGAGGCGGGACGGCTCTATCCTTGTTACGAGACCCCCGACGAGCTGGCACTCAAGCGCAAGAGTCTGCTCTCGCGGGGCCAGCCCCCCATCTATGACCGCGCCGCGCTGGAGTTAAGCGATGCCAAGCGCGAAAAACTGGAAGAGGGAGGCCGCCAGCCCCATTGGCGTTTCAAGCTCGAGGGGGGAGAGGTGGCCTGGGATGATCTGGTGCATGGTCATTTGTCCTTCGACGGTGCGAATTTGTCCGATCCGGTGCTGCTGCGCGAGGACGGCAGCTATCTTTATATGCTGCCTTCCACCGTGGACGACGCTGCCATGAAAGTGAGCCATGTGGTGCGCGGCGACGATCATCTGGCCAATTCCGCCGTGCAGATCCAGCTTTTCGAAGCCCTTGGCGCGAAAGCCCCCCGTTTCGCCCATCTGCCGTTGTTGAAAGACGCCGAAGGCGGGGAATTGTCGAAACGGCTGGGTAGTCTCTCCCTGCGCGACCTGCGCGAAGACTGGATCGAAGCCATGGCCGTGAACAGCCTGTTGGCCTCGCTGGGAACTTCCGAAGCGGTGAAGGAGCATGGCTCGCTGGAGGAACTGGTGGGTATCTTCGATTTCGCCAAGTTCAGCCGCAACCCGCCGAAATTCGGCTATGACGAGCTGGAGCGGCTCAACGGCCGCATCCTCCATCTGCTGCCCTTCGACCGGGTAGCGCCGCGGCTGGCGGAGATGGGGCTGGCGGAGGCGGACCCGGCGTTCTGGATGGCGGTGCGGCCCAATCTCGCGCGCCTCGACGAGGCCAGGGAATGGTGGGAGGTCTGTCACGGTGAAGTGACGCCAGTGATCGAGGATGGGGAATTTACCGCCGCCGTAGGTGCTCTGTTGCCCGAGGGGTATTGGGACGAGGCGAGCTGGGGGGAGTGGACCAAGGCGGTGGCGGAAAAAACCGGACGTAAGGGCAAGGATCTGTTTAAACCGCTGCGCCTGGCGCTCACGGCCCGCGATCATGGACCGGAGATGAAAGCTCTGTTACCCCTTATGGGCCGCGAGCGGGTGGAAGCCCGGCTGCGTGGCGAGACCGCCTGAAACAACAAGCCGGAATTCAAGAAAAGGAAACACAGGTGAGCCTCGTTCTTCACAATACATTGAGCCGCAGCAAGGAAGCTTTCGAGCCGCTGAATGAGGGGCGCGTGGGCATGTACGTCTGCGGGCCTACGGTTTACGACTTCGCCCATATCGGAAACGCCCGTCCGGTGGTGGTGTTCGACGTGCTTTATCGGTTGCTGAAGACGCTCTATGGCGAGGTCACCTATGTGCGCAATATCACCGATGTGGACGACAAGATCATCAAGGCGGCGGCCGAAAATGGTGAGCCTATCGAAGCGCTGACGGAGCGTACCACTAAGGCCTTTCATGATGATATGGCGGCGCTGGGCGCGCTGGCCCCCGATATTGAGCCCCGCGCCACCGAGCATATTGGTGACATGATCACCCTCATCGAAAAGCTGGTGGAGGGCGGCCATGCCTATGAAAGCGAGGGCCAGGTGCTGTTCCACGTGCCCTCCATGGCCGATTACGGCAAGCTCTCGCGCTGTAACCGCGACGAGATGATCGCCGGCGCCCGGGTGGAGGTGGCCTCGTATAAGAAAGACCCGGCGGATTTCCTGTTGTGGAAACCAAGCACGGACGACCAGCCGGGCTGGGACAGTCCCTGGGGCCGGGGGCGTCCGGGCTGGCATATCGAATGTTCGGCCATGAGCGCCACCCATCTGGGGGATATCTTCG
>JADHSZ010000045.1 GCA_016776635.1 Alphaproteobacteria bacterium
TCTTTGGCCCCGGACTCGACCACCTGTCCCTCCCCGACCGTGCCACCATCGCCAATATGGCGCCGGAATACGGCGCCACCTGTGGCTTCTTCCCCATTGATGCCGAGACCGTGCGCTTCCTCGCCTTTACCGGCCGCGACCCACAACGGGTGGAACTGGTGGAGGCCTACGCCAAGGCGCAAGGCCTGTGGCGCGCCGCGGACACGCCCGACCCGGTCTTCACCACCACGCTGGAACTGGATATGGGGGATATCGAACCCAGTCTCGCCGGGCCGAAACGGCCCCAGGACCGGGTCGCCCTCTCCAACGCCGCTTCTTCCTTCAAGGAAACCCTGGCCGAGCTTCAGGGCGTCCCCGCGCCGCGCGAGGTTGCCCTGAGCAACAGCGACCACGGTCTGCGCGACGGTGATGTGGTTATTGCCGCCATCACCAGCTGCACCAACACCTCCAACCCCGGCGTCATGCTCGCCGCCGGTTTGCTGGCCCGCAATGCCGTGGCCAAGGGACTGAAGACCAAGCCCTGGGTCAAGGCCTCGCTGGCGCCGGGAAGCCGCGTGGTGGGGGATTACCTGGAGGCCGCTGGGGTCCAGGATGATCTCGACGCGCTGGGGTTCAATATTGTCGGAATCGGCTGCACCACCTGTATCGGCAATTCCGGACCCCTGGCCGAACCCATCACCAAGGCCATCGGCGAAGGCAATCTGGCGGTCTGTTCGGTGCTCTCGGGTAACCGCAATTTCGAGGGCCGCATCTCGCCCCATGTAAAGGCCAACTACCTGGCCTCGCCGCCCTTGGTGGTGGCCTATGCCCTGGCCGGAACCCTGACCCGCGACCTTTTGAATGAACCCCTGGGTAAGGGCAGCGACGGCGAGGCGGTTTTCCTCAAGGATATCTGGCCCAGCAATGGGGAGATCAGCGAGGCCCTGGAATCGGCGTTGACGCCCGATATGTTCCGCAGCCGCTATGGCGATGTGTTCGAGGGCACGTCCGAATGGCAGGCGGTGGAGACGGCATCGGGCCAGACCTTCACCTGGGATGACGCCAGCACCTATGTGAAAAACCCACCCTATTTCTCCGCCATGACGAAACAGGCGGGCGAGGTGGGAGATATTGAAAACGCCCGTATTCTTGCCCTGTTGGGCGATTCCGTGACCACCGATCATATTTCACCGGCGGGCAGCATCCCCGAGGACGGCCCGGCCGGCGCCTATCTCACCGAGCGCGGTGTGGCGGCCCAGGAATACAACTCCTTCGGGGCGCGGCGCGGCAATCACGAGATCATGATGCGCGGCACCTTCGCCAATATCCGGCTCGCCAACGAAATGGCCCCCGGCACTACGGGCGGCGTCACCCGGCACATGCCCTCGGGCGAGCAAATGGCCATCTTCGACGCCGCCGCGCGCTACGCGGAGGAAAAGGTGTCCCTGATCGTGGTGGCGGGAAAGGAATACGGCACCGGTTCGTCGCGGGATTGGGCGGCCAAGGGACCCATGTTGCTGGGGGTGCGCGCCGCCATTGCCGAGAGCTTTGAGCGTATCCACCGTTCCAACCTGATCGGCATGGGCATCCTGCCCCTGCAGTTCAAGGAGGGCATGGACCGCAAGACTCTGGGACTGGACGGCTCCGAATCCATCACCCTTTCCGGTATCGCCGGGGGGATTACCCCGCAAATGGATGTTGCCGCCACCATTACCGGGGCCGATGGCAATGAGGAGACGGTTCCCCTGTTGTGCCGCATCGATACCCTGGACGAGGTGGAGTATTACCGCCATGGCGGGATTCTGCCCTATGTGCTGCGCTCTCTTCTTGATGGCGCGGGGGGAGGCTAGACCATGGGGGCTTCCATGCGTTTTCTGGTTTTGCTTATCGCCGCGGTGTCCGTTTCCGCCTGCGCGGCGCAGCGCCCCGAACATGCCGACCAGTTCCGCGCCCGCTATGGACTCGAGGCGCCTAAGAGCCATGCCTTTAACTTATGTTTCGGCCATGGCTGCAAGCATTCGGCGGCGGTACAGCTGAGCGATGCCCAATGGACGGAGGTGAGGGCGATTTTCATGGACATAGCCACGGATGCTAAGGCGGAACGCACCCGTATCGCCCACGCCGTGGCCCTGTTGGAGAGCATGGCCGGGGAACAGGCGGGAACCCTCACCGACAAGGCGAGGACGGGATTTCCCCTGAAGGATAGGTATCAGCTCGACTGTGTGGATGAATCCCTCAACACCACCGCCTATCTGGCCATGATGAAACAGGATGGCCTGTTGCGCTTCCATGATCTGCGCGGTCCCGCATCGAGGGGGTTTCTTTTCAGGGGCTGGCCCCATACCACGGCGGCCATATTCGAATCCGGCAATGGTCGGGCCTATGCCGTGGATTCCTGGTTCTTCGATAACGGCAGGGCGCCGGCGGTTTTACCTCTCTCGCAGTGGCAGAACGGGTGGCAGCCGAAAGAGACGAAAACCCGCGCCAGTCTTTATTAGACCCTCCCTTCAAGAAGACAACCCACGGATTGCCCGCCATCACCCAGAAGTGATTGGCCTGTGAGGGTATTGGCGCACTAAATTCAGCCCATGTGGACTTTTCAGACGCCCCCCCTGCGCTTGGCTTTGTTTGTAACGGCCTGGACAGCTTTCTCCGCCGCCACGACAGATGCGCTTTCCCGGGACAACGCTTCTTCGGGTGAGACCCCGGTGGTGGTGGAGCTTTTTACCTCTCAGGGCTGTTCGTCCTGCCCCCCCGCCGACAGTTTTCTTCAGGAACTGAGCCGCCGCGACGGTGTTCTCGCCCTCTCGCTCCACGTAGATTACTGGGACTACATCGGTTGGCGGGACCCCTTTGCCAGCCCCCAATCCACGGACCGGCAGCGTTCCTATGCGCGCACCATGAGGCAACGTTCCGTCTATACGCCGCAGATGGTGATCGACGGCAAGTTCCAGGAAGTGGGATCGCGCCGTTCGCAGGTCATGAAATTCCTTGAATACCGCGCGCAAGACCCGGAACACGGGCGCGTGAAGGTTTCGCTCGCCCTCACCCCCTCAGGCGATCTGAGGGCGGAAATAGCCTCCGATGAAAAAAGGAGGAAAATCACGAAGAACGCTACCGTGTGGCTCATGGAATTCGACGGCCGTCATGAAACGAAAATTCGCAGCGGGGAAAACGCTGGCCGCACCCTGGCCCATGCGAATGTGGTCCGGAGCATCCGGTCCATCGGTGACTGGAATGGCGAGGCGAAGACAATCACCGTCAGCGCTGCGGAACTGAATGCTTCCGGGGAACGTGATGGTTGCGCCGTGATCCTGCAGACGGGGCATGCCGGCCCGATACTGGGAGCCGCCTGGGTAAAGCTTCGTAACTGAGCGCCGCGAGGTTTCTTGCCCGGATATCTGCCGCGGTTAATCGCCGCGCACTTCTTCCACCATATCGGCGAGACGGTGAATATCCGGGATAACCAAGGCGTTGCGTCCACGCTTGACCACATCATCCCGGGCCAGATCGCTCAACACCCGGGCCACGGTTTCGCGGGTGGTGCTGACCCGGCTGGCGATCTCGCTGTGGTGGGGGATGGGGCGGATTTCGGCGCTGTTGTCGGGCTTCAGGCTGGTCATGGCCTGGCGCAGGAGTTCCGCGTGGATGCGGTTGTTGGCACCTAATGTGCTGAGGTCCATGATGCGTTCGCTGGCCTGGCGTACCATATAGGTCAGCCGCTTCATCACTCTAAGCGCCGCTGCGGGATGATCGTGCAGGAATTCGGCAAAGGCGGCGGGCCCCAGAACGGCCACCGTGGCTTGGGTCTGGGCGACCACATTTGCGGAGCGGGGTCCGTCATCAATGGCTGCCAACTCGCCGAAATAGTCCCCCGGCCCGAGGTCGTCAAAGGCGATTTCGCGCCCCGACAGAGAGTAATTCACAATACGCACCTGTCCCTCGACGAGGAAATAAACATCCCGGTTTTCATCATGGCGGTCGATGATCTGTTCGCCCTCGCCAAAGGTGCGCCAGGAACAACGCTTTTCCAGGGCCGCTCGCTGGGATTTCTTGATCCCCTTCACAAGCGAGATGCCTTCCAGGGAGTTTGAATTATTTTTGGACAAGGAGTGCCTTCTGATCGGGGCGGATATTCCGTGAATGCAACACAAAAACCTACGGAAAGGGCGGCTCCCCGGCAAGGAAAAGTTTCCCGGTTTGCGGGAACGGACTCGAACGAAGTCGCGCTTCCAGCCCGCCACTATCCCCCGTCTTCTGTGGTGACGGGCTTTGGGCGGCATCTGGCCGATGGAAATGGACCCTCCGGATGGACCCGCCATAAGTCCAGGCATAAGCCCATAATTGCCTTGTGGTTGCGGCCACATGCCGGTTGTGATAGGCAGAGCCTCGCACCGGAAAGACGGCTTCGATGGCTTCCCCTTTCCGATTGAAACAGCGCTTGGAATCCGGGATCAGAAGCCGAATCTTTAAAAAATGGAACAGGCAGGTTCATTGTAAGCCCGGCCAAGACTTGGAGCCGGACAGGGAAATGTGAAGAGAAAAAATGACCTATATCGTTAACGACCTTTGCGTCAAATGCAAATACACCGATTGCGTCGAGGTATGCCCGGTGGATTGTTTCTACGAGGGCGAAAACATGCTCGTCATCCATCCCGACGAATGCATCGATTGCGGCGTTTGTGAGCCGGAATGCCCCGCCGAGGCAATTTTCCCCGACAGCGAGCCCGGCACCGAGAAATGGGTCGAGCAGAATCACAAATACGCGGAACTCTGGCCCAATATCACCCGCATGATCGCCCCCCCGCCCGACGCCGACGACTGGAAGGGTAAGTCCGGTAAATACGAGAAATATTTCAGCCCCGAGCCGGCGAAGCGCTGAGGCGGGAGAGGCATTGACGTTATAGCCTTGTGTGCGGCGTAGCGGGGGCTGTTCGGCCCCCTGTTTTTGTGGTATAGTCGCCGGTAATCATTGACAAAAGTGACCTGCGTTCGGCCCGGGTCGGACCCGCTCCTGTTCTGGGCGGTTGAGAACCCGGTTAGAGCTGTGCGCACGGTTGGGACATGTAAATTAAGTCTGTGAATTAAGACATAGAAAAAGAAAGCAAAGAGAAACGTATGGCTAAGGACCCCACTTTTTCCTCCGGTGATTTTGTTGTCTATCCTACCCACGGCGTGGGTAAGATTCTCGGCGTCGAGGAACAGACCATCGCCGGTGACACCCTTGAACTTTTCGTCATCGATTTCGAACAGGACCGCATGAAACTGCGGGTTCCCGTGGAGAAAGCCAAGATTTCTGGCCTGCGCAGGCTGAGTTCCCGCGACCGCCTGAAGACGGCCATGAGTACCCTGAAGAGCGCGCCGCGCGTCAAGCGTACCATGTGGAGCCGCCGCGCCCAGGAATACGAAGCCAAGATCAATTCCGGCGATCCTGTTTCCATCGCCGAGGTGGTGCGCGATCTTTTCCGCAACTCGGACCAGCAGGAACAGTCCTATTCCGAGCGCCAGATTTATCAGTCGGCCCTCGACCGTCTGGCCCGTGAATTTGCCGCCGTCGATAAGATGAGCGAGGAGAAAGCCGCCCAGAAGCTGGAATCGGTGCTCTCGACTCCTACCCCTACCCCCACTCCTTAAACGGTTTTTAATCGGCGATAATCTTGATCAATTGCCCCGGGGCGGGTTGCTGTCCCGGGGCAAATCCGTTCAGGACCTGGAACCTCTCAAGCCGGAAATCCTCAAAGGGCATCTTCTCCGCCAGCGATCGCAGACTGTCGCCGGGCTCTGTCCTTATAATCTTGAGTCGCCGCGGCAATATGGAGGCCGCTTCTCCCCGCCGCAAACGCCGGAAACTGTATGTGGTGCGGCGAAACTCCAGTGACAGATTGCGGGCGTCATTCACCGGCGCCACAAAGATGAAGCGGAAGATGGTCCGGGTGTCGAAGGCGATGGCCAGAAGGCGCACATCCATGGTCCCTTCCCGGGCATTGCTTTGGGCGTGGCCGGTGGCCGCCTGCATGCCGTTGACGTCAATGGCCTCGGTGTCCTGAAGAAAGTCCGCCCAGCGCGAGGTGAGATAATAAAGCATGGGCTCGCCGTCCCGGCGTTCGGCGCTGTCGAAAAGGATGCGCGCGCCGTTCGGTCCCAGGGCGGTAACCGCCTGGGCGCTGTTGGAGAGGCGGAATCCCGGCGGCACCCGGAAGCGGAAGCCTAACTCGGGATGGATAAAGTCCCTGCCCTTGATGAAGCCCTGTTCGGGATCGTCGCCGTAAAGCATGCCGTTGATTTTGTTGAGGTAGATATCACGGGCGACAATGGGGTCGGTGACACGGGCGAGACCGGCGCTGGCGATGGCCCGCTCCACCCGCTCGGCGGTGCGCGGATGGGTGGCGAGCAGGCTGGTGGCCGGATCCCGGCCTTCTTCACCTTTAAGGCGCTGTTGCAGGGCACCGTTGGCCCGGAGCTTGCCCAGGAACGCCGACATGGCGTGAGGGGAAAATCCTGCCCTTGAGAGATAACGCACGCCCAGCATGTCGGCTTCGAATTCCTGTTCCCGGGAATAACTGCTGAGATAGAGATTGGCCCCGAGCCCGGCGACCCGGCCGATCCCGGGAGTATTGGTGAGAACCCCGAGAAGGGTGACGCCGAGATTGGCTGCCACGGCCTGGCTGTAGCGCTGGGCCGAATGACGGGCTACCACATGGCCGATTTCATGGGCCATGACCCCGGCAAGCTCGGCTTCGTTATCGGCCAGGGCAAGCAGCCCCCGGGTCACGTAGACGAAACCGCCGGGGGTGGCGAAGGCGTTGATGACCGGGCTGTTGAGGACGGTGAAGGTGAAATTGAGGCCCGGGGTTTCCGAGGTTCGCGCCAACAACTGGCCGATGCTTCCCACATAGCGGGTGAGGTCCGGGTTCTGGTAGACGCCACCAAATTCCTCAAGGATTTTAGGGTGCTGTTCCCGCCCGACCCGAATCTCTTCCGCGGGCGACATGAAGGCGGTGAAGCTCTGTTCGCCGGTGGCGGGGTTGACGGTACATGCGGCGGTGAACAGGAACAGGCCCAGTGCCGCCGCCGGCGTAACGAGGTGAGTGAAGAAACGTTTTGTCACTGCTGGGCTTCCGGGGTCATTTCTGTGCTGCCGGGAGCGTCCATCATGCCGGGGTTCCTGATGATCTCGATCTGTTCGGGATGGGTGGCCTCGATCATGGGGCCATTGAAGGATTTGAGCCAGCCCCTTACACGCACGCGGCTGCCCTCCAGCCGGGAAAGGTCGATCCCTTCCTTCTCGAACAGGCGCCGGGACTTAGGCGGGATGGAGATGGTGAAATCACTGCGATAATCGTTGCCGAAGTTGAGATAGCCGCGGCCCCGGACCACGGCGGCGGACAGAACCTCTCCCTCCACCAGCTGGAAGCTGCCCACAAGGGCTTCAGTTTCGTCGGGACTGCGCACGGCGTAGAAGGCATGGTTCCAGATGCCGCGGCCTTCCTCACGCGCCGTTTCTTCCTGCGCCAGCATTTCATTGGCCAGTTCCCGGTTGTCGGGAAAGCTGTAGACGCGGGCCATTCCCCGGGCGATCATTTCTCCCTGAATCCAGAGGCCGTCCTCAAGATAAAGATGAGCCAGAAGTCGGCCGTGGCGGTCCCTGTGCGCGCCGCCGAAGGACAGGGCCACCGGTTTTCCCAGGGCAATCCCGGCCAAGGCGGTTTTTGCCTCTCCGGCCAGGGGCCATGCCTTGAATCCACGCCGTCCGAGGGCAAGTTTCGGGGCCTGAATCCCCACCAGGCGGACCTGCCGTCCGTCATCGAGAAACAGGGTGTCGCCATCGATGATCTCTTGCACCACGCCCTCGCCGCCGGTCTCCATCGCGGCAAGGGGAAGGGTATGGCAAACCAGGATCAGGAAAAAAAAGACGAGGCGTTGCATGGTGCGCAGTATATCCCGCGGCATGGCGCGGCGGGGTCTTTTCCTCCCGTCGCACCGTCCTTAGACTACAGGGATAGGAGGCTGGCAGGCATGGGTTTCAGGGCATCATCATGACCAGGGACAATAAAAGACACGGGGGGCCCGGGGCGCCTTTCCGGACGCTGTTCCCGTCCCTCAAACCTTTCGAGGTGGGAAAGCTCTCCCTGGATGGTCCCCATGTCATGTATTGGGAGCAATCGGGGAATCCGGCGGGCATTCCGGTGGTGTTTCTTCATGGCGGCCCAGGCGCCGGGGCCGGGACCACGGCGCGGCGGTTTTTCGATCCCGGTCATTACCGCATCATCGTCTTTGATCAGCGCGGGGCCGGGCGCTCCGCACCTGTGGGCGAGCTTTCCCACAACACCACGCCTCACCTCATCGCCGATATGGAAAGGCTGCGCCAACATCTGGGCATAGAGAAATGGATTCTTTTCGGCGGCTCCTGGGGAAGTACGCTGGCACTGGCCTATGGCGAGGCCCACCCCGAGCGCTGTCTGGGCTTCATCCTGCGTGGGATTTTTCTTTGTCGGCGGTCTGAAATTCACTGGTTCCTGTACGGCATGAAGCAATTCTTTCCAGAGACATGGCGCGATTTCGCCTTCTTTCTGCCGGAGAAAGAACGCGGCGACCTGTTGGCCGGTTATTCCCGCCGCCTCGATGACCCCGATCCGGCTGTTCATTTTCCTGCCGCCCGGGCCTGGAGCCATTATGAAGGGGCCTGTTCGACCCTGCTTCCCAGTCCCGATACCGTGGCCGCCTTCGACCAGGACGCGACGGCCCTCGGTCTGGCCAGGACCGAGGCCCACTATTTCCGCCACGGCGCCTTTATGGAGGAGGACGCCCTGTTGTCGGATCTGGGGCGGCTCCACGGCATCCCCGCGGTCATCGTGCAGGGGCGCTATGACGTGGTCTGTCCCCCGGCAAGCGCCATCGAACTGGTCCGGGCCTGGGAGGGCGCGCGGCTGGTGATGGTTGCCGATGCCGGCCATGCGGCGGTGGAGCCGGGAATCACCCGTGCCCTGGTGGCGGCTACTGAAGACTTCAAGAAGCTGAGATAAAGACTCCGGGACGGGGCGGAACAGGCCCCGCTCGCGGCTATCCCCGGCGTGCCTTGTGCTACGTTTTGTGGCGGCAAAACCTTGCGTGGGGTTCTGAATCCCGTAAGATGCGGCGAAACGCCTTTTGTGACCGTGGAGCCGTTCCCGTGACCGCGAAATTATTTCGCCTTTCGACGTTGTATTTGGCCATGGCGGTCCTATTTGCTTTTCTCGCCGTGTCGGGGCCCGCGCGGGCCGGGGAAGACCCCGGATACCTGATTATCAACGCCGGGGCTTTCGACTTTACCCGCGATACCTCCGCCGCCCAGTTCGGGGTCCAGTACCGCATGGGCGAGAGGCTGTGGTTCATCAAGCCGGTTGTGGGAATCTTCGGCACTTCCGACGGCGCCGTGTATGGCTATGGGGGGTTTGGCATCGACCTCTATTTCGGCAAGTGCAAATGCGTCATTTTCACCCCTGATTTCGCCGTGGGCTATTTCGAAAAGGGCGACGGCAAGGATCTGGGTAATGATGTGGAATTCCGTTCCGGCGGCGAGATTTCCTACCGTTTTCAGGACCGTTCGCGCATCGGCGTCGCCATTCACCACCTCTCCAATGCCGGTCTTAGCGACAGCAATCCCGGCGAGGAATCCTTCATGGTCAATTATTCCATCCCCGTTAACTGGATTGTCGGTAATTAATTCACCACGCTACCCTGTCGCCTCGACACATTTTTTAAGCGCCCGTAGCTCAGTAGGATAGAGCACCAGATTCCTAATCTGGGGGTCGTGGGTTCGAATCCCGCCGGGCGCACCATAAGCCAAGGGGGCCGCCACCCTTACGCTCCTCTCTTACACCACGGGCGCGCCGTAGCCCCAGCTGTAGGGGACGGGGCCGGACAACGCCACCACGTCGCCTTCCTCCACGGCAAATCCCAGCCGTGGGCCGCCGTTCAGTTGCGAGTGACGCATCGATATTGCGTGAGCGTGGTACCAAAATACCGTTTCATCGAGCGTTTTCCTAACCGTTTCTTGGTTGATCTCCGCCAGAAGGCAACAGCGGAGCCACAGTGTGATGCAAGTAATTTTCTCTGTATTTTAGCGCCGCTTCTCGCAAAATACCCTCCCAACTAAACCTTTTTGCAAACGCAATTTATATTGTATATTAACAATACATGAATTATTTAAATATCAATAACATATTGATATAATATATTTTTTAGTTTTCATCATTAGTATGATATCAGGACATAATTATAAAAAACAGAATCGTTTATAAATTTTCTGAGGCATGATATACATAATATATAGAGTTTAAAGATATATAAGCTCTTTTTTGAATTGCATAACCCAATCTAGCAACAAATTACAAATGTATTGAGGCTTGACATAAAAACTTATCTCCTCATAATATATGTTAAGCGAGACGGAGGCGAAGGATGCCCAAAACTGAAAACCCGGAAGAAGAATTCGATCTGAGAATCTCAGGTGGCGGAATCAACGTTGAACGCAAGATTGACAGCAAGGTACTGGCTGCAGTCATGGCTGCGGTTATGGGTGCGCAGGGCGCTTCAGATTACGCGAATCCTGAACTGAACAATACCGATGTGAAGCCTCAGCAACCAAACATTCGTATGTCGTTAAGAGAGTATCTAGACGACGTGCAGGCTACGCGTAAGCCGGATCAAATTGTCGCCATTGGACATTTCATTTCTCACTACGAAGAACGCCCTAACTTTTCACGAGATGAAATTCGGGCTCGTTTCTCGACCGCAAAGGAGCCCATGCCAGCAAACTTCTCTCGAGATTTTGGCCTTGCGGTGAAGGCCGGAATGCTAGCCGAGGTTCATCTAAAACAGGGTCAGTTCTACGTGACAAAAACCGGCATCAGAGCTGTTGAACGGTGCTTTGCCAAAGCTAAGTAGAAATAGCGACGACATAGGAGACTAGTCATGGCGCTAAAAGATCTAGTCGCCGATCGCGGCAAGGTAGCCGAAGGGATGATTGAGACCATCATCTCGGGGTTTGTCCGTTATGAGTTAAACCCGAATGAGATCGTATTTACGCCCGAAGGCGCGGCTCTGAATAACGACGCAAAGGTATTGATCTACCTAGTCGCGGCGTTGGGCTGGCAGTACGTTATTGAAGAAAAACACAACACTGACACAAAGCCTGCCGACCTCGAAGAAACCCTGGGTATTCCCGGAGGGACATTACGCCCTGTACTAAAGAAATTGAAAGATGCCCACCTACTTACTGTTGTTGACGGTCATTACTCAATTCGCCCATCTAATCTCGACGCCATAGGCCGCGCTGCGCGAGGTGAAAAATCCGCACAGACCGCAAAGAAGGTAACGAAGAAATCCAAAGCCAGGCCCGGCAAAGAAACAAGTTCGCCGCTGTCGGAAGGAGATACCAACAAGACAAAGAAGAAATCCGGCGTACCAATTCGCTCGTCACTGGACGAACTCATTGGTGACGGTTTTTTCAACGAATTCCGAACACTTGGTCAAGTTTCCGACCGCCTACACGAACAGGCGATCATCGCAAAGGTAACCTCGCTTTCAGGCCCGGCCGCCGAGTTTGTCAGAGACAAGAAACTACAACGCAAGAAGATTGAAAACAAAGGCAAACAGGTTTGGGCCTACAAGGCGATATAGGGCGCGGCAATGAGAGATACAATAATCCAGAATCTATCATCTCATATCGATGCCTCTGTTGTTCAAGATCTAATCAATACGTACGAGGAGTTATTATCGAAACACCATTCCGGCGATTTAGAAGGCGCATTGATCAAAGCTGGCCGTTTTGTGGAGCATACGCTGCGGGCGATTGAATACATACTTACATCAACAGCCCCAGCTGAAATTAAATCAGTACAAAAAACCATACAGCGGTTCGAAAACCAAACCGCACTGCCGGAATCGCTACGCTTCCTCATCCCTCGGGTCGCATATGGGATGATTTATAATCTGCGCAGCAAAAGAGATGTCGTACACGTAAAGGAGATAGATCCAACGCAAATTGATGTTTCGCTTGCGGTTGCAGCAGCTAGTTGGGTGATCGCAGAGTTGATTCGTCTGTACCATGTCTCGGACGAGAAAGATGTTGCTTCGGCGATGATGGTGCTTTCGCGGACAGCCATTCCATTGGTTGAAGCAATCGATGGGGAAATTTTTGTTGGGCAGAAAGTACCGGCAGCCATGGAGATACTCTTGCTGCTTGCCCATTCAAGTCCTTCAGGTATGACGCGCAAAGAGCTTGGGAATGCCGCCAAATGCAGTCAATCGTCCGTGACTAACGCATTAAAATCGTTGCTTAAGGATCGGAATATTCACCTGACCGACAGTGACCGTCACTTCATTACGAGCGCAGGAGAACAGCACTTGGCGAACTGGGTAGCATCGCTAGCCTGACATTCGATAGATTTGGTGCGCCCGGCGGGATTCGAACCCACGACCCCCGGATTAGGAATCTTGTGACCGCCGGGCGCACCATAAGCTGAGGGGGCCGTAACGTCGTCCTTGCGCCTCGCCCTTACACCACGGGCGCGCCGTAGCCCCAGCTGTAGGGGACGGGGCCGGACAACGCCACCACGTCGCCTTCCTCCACGGCAAATCCCAGCCGTGGGCCGCCGTTCAGTTGCGGGGTGATGTCGCGTCCGTTGACCAGAACCAGAAAGACCTCGCCGGGCGGAATGCCGAAATGGCGCAGGATATCGCCCACGGTACTACCTGCTTCCAGTTCCATGTGGCGGCCATGTCCGCCGTTGCCGTCATAGCGGGTGAGGCTGTTGAACAGGCGCACCTCTACCCGCAGGGCGCAGGCGGCGGAATTATGGCCCATGGGGAAAGCGCCCGCCGGAGCCGGGCTTTCGCGATCCTGAATATCATGCGGTGTCATGGCGCGACCATATCAGGGGGAGTCCCGGCCCGGCCACCCGGGTGTTTTGCGGTGTTTTGCCGCAGTCCTTCCCGGCCACCCCCACCCCGCCCGCGAAAAGAGATGCGAAAGGAAAAGAAAAACGGCATGATTGCGGTTGCTGGGCCATACTGCTTTTTAGAAAAAATTTATATATTCTCATTTATTAATATTGAGTAGATGTCAGAGCGACAGACGGTTAAGCCATGTCATACGAAGTTCAGGCCAACAAGAACGGTAAATGGGTCATCGAATCGGTACAGCCCGACGAAGATGCGGCTGTTTACGATGCCCAGCTTCTTCTCCGCGGCAAAAGCACCATGTCGGTGCGTGTGGTTAAGGAAATCTATAATCCCAACGATGATTCCTATCGCACCAAGGTAGTTTTCCGCCGTTCCCGCGAGGTGGCCGACGCCGATTCCGTGGAGGATGAGGGGGAGGAGAAAAAAGGCCACAAGGCAAAGTTGGAGCGGGATTCTACGCTCTGGGAGGATGTGAAACACAACGTGAAGGAAGTGGTGGACGCCGTCCACGAGAAGGTCACAGCCTTCGTGGGAAGCATCTATTATCAGGTCTTTAAACTCGTCCTCATCGTCGGTATTGGCATTTTTCTCCTCATTACCCTACAGGATCTGGCCGAAAAACTTTAAGGGTCAATAATCTCCGAATCAGAAAATAACGTGGACGATCTCACCATCGCCCCGACCTCGTAAAAACCGAAAATTTTTTCTCGAACTTGTTGAAGGACCGGTTTATGACCGGTATGGACGGGCAAATGGCCCCGCAAGGCATGGCAAAGCCCCTTTAAACCACTGCATAAAAATATTTAATTCATTGATTTACAATGGTTTTTTTAGTCTGCGGCGAATAAATCACATTCTTGTCCTGGAAGGTTACGCAAGGCTTTGCGATTTCCATCATTCTCCGCTAATTTGTGCGGCCCGCGCGCGAGACCCGATGCCCCGGAATACCCATATAAGTACAAGCATTGATGGCTTGCGCGCGAGGTGCGGCTGAGCCTTTTTGAGGCCCGCAGTCTCTGACGTCTCCTGGGCCGTTTTTCGGGATGGCCGGGAAGGCGTGAAACCATAACGGACGGCATTAAGATTTTGACCAAGAAGATTCATTCGACCCTGCCGCCCCCACAGGGGCTTTACGACCCGCGGAACGAGCATGATTCCTGCGGCATCGGCTTCGTGGCCAATATCAAGAACGTGAAAAGCCACGAAATTATCCGCCAGGGTCTGACCATCCTTGAGAATCTCACCCATCGTGGCGCCGTAGGGGCCGACCCCAAGGCCGGTGACGGGGCGGGAATCCTGATTCAGATGCCGGACGCCTTTCTGCGCGCCGAAGCCGCCGGGGTTGAGTTGCCGCCGCAGGGTGAATACGGCGTGGCCATGCTGTTCCTGCCGCCCCACGACCCCGAGGCGCGGGAGAAATGCGAATCCCTGTTGGAACAGTTCACTGTTTCCGAGGGACAAAAGGTTCTGGGCTGGCGCGACGTGCCGGTGGACAACAGCGATATCGGAGAAAGCGTCAGGGCCAGCGAACCCGTTATCCGCCAGCTTTTTGTGGGGCGCGGCGAGTCCTGCCCCGACCAAGATGGGTTTGAGCGCAAGCTCTTCGTTATCCGCAAACAGGTAGAAAACGCGGCAGCCGAACTGGTGGGCCAGATGGAAGGTATGGAAGACTTCTATATCCCCTCCTTCTCGTCGCGGACCCTGCTGTTCAAGGGCATGGTGCTGTCCCATCAGGTGCGGAATTTCTACACGGACCTTACCGACGAGCGCATGGTCTCGGCCCTGGCCCTGGTGCATCAGCGCTTTTCCACCAACACCTTCCCCACTTGGAGCTTGGCCCAGCCGTTCCGGATTCTCTGCCACAACGGCGAGATCAATACCCTGCGTGGCAACCTCAACTGGATGAATGCGCGCCGCCGCTCCATGGTTTCAGAGATTCTGGGCGACGATCTCGACAAGATCTGGCCCCTCATCGCCGAGGGCCAGTCGGATTCGGCCTGTATCGACAACGCCCTGGAGCTTCTCGTGGCGGGGGGCTATTCCCTGTCTCACGCCATGATGCTGCTGATTCCCGAAGCCTGGTCCGGCAATCCCCTGATGGATGAAGCGCGGCGGGCTTTTTACGAATATTACGCGGGAATCATGGAGCCCTGGGACGGTCCCGCCGCCATTGCCTTTACCGACGGACGGCAGATCGGCGCCACCCTCGACCGTAACGGCCTGCGGCCCGCGCGCTATTATGTTACCGATGACGATCTGGTGATGCTGGCCTCGGAAATGGGCGTGCTTACGGTCCCGGAAGAAAAGATCGTCAAGAAATGGCGCTTGCAGCCGGGCAAGATGTTCCTCATCGATCTTGAGGAAGGCCGCATTATCGACGACGGGGAGGTAAAGGCCGGTTTGGTGGCGGCCAAGCCCTATCAGAACTGGCTCGACGCCACCCAGTTCCGTCTCGAGGACCTCAAGGACGGTGACGAGGAGCCCCCGGTCCGCAACCCCGACCCCGACACCCTTCTCGATCGCCAGCAGGCCTTCGGCTACACCCGGGAGGATATTGAATTCTTCCTCAAGCCCATGGCCCTGGCGGGACAGGAGCCCACGGGCTCCATGGGCAGCGATACCCCGCTTTCGGTGCTCTCGTCGAAGCCAAAGCTCCTCTACACCTATTTCAAACAGTGCTTCGCCCAGGTTACCAACCCGGCCATCGATCCCATCCGCGAGGAACTGGTGATGTCGCTGGCCTCTTTCATCGGGCCCCGGCCCAATCTGCTGGGCTTAAGAGATGACGGCGGACATATGCGGCTCGAGGTACGCCAACCTATCCTCACCAACGCCGATACCGAGAAACTCCGCCATATCGAGCTCAGGACCGACGGCCATTTCCGTTCCCTCACCCTGGATATATGCACTTTGGCCGATAAGGGAGTGGCGGGGATGGAGGCGGGCCTCGCGGAATTATGCGAGAAAGCGCAAGAGGCCGTGGAGGGCGGCGCCAACGTGCTGATCCTGTCCGATCGCGGCATGGACGAGGCCCATGTGGCCCTGCCGGCGTTGTTGGCTGTTTCGGCGGTCCATCATCATCTCATCGGCACTGGGCTGCGGACGCGCACCGGGCTGGTCATCGAAACCGGCGAAGCCCGCGAGCTGCACCATTTGGCCGTTCTGGCGGGATACGGCGCCGAGGCCATCAGCCCCTATCTCGTCTTCGAGACTCTGTCCTCGGTTCATGATGACCTGGAACAGGAAGGTGATGGTGATCTCTCCGAGGATGACGTGCACCAGCATTTCATCAAGGCCGCCAACAAGGCGATCCTGAAGATCATGTCGAAGATGGGTATTTCCACGTACCAGTCCTATTGCGGGGCGCAGATTTTTGACGCCGTGGGGCTGTCCGGTGAATTCGTTGCCGCCTATTTCACGGGAACCGCCACCACCGTGGAGGGGGCGGGTCTGGCCGAGGTGACCGAAGAGGCGCTGCAACGGCACCACCAGGCCTATGGCGATGCCCATATCTATCGCGATTCCCTGGACGTGGGCGGTGAATATGCCTTCCGCCTGCGTGGCGAGGACCACATGTGGTTGCCCGAAACCATCGCCAATCTTCAGCATGCGGTGCGCGGCAACCTTCCCGACAAATACAGCCAGTTCGCCGCACAGATAAACGATCAAAGCGAACGCATGATGACCCTGCGCGGGCTTATGAAGCTGGGATCAGCGGGTAAATCCGTGCCTTTGGACGAGGTGGAGCCAGCCGCGGAAATCGTCAAACGCTTTGCCACCGGGGCCATGTCATTCGGCTCCATTTCCAGGGAGGCTCACACCACCCTGGCCATCGCCATGAACCGCATCGGCGCTAAATCCAATACCGGTGAGGGTGGCGAGGAGCCGGAACGCTTCACGCCACTGGAAAACGGCGATTCCATGCGTTCGGCCATTAAACAGGTGGCCTCGGGCCGCTTCGGTGTCACCACCGAATATCTGGTTAATGCCGACGACATCCAGATCAAGGTCTGTCAGGGCGCCAAGCCCGGCGAAGGCGGACAACTCCCAGGTCACAAGGTGGACGCCACCATCGCCAAGGTGCGTCATTCCACCCCCGGCGTCGGCCTTATTTCGCCGCCGCCCCATCATGACATCTATTCCATCGAGGATCTGGCGCAGCTCATTTTCGATCTCAAGAACGTCAACCGTGATGCCCGCATCAGCGTCAAGCTGGTTTCCGAGGTCGGCGTGGGCACGGTGGCGGCGGGCGTGGCCAAGGCCCGCGCCGACCACGTCACCATCGCCGGATTCGATGGCGGTACCGGCGCTTCGCCCCTGACCTCCATCAAACATGCCGGCTCTCCGTGGGAAATCGGCCTTGCCGAAACCCATCAGACCCTGGTGCTCAACAGGCTGCGCGGCCGTATTGCGGTCCAGGTGGATGGCGGCCTGCGCACCGGGCGCGATGTGGTGATCGGCGCCATGCTGGGCGCCGATGAATTCGGATTCGCCACCGCGCCCTTGATCGCGGCGGGCTGTATCATGATGCGCAAATGCCATCTCAATACCTGTCCGGTGGGGGTGGCCACCCAGAACCCGGAACTGCGCAAGCGCTTCACCGGCGAGCCCGAGCACGTGATCAACTATTTCTTCTTCGTGGCGCAAGAAGTGCGCGAGTTGATGGCGCAGATGGGTTTCCGCAGCTTCCACGAGATGATCGGCCGCAGCGACCTTCTCGGCATGGACGACGCCATCAGCCATTGGAAGGCCAAGGGGCTTGATTATTCGCGTATTCTCCACAAGCCCGAGGCGGGGCCGGATGTGGCGGTCTATAATTGTGAGGAACAGACCCACGACATCCATCACATCCTCGACCGCAAACTGATGGAACAGGCAGCCGGGGCTCTGGAAAAGGGTGAGGCCGTCCAGATCGAGATGCCCATCGTCAACACCGATCGTACTTTCGGCGCCATGCTTTCCGGCGAAGTGGCCAAGCGCTACGGCCATGAAGGCCTGCCCGAAGACACCATCAGCATCCGCCTTACCGGGACCGCGGGACAGAGCTTCGGCGCCTTCCTCGCGCACGGGATTTCGGTGGAACTGGCCGGTGAGGCCAACGACTATGTGGGCAAGGGGCTTTCCGGCGGGCGTCTGGTGATCTACCCGCCGCAGGAATCCTCCCTCATCGCCGAAGACAATATCATCGTCGGTAACACCGTCCTTTACGGGGCCATTTCCGGTGAGTGCTATTTCCGGGGCGTTGCGGGAGAACGTTTCGCGGTGCGTAATTCGGGCGCGGTGGCCGTTATCGAAGGTGCGGGCGACCATTGCTGTGAATACATGACCGGCGGCATCGTCGTGGTTCTGGGCACAACCGGCCGTAACTTCGCCGCCGGCATGAGCGGCGGTATCGCCTACGTGCTCGACGAAAATGATGGTTTCGAACGCCGCTGTAATCTCTCCATGGTGGAACTGGAACCCATCGCACAGGAAGACGAGGCCCTGGAGCGGTTTGCCCATCAGGGCGGCGACCTTGAAACCCATGGCCTGGTGGAGGTGATGCGCGATATGACCCGTTTCGACGCGGCGCGGCTGCATTATCTGGTCAAGAAACATTTGCACTACACCAACAGCGCGCGCGCGCGCGCCATCCTCGACGGCTGGGATGATTTCCTGCCCAAATTCGTCAAAGTCATGCCGGTGGATTACCGCCGTGCCCTGAAGGAAATGGAAGACACACAGTCCGCGGCGGACGGTGCCGGGTCCAAAGACGGGCAACGCGCCCATGGGTAAACCCACCGGTTTCATTGAAATCGAACGTCAGGGGCTGTCTTCCCTGCCGCCGGCCGAGCGCATCTCCAATTACCAGGAGTTTACCCTTCCCCCGGAAGATGAAGTTCTGGCCGAACAGGCCGCGCGCTGCATGGATTGCGGTATTCCCTTCTGTCACCAGGGCTGTCCGGTCAACAACATCATTCCCGACTGGAACGATCTTGTGTATCGGGGAGAATGGCGCCGCGCCCTGGAGGTGCTTCATTCCACCAACAATTTTCCCGAGTTCACAGGGCGCATATGCCCCGCGCCCTGTGAAGAATCCTGTACCCTCAACATCACCGACCAGCCCGTGACCATCAAGAATGTAGAGCGCAGCATCGCCGAGCATGGCTGGCGGGAAGGCTGGATTACGCCCGAGCCGGCTCAGGATAAAACCGGGAAGACCGTGGCCGTTGTGGGCTCCGGCCCAGCGGGTCTGGCCTGCGCCCAACAGCTGGCCCGTGTTGGCCACGAGGTGACGGTATTCGAGAAGAGCGGCAATCCCGGTGGGCTCCTGCGCTACGGCATTCCCGACTTCAAGCTGGAAAAGCATATTGTGGAACGCCGAATTGACCAGATGTGCAAGGAGGGCGTCACCTTCCGCACCGACTGTCATGTGGGGGTGGATGTGGCGGCGGCCGAGTTGATGGCGGATTTCGACGCCGTGGTGCTTGCCGGCGGCTCGGAGAAGCCGCGTGACCTGGAGGTGCCGGGCCGTGATCTCGACGGTGTTCATTTCGCCATGCCCTTCCTCAACCAGCAGAATCTCCGCAACGAGGGCAAGGCCATTGACCAGGCGCAAGCCATCAGCGCCGAGGGCAAGCATGTGGTGGTGATCGGCGGTGGCGACACCGGCTCCGACTGTATCGGCACCTCCAACCGCCAGGGGGCGCTCTCGGTGACGCAGCTTGAAATCCTCGCCAAGCCCCCGGAGATGGAAGACAAAGCACTCACCTGGCCCGACTGGCCGTTGAAACTGCGCACTTCCTCTTCCCAGGAGGAAGGCTGCGAGAGGGACTGGAGCATCGCCACCAAACGTTTCGAGGGGGAAGACGGCCACGTCACCGGGATCGAGATTGTCCGTTTGGAATGGGAAACGGATGAAGCTGGACGCATGACCATGAAGGAAGTGGAAGACAGTGAAACCCGGCTCAAGGCCGATCTGGTTCTGCTCGCCATGGGATTTCTGCATCCTGTGGCCGAGGGGCTGTTGGCCGATCTCGGTGTGGGGCTGGATGGCCGCGGCAATGTGGCCGCCGATACGGACAGTTATGGCACCTCCCTCGACAAGGTTTTCGCCGCCGGTGACATGCGGCGCGGGCAATCGCTGGTGGTCTGGGCTATCCGCGAGGGACGCCAGTGCGCGCGGGCGGTGGACGAATATCTGATGGGACGTTCCGACCTGCCGCGCTAGAAATCTCTGTTCCTGGGGAATTTATGGCACATATCGTAGCCGTGGCCGGAAATGAACCACTAAATATTGTGGCAAGGTGCGTCTTTGCCCTTTGTGCCAGATGATTTTCGGATTAAGATTCTTTCAAGAGTGGCAGCGCACCTCTCTGAGGGTTTAGGAATAAGAAGTGAATTTAATTTCACGCATCACAGGCGTCATCTGCACGATAGAATAAAGAATGTATGCCATTCAGCAGAACCTCTATGAAGAAGAATGCGACACCGAATCGGTGGTCGATCAACTTGTTGATTTTACATTCAATGGACAAACGACTCATGTTGAGGAGAGACGAGGCATTCCATTTTTGTGGAATGAATTTTGGACGGCACGGCAACGTCAATCCCATAAAATTCATGAAATAAGTTACCGAGCTTGTTTTAAGGCGCAATTGCCAGAGTTCTTCATAAATAAGCTCACGGATCAAGGTGACGTTGTTTATGACCCATTTATGGGTAGGGGGACAACGCCCATTCAGGCCGCTCTCATGGGCAGAGACGTCTTGGGGGTGGACATAAATCCTCTCAGTATTGCGTTAACCGAGCCGCGTCTCATTCCTCAAAACCTGCCCTCTATAAAGATCAGGTTAAAAGAGGTGGATTGGTCATATGGTGGGGAAATGGATCAAGATTTGTTGGTGTTTTATCACCCGGAAACACTCAAGCAAATCTACGCTCTGCGCCGGTGGCTGTTAATGAGGGAAAAGGCTGGCAAACTAGATGCCGCCGATAAGTGGATTAGGATGATCGCACTGAATCGTTTAACAGGTCATTCTCCGGGGTTCTTTTCAGTTTATACAATGCCGCCCAATCAGGCCGTGACGGTTGCTGCGCAAGAGAAGATTAACGAAAAACGAGGTCAGATTCCCCCCCAAAAAGATGTGCCATCTCTTATCCTGAAAAAATCTCGTTCATTGCTTAAAGACGGTCATATTGTTGATAATCGTTCGTATGCATTGTTAGCGGCGTCAGCTGATTCAACGCCAGAAATTAATACTGGCGCAGTTGATCTAGTCGTGACATCCCCGCCTTTTTTGGATGTGGTGCAATATGCAACTGATAATTGGCTCCGCTGCTGGTTCCTAGGGATTGACCCTGCATCTGTTCCAATAGCAATACATAAAAAACCTGACGAGTGGGCAGATTTTACTCATCAGGTATTCAAAGAGTTAGGGCGTGTTGTTCGACCAGGAGGCCACGTAGCTTTTGAAGTGGGTGAGGTGAGAAATGGCAGTGTAGAGCTTGAAAGCCTCGTGCTTGAAGCTATTGGAGGCCTTCCTTTCTCGCCATTGTGTGTCGTCGTTAATAGTCAGGAATTCACGAAGACATCAAATTGTTGGGGTGTAAAAAATAATAGCCGTGGCACGAATACGAATCGGATTGTTCTCATGAGGCGACAATGACAAATGAGGAGCAGCCCGCACTTCTCGAAAGCATCATTTCCCAAATGCTTAATCCAGTTAAGGACGTGCCGCTTGATCTTATTATTCACGTTCTTTCAGGCAAAGAAGTCATTCCGATTGACCTTTCTCTAGCAGAAGACCAGTCCCTGCTTAAGGGATTGGAGGGCGTTATCAACCTCTGTTCCAATCATATCCAAGCCGATCCCATCGTTCGACCTCGCGCTAATGAAGTGGGAAATGATGTTGAGGCCTACGTGAAAAGAGCCCTGATGGACACAGGCTATAGAGTGGAACCCCCTAGGTCTGTATCTGGAAAAACTAAATCGACAGGCTATCCTGACATACTTTTTTTCGACGATAAGGACCGTCCGACTTATCTTGAATGTAAGACATTCTCAGCAGATAAAATTGATTCGACTATGAGGTCATTTTATTTATCGCCTTCTGATGAATTTAAAGTCTCCTTAGAGGCGCGACATCTCGTGCTGTCTTTTGAGATGGAGAGTTCTCCAATTGATGGAAGCAATAATTCTGAGTATCGCCCGACCTCTTACAAATTACTGGACGTTCATAGCCTTCTATGTGACGTGAAATATGAATTTAATTCCAATAACAAGCGTCTATATGGCCAGTCTTTGACCTTGCAAGAAGGGCGGTTGGCTTGATGGAATTGTTATGGGGCGGCACCAATTCCAACCGTATTGTGGTTTTTGAAAAGCCGCGTCTTTAGACCGGGGCACGGGATGGAAATTCCGTCCCATCGGTGGGGAATTAAGATCAATTTTAGTTAAATTTTCCAGTAACTTAAGCCTGCGCATTATTATTATTTTTACAAAATGGCCAGCATAATAAGCGACATATTTTTTGTTGGTGAGTTTTATCGTGGAGATTCTATACCCAGACGCCAAGAATAAGTTTTCCCGTTTCAGGGAAGACTTGCAGCACCTCATCAATCAGCCGGGTGTTGGTGAAATTCGTCCCTGTCCCGGATGCACGGTGCCCTGTTCGTGTTCCGGTTCCGCCAGTTGTTCGTGCGACTGTTCCGCGAAATGCGAATCGGCGCCCCGAATGATGTCCTCAGAGCCGGAGAACTTTCTCATTGAATCGGGCATCGTTCCGCTGGTGTATGAGCTCTATTGCCTTCGCTCCTGTCACCCCTGCTGGTCCTGCGAAGGGCATAACGATTCCGACGGCAACGTATACCGTCTTCCCCAGGTATGGTTTTTTACCACCTCGGTTATTTATCCCCGTCTCATCGACGAACATATATATGCCCTGCGCCACAAAGAGAAGCTGGGGACGCCCTGGCATGTTTGCCTGACCTATGCGCCGAGCGAGAGTCCCTATTCGGCCTTTGCGCTCAAACCCGATATGGCCGTGAGCGTCAAGCCAACGCTGGAAAGCCTCCAGAGAGACGCCATGGCTATCGCTCGTGGGTTTTCCGACAACATCCGCGCCAGGGCAGAGGAATATCTTGCGGGGAACCATTTTTAAAAACCCTGACACTGAAAAGGTGCGGGCTTTTGTCCCATTTTTCCCTGGCGAAGAGGCTGGTATAGAGCCAAACAGGGGGGCGTCCCCCCTTCGGTGCTGTCC